>CAMDOT010000004.1 GCA_945903635.1 Rhizobium sp. Q54 | reverse complement strand
CGCTCAGAGCGATGAGCGGGCCTGGAGGCCCGCGGTCCGCTGACGACTTCGGCGCCTTTGTTGCCGGGCCGCGGACCGAGATCGCACCCACCGGGTCGGGCGCGCTCGACGGGCTGACCTTTGTCGTCAAAGACCTGATCGATGTCGCGGGCACTGTCACGGGCGGCGGCAATCCCGATTGGCATGGGCAACAGGAGCTGGCCGCAACGTCGGCAGTGGTCGTGCAGCGCTTCCTGCAGGCCGGTGCGGCGATGGTCGGAAAGACCGTCACCGATGAACTGGCCTTCAGCCTCGAAGGCGAGAACGAGCATTACGGCACGCCCATCAATCCACGCTGTCCCGAGCGTCTGCCCGGCGGCTCGTCGAGCGGGTCGGCGGTGGCCGTGGCGGCGGGCCTCGCCGATCTCGGCCTCGGCACCGACACCGGCGGCTCGGTGCGGGTGCCGGCGAGCTTCTGCGGCCTCTATGGCTATCGCCCGACCCACGGCCGCGTGCCGATGACGGGCGTCATTCCCTTCGCGCCGAGCTTCGACACGGTCGGGCTCTTTGCCCGCACGCCGGCGCATCTGGTGGCTGGCGGTCTTGCCCTCCTGCAGTCGCAGCCGGCAGAGGGGCGTCCCGTGCGGGTGCTGCTGGCGACCGACGCCGTCGCGCTGGCTGATCCGGAAGCCCAGGCGCCGTTGTGCGCGGCCGCCGCCCGTCTCGGCGTCGTGGAGGACGTCGAGATCTACGATGGTCGCGCGCCTGAATATTTCGAGGCCTACACCACCCTACAGGGGCTCGACGTCATGCGCGCTCTGGGCGTCTTCCTCGAGTCGAACCCGCGCTTCGGCGCCACCATCGCGCCGCGCTTCGAGGGCGCGCGAGCGCTCGACCCTGCTGTCGAACCGCAATGGCGGACGTGGCGACGGGAGCTTGCCGCCCGGATGCGCGCGCTGCTGCCGCCGGGAACCCTGTTGCTGTTGCCGACCACCCCGGGTATCGCGCCGCTGCGTTTCCTGCGCGATGCCCACGCCGAGCGTTTCTATCAGGCCGCCCTCACGCTCTGTTCCCTGGCGGGCCTCGCTGGTCTTCCGGTGGTCACGCTGCCGGCGGCCTCGCTCGACAGCTGCCCGCTCGGTCTTTCCGTGATCGCCGGGCCGGGCGAGGACGAGACGCTGCTGTCACTGCAAGCATCCGTTCACGTAGAGGTGACGAGCAGGTTCAGCAGAAATATGCTATGAATTATGACAGGCTGGCGCTTGGACTGCGCTGGCCTTTTCTATTTCGGCATGACCTCCTGCGGCACGCCCGCCGGTCGCCTTTATGGCTTGGTGTAGCCGCCACGCCTCCTAAGTCGTGGACAGTCCCAAGAACAACCCCGTCTCCACCACACGCCGAATAACGACGTGGGAACAGACACTTAACGACGCCTGGAAACACGGCGCGCCGGGGTTCGTGTATCAGAAGAAATCGGGAGTCGTACAAAAGCCAATGAAATAAGGCTTATCCCGGAATCCCGGACAGGGTCGTGGACAACACACGTTACATTCGAGTGTTCACAATGATCGGGCGAAAAGCCCACCGTTGTTGGCTTTCCGGCGTGCGGAGGGCCGAAATTGGTACCGAGGACTTGGAGGGGGACTTCGGCCCGTGTCTAGCCGCGCGGCCACACCGGTGGGCGCTTGCCCAGAAACGCCTCGACGCCCTCGGCGAAGTCCGGTGTATCGGCGAGTGCTGCCACCGTTTCGAGTTCGTAGGCCATGCCGTCCTCGAAGTTCATGCCGCCGCCCAGCGTCACGGTGTGCCGGATAGCGGCCAGTGCCGCCGGCGACTTGGTCGCAAGCTCTTCGCCATAAGCCTGCACGCGCGCGCGCAATTCCTCCGGAGCCACGAGTTCGTCGACCAGGCCCCACACGCGCGCTTCCTCGGCGGGCACCATGCGGCCCTCGTAGAGGTAGCGGATGGCGCGCGGACGTCCGATCAGGTGGGCCAGCGCCTGGGTAGTGGCGATCGGCGGGATGAAGCCGATGCGGATCTCGGGCTGGCCGAGCTTCGCATTGGCGGCAGCGAAGCGCACGTCGCAATGCAGCGTCATCTCCAGCCCGCCACCCACCGCCGTGCCGTTGATCGCAGCCAGCAGCGGCTTGGGCGAGGAGCGCAGCAGTCGGACGATCTGATGGCAACGCGTAGCCCAGGCGCGCATGCCGTCGGACTTCAGGCCCTTGAAGACCTTGAGATCGGCGCCGGCGCTGAGGTAGCCCGGAACGGCGCTCGCCAGCACCAGCACCCGCACCTCGGGATCGGCGAGCATCGCTGCGATGCCGTCATGGGTCTCGTCGACCATCTCACGGGTGAAGGCATTGACCGGCGGCCGGTTGAATTCGAGCCAGCCGACGTGATGGACGGTCGAGAGGCGGACGAAGGAAGGGGGACTGGTCATCGATCATTGCCCTCCGGGCGGTTTGGCGGAGCCGAGTGTGTCTCGACTTGGCGTTCCTGTCCTCCCGATCCGCGATCGGGTAGGCTCGCATCCGGATGGACACCCTCCAGAAGGTTGGCCAGCCGGGGGGATGAAGATGCTGAAAATACTTTCGATCACGGCCGCCTGACCGGGAATGAAACGTCGGTCCTTCCTCGGCGTCGCAGGCGCTGGAGTAACCTCGACTGCGCTCGGCGGCTGCGGCGCGCCGGTGAGGCTTGCCGCACCGCCGGAGAAACTCGCAGCCGAGGCGCGTTTTCCCGGCATGCCACAAGACTGCCGCGTCGTCCTCGATGGCAGCGACAACCGGCTTTTCGGGCGGATCGCTCTCGAAGCTTCGCGTCGCGAGGTCGCCTATGTGAAGCGCCGGGGAGGCACGCCCGGGCCGGTGGACTACCTGGCCATCTCGGGGGGCGGCGAGAACGGCGCCTTCGGAGCGGGGTTGCTGACCGCCTGGACGCAACTGGGCACTCGGCCGGAATTCAAGGGCGTGACCGGCGTCAGCACCGGGGCGCTCACGGCGCCGTTTGCCTTCCTCGGCCCGGACTACGACAAGGATCTCGAGCGCGTCTACACCGACACGAGCACCGCCGATGTCATGACCAGTCGCGGGTTGCTGGTCGGGTTGCTGGGCGATTCACTTTTTGATTCCGCGCCGCTGTTGCGATTGATCCGGCGGTTCGTGACGCCCGCCTTGTTGGCGGCGATCGCGCGCGAATACACCGAAAAGGGCCGGCTTCTTTTCGTTGCGACGGCCAATCTCGACGTGCCGGTCGGGGTGCTGTGGAACATGGGCTCGATCGCCGCCAGCGGCCATGCGCGAGCACCGGAACTCTTCGCCCGCATCCTGCTCGCGTCGGCGTCGATCCCCGGAATCCTGCCGCCGGTGATGTTCGACATCGAAGTCGGCAGTGAACGCTACCAGGAAATGCATGTCGATGGCGGCACGCTGGCCCAGGTGGTTTTGTATCCGCCGTCTCTCGGCGGCGATGATCTCCTGAAAGAGGCGGCTGCGGTGAATCTCCCGAATATCGGGATGTTGCTCAAGCGCCGCCGCCGGTTGTTCATTATTCGCAACGCCCGGCCCGGCGCCAATCAGGAAACCGTCGAGCGCAGCACTATTGTGATCGCGGACCGCGCCGTAGCGACGCTGATCCAGTCGCAAGGCCTGAGCGATCTCTACCAGCTCTACGTCATCGCCCAGCGCGACCGCATCGACTACAACGTGGCGTATATTCCCGAGAGTTTTACCGACAAGCTCAAGGAGCCATTCGACCAGGCCTACATGCGTAGGCTCTATGGGGTCGGTCGCGACGAGATGTTGAATGGCTCGCCGTGGCAGAACGTGCCGCCGGGCTTCAATCCGACGCCGATCCATCAGATGGCATTGGACTCACAACGCTAGGACCTGAGTGCGCAGGCGACAGCTTGCACTCACTCCCCGATCACATTGCCTCGGGCGTCGATGCGCAGCGACACCTCCGTCGCGCCGCGCAGCGCCCGGGCGCGCCAGGTTCCGTCGGCGGCCTTGGTGACGGCAAGAACCTTCTTGTAGCCATCGGCCGTGATCGCGGCCCTTGCCTCCGCTTCGGTCAGGCCCGGGCTGGTCCGTTCGGGGGTTGGGGGTCCGGAGGCCGTCACTGGATCGGCAACCACTGGAACGGCAACGGGCGTACGGCGGCTGAGCACCATCGGCACCGGTGCCTGGCGCGCGGCAAGGGTCGGCGCGACCCGCGCAGGTTCTTGCCGGACAGTCGCCTCCTGCCGGATAGCCGTCTCGGCGGGTGCCCTCTCGACCTGTGCCTTGGGCGCTGAGGGCACGGAGGCGGGCGATCGCAGCATTTGGGCACTGGCGACACCGGCCACCGTGCTCACGAGGGCGAAAATCACGACTGCGCGCTTCATTGCCTGGCCCCGCCACTGTCATCCAACGACGAGCTAACGCCGCAGGTCCGCAAGCGTTCCGATGGAACTGCGTGCGGTGCACACCGTTACCCCGGCATGACACAACAGCCCGATCTCGAGACGATCAGCCCCTATCTGGTGCTGGGCCAGGCCGACCTGGGGGGGCACCCCATCGTCGAGACGGCGCGCGCGTTGCATGACCTGATCGTGACTTTCGGTCCCCTGGGGCACTATTCCGTCCGCTCGGTCGAGGACGAATGCGGCCCGGCTGTCCATTGTGCCTTCGAACACAAGGCCGATGCCGACCGGCTGGCGGCCACCGTGGGCGCCATCGAGATCGTCCGCTACCAGCGTTATCGCAGCGAACGCGTCTTCTGCCTGGATGCCGCCGCGGCCCGGGCGATCCGCCGTACGCTGGCAGGTCGGCGCGCTTAGGCCGAGGTACCGGGCGATCGCAGCGCCCCGTTGAAGCACGCGAGGGCCGTAGATAGATTGGCGTATGACCTCCTTGCCGACCTTCGAGACTAGGCGGCTCGTGCTGCGCCCGATCGAGGAAGCCGACGCCGAAGGCCTCCATGGCGCCTATGGCGATGCCGAAACGATGCGGTTCTGGGACTTGCCGGCTTCGGTCGATGTGGCGGAGACCGCGAGCCGCATCCGCCAGTCCCTGGCCGCGGAGCGGCGCTGGCATGGCATGTGGGCGATCGTGCCGCGCTCCGGCGGCTTTGCCGGAGCGATCAACTATCACAACGTCGATCCCCGGAACGGGCGGCTGGCGGTGGGCTGGATCCTGGCGCCTGCCTTCCGGCACCAGGGCCTGATGACGGAAGCCGCCGAGATCGTCTTGCATCACTGCTTCGCGGCGATGGAGATGCACCGGATCGAGGCGCTCATCGAGCCGGAGAACACCGCCTCCCGCGGGTTGGCGACAAGGCTCGGCTTCACCCAGGAATCCGACCTGCTGCGCGATCGACTCTGCGTCGCCGGGCAGTACCGCGGTATACTGATGTATGGCCTGCTGCAGGCGGACTGGGCGAGCTACCGCCCGAACGCCTGACGCAGCGCGGCGATCGTTTCGGCCAGCGCCGCGCGGTCGGCGGCCTCGTTGTATTCGAGATGGTGGCCGAGGTAGCGCACCGGTTTGTCGCGCAGGCTCGCCATGTTGAAGGCGTGATAGGCCCCGGGATAGACAACGAGCCGCAGCGGTGCGCCTTCGCCGCTGCGCTGGGCCATCTTCTTTTGGCAGGCCTCGGCTGGCGTCCAGTCGTCGAGCGCGCCGATCAGGATCAGGGTCGGCACGGAGACCGTGCCATTGAAGGCATGGCAATGCGGATAGTAGGCAATGGCGGCGCGGAAATGCCGATCATACAGCGCCTCTTCGCCGCCGCTCGACACCGCCGAGAGCGCGACGATGGCGCCCTGCGAGTAGCCGAGCAGGGCGATGCGCTCGGGATCGATGAACGGCTGCCCTGCCAGCCAGGCGAGCGCGCCGTAGGCATCGGCCACACGGTCGACGGGATCGGTCCAGTAGTTGCCGCCGCAGCGCTCCTTGACGCCGCGCGGCCCGAAACTGTCGACGATCAGCAGCGCGTAGCCCAGGGCGACGACGCGGGCGCCAGCGGCGTCCTCCGACTCGCGCGGCCCGCGCCCGGCGCAGCCGTGGAGCTGTACGACAGCGGGGAACGGTCCGTCACCCACGGGGCGGTAGAGCTCGCCGGTGAGTTCGACGCTCGGCTGGGCGGCAATCGGTTGGCCCTGCTCCTGGGCGAGGCGCTGGCGCAGTGGCGACGGCGGCGCGGTGGCGCTCGGGAAGCGCACAGTCTCGGCCGCCGCCGGCAGGACGGCCACGACCGCAGCTATCAGGACTGCCCCGAGCAACGCTCTCATGGCGCCACGCTCCGGCAATTCGCCGCTGCGGTCAAGCCGCAGGGCGAATCTCTGGAGAGGCGCTCAACCGGTTGTCAGTCGTAGCGATTGCTCGGCGCGGTGGCGGCACCGATGGCGGCGCCACCCAGGCCGCCGACGACGGCACCGGCCACCGGGTTGCCGACGGCTGAGCCGACAAGGGCGCCGCCGCCGGCGCCGATCGCGCCGCCGGTGAGGGCGCGGTCGACCGGTCGGTCACCGCAGGCGGATGTGGCCGCGGCCAGCGCCGCGAGGACAGCGAGTGATGCAATGCGCGACATGACAACCTCCTCCGGGCAAACACGATGGCAAATACGTTCCCGCGACAACGGCCAAGGTGTCGGGTGGTTGCCGTCGGTGGTTGGTGCTGCGGCGCGCGTGTGTCTTTTCAATCACGCCGTGGCATGGCGGGAATGTGGCGGACGCCGTCCGTTCGAAGCCGCCTAGAGGCGCGTTCGAGGATACAGGCTGAGGCCGCAATAGAGGTCCGCGGGCAGGGGCGATCCCGGCCGATGGATCTGTCCCTCTTTCAAGAATTGCGGCAGCAGATGGCTGTGCGGCCCTTCCGGCGACTTTCCGCCGGGCGGCGGAATGGGCTGATGCACTTCGAGCCGCGCCAGGGCCGAGGCGAAGATGCGGGTCGGGCTGGCCTTGGCGATGGCAGGGCCGGCCGGATTGTCCGGCGCCAACAACGGACGGCCGGTGCCGGCGCGAAGGGCCGCCAGCGTCGCGTCATCGTCGCGCCTTGCGCGAACCAGCATGTCGATGTGCGGCGCACCGATACCCACATCGAATGTCGTTTCGTCGATCGCCTCGACGGTGATCCGGCCGGCACCGCGTCGCGGCGAGCAGAAGGCGATCTCGCCCGTTCGCCCCGACTCGTTCACCAGAGCAAAGACCTGGACAGAGTCGAGATCACCGATGAGCAGCGCGCCGCGTGCCGACCGCACGCTCAGCGTCTCCAGGTCGACTGCGAGGTCCGGTTCGCCGAGGTCGTACTGGAATTCGCCGATGGCGCCCCAGGTGCCGACGCTCCAGCCATGGCTTTCGTCGGCGAGATGGCGGCGCACGAGGGCGCGCGGATCTTCATCGAGGGGCAGACACTTCATGCGGGACGGCTCCAGGCCACTGGTTGGACGACTCCGTCGACAACGACGCTGCGGAAGCCCACGCCGTAGGCCGCGTCGATCACTTCGTGGCGCAAGGCGACGGCCGCATTGCCGTCGGCCGCGACCCGGCCCTCGGCAAGTACCACGATACGATCGGCAAAACGCGCGGCAAGGCCCAGATCGTGCAGGCTCACGACGACGCAGGCGCCGCGGGCCGCCTCGGCGCGCAGGACGGACATGGCATCGAGGGCATAGGCGGGATCGAGGTTCGCCACCGGCTCGTCGGCCAGCACGACCTCGGCCACGGTGGTGAGCGTCCGCGCCAGCATCATCCGCGCCCGTTCGCCCTGGGACATCGAATCGATCGGCCTGTCGGCCAGGCCCACGCCGCCGACGCGCTCGATCGCGCGGGCCACTGCTTCGGCATCGGCAGCAGAGAGTGGCCGTGTCAGGTCGGCGCCATGCGGCAGGCGGCCCAGCACGGTGAGGTCCCGTCCCGTGAGCGGCCAGAAGGCCGACGCACCCTGCGGCAGATAGGTAACGAGCCGGGCGCGGTCTGTCCGCGCGATGCCGGCGATCGCCCTTCCGTCGAGCTCGATCCGCCCGGCCGCCGGCGTGTCGAGGCCCGCGAGATGGCGCAGCAGCGTCGTCTTGCCGGCGCCGTTGGGACCGACCAGCGCCGTCACCTCGCCGGCGGCAAAAGTGAGGTCGATGCCGTTCAGCACCGGGCGCTCGCCCCAGCGACAGCTCAAGCCACGGACCGCGAGCATGTTCATGGCGCCAACCCCCTCATGTCGCCAACCACGCCGAGCGCGCGCGGTGGATGATACGGACCAGGAAGGGCGCACCGACCAGCGCCGTGATCACGCCCAACTGCAGCTCGTAGGCCGTCGGCACGAAGCGCACGATGATGTCGGCTACGAGCACGAGTGCCGCGCCCAGCAGCATGGACGGGATCATGGTGGCGCTGGGACGATTGCCGACCCGGGCGCGGACGAGATGCGGCGCCACCAGGCCCACGAAGCCGATGACGCCCGAGACCGACGTCGCGGCACCCACCATGAGGCCGACGCCCAGCGTGAGGCGAAGTCCGAGCCGGCCGGTATCGGCGCCGAGGCTGCGCGCCACGTCTTCCCCCAAAGACAAGGCGTCGAGCCATCGGCCGGCACCGAGAACGACGATGCCGCCCGCGATGATGAAGGGTGCCGCGATGAGGAGATAGCGCAGATCGCGATCGGCGATCGAGCCTGCCATCCACAGCGAGATCTCCTGGTAGGCGAACGGATTGGGCGACAGGCCCAGCACCAGCGAGATCAGCGCCGCGGCGACGGCGTTGATGGCCACGCCCATCAGCAGCAGCGTCACCGTGCCGGTGCCGGCACGCACCGCTGCCATCAGCAATGCGACCGCAAGGGCGGCGCCGGCGATGCCCGCCAGCGGCAGGGCCAACGTAAATGTCGCCGCGAGACCGCTGTAGAAGGCGCACACGGCGGCAAAACTCGCGCAGGCCGAGACGCCGATGACGCCCGGTTCCACCAGCGGATTGCGCAGCCAGCCCTGCAGCGCCGCGCCGCTGAGGCCGAGCGCCCCGCCGATCAGCAGGCCGAGCGTGGCGCGCGGCACACGCAACTCCCACACGATCGCCCAGCCGACCTCGTTGCCCAGGCGCCACGGCCACAGCACGGGACCCGTGGCCAGCGAGCCGGCGAAGAGGACCAGCACCAGAAGGCAAAGCCATCGGTTCAGCGCCGCGCCCCTCATCGCAGCACTACTCATCGGCGGGCCTCGGCGAGCAACCGTACTACTTCAAAATTCTCCGGGCCGGCGCAGACGGCGTACTTCATCGGCAGCGACACGATACGCGCCCGGCCGGCCAGGCTCGACAGGGCATGATGATCGACGAATTCGGTGGCCCGTGCCGGACTTGCATTGGCGACGCCATCGAACACCAGCATGTCCGGCTTGCCGGCGAGCACCGACTCGAGCGACAGGCGGCCGTAGGCCGGGATGCCGAGTTCGGCCGCAAGATTGCGCAGGCCCGCGAGCCTCAGCAATTCATCCATCAGGCTGCGTTTGCCGGCGGTGCCGCGGTTGGGCTGCAGCACGGCGGCCGTGGCAGTGAGCGGCCCTTGCCAGGTGAGCCGGCGGCGGTCGGCCTGCATGTCGGCGATCAGCGCTCGGCCGACCTCCTCGCGGCCCAGCGCCGCTGCCATCCGGGAGATCAGCTCTTCAGTGGCCTCGAGCGAGGCCGCCCACGGCAGTTCCAGCAGCGGCACGCCGGCGCCGCGCAGCAGGCGCTTCTGGTTGGCGTGGGCGACACTGTCGAAGATCACGAGGTCGGGCCGCAGCTCGAGGATCGACTCGACGGTGGCGCGGACCGGGGCAATCGCGCGCGCCTTGTCGACCTGCACGGAAATCCGGGGATCGAGCGAGAGGTAGCTGACGCCCACGAGCTGGCCCGGCGCCGCCAGCCGAAGCGCGAGCTGGTCGAGGCAGAGATTGACCGTGACGACGCGCTTCGGAGATTGCGCCTGCAGAGGGCCAACTCCGATCAGCAGCAACACGAGAACGAGCCAGCGGATCAACTATTGTTCCTCGACAGCGACGACACGCCAATTCTTTAATTCGCCAGCCTGCGCACTCCAGTCGACCAGCACAATCGCCGGTCCGGCGGATTGATGGGCGTGGACGATGGCGCCGTCGACGGCTGCGACCGACCGCGCGCTGCTGAAATCGAGCACGTCGGGCCCGGTGCGGTTGCAGACCAGCACCGGCCGCCCCGTCGTCCGCGATGCCCACTTCCATTCGCCGTTTGGCCCATGGTCACCCGGCGCCCAGGCGGCAGACGACAGCAGGAGATCGACGCCGAGGGCCATGGTCTCCTGTATCAGCCGCTGCGAATGCATGTCGGCGCAGACGAAAAGCCCAACGCGGCCCACGCCGTCGATGGCGAGGACGGTCGGACGATCGCCCGGCACCGACCATGATTCCGAGCCGACTCTGAGCACATTGATCTTGCGATGGTGACCCGCCCGCGTCCCGTCTGCCGCGAACAGGATCAGGCTGTTGAACAGCTCCGCGCTGCCCGGTGCCGCTTCGGGTGTACCGAGCAGCAAGGATGTCGAGGCGCGGCGCGCGAGATCGCCGGCCCAGCCGAAAAGCGCCGGCTGGCCGCGGGCGATCCAGCCGGTGCCGATGAGGTCGCGGAAGCCGTAGCCGCTGGTCGCCAGTTCCGGACTGACGACCAGGGCGGCGCCGAGCGCCGAGGCCTGAAGCACGGCGGCCTCGATGCTTTGTCTGTTCCCGTCGACATCTCCCGCGCGTGGCGCCAGATGAAGAAGGGCGATCGTGACCGGGGCGGTGCTCAAAACCTGCCCTTGATGCCGACGAAGGCCTGGATGTAGGGCGCCTGGAATCCTTCCGGCTCCTCGTACGACTGGTTGAGCACGTTCTCGACCCGGGCGAACAGCTCGATGTTCGGGCGCACGTCGTAGGCCGCGGTGAAGCGCAGAAGCGTGTAGGGCGAAGGCTGGATGATGGTCGGGTTGAACGGGGCGACGCTGAAGTCGTAGCGGCCGCTCACCTGCGACACGCCCATGCCGAGCCGCACGCCGTCCCAGGGCCGTACCTCGGCCCGCAGGCTGAAAGTGTTCTGCGGGCGGCGGACCAGCGGCGTGTAGTACTGGTCGTGGGCGTTCATGTAGGTGAAGTCGGCATTGATATCGAGCCAGTTCACCGGCTGCATCTTGACGAAGGCCTCGACGCCCTCGCTCTGCGCCTTGGCCACGTTCATCAGCGTCGTGAAGGGCGGCGGGCATTGCACCAGGTTGCTGAAGTTATTGAAGAAGTACGTGAGCCCGACCGAGACCTTCTTGTTGTACAGCCCCTGCTCGACGCCGAATTCGTAGCCCTTGTTGTATTCCGGCCGCAGGTTGACGTTGCCGCCGCAGAACAGGCCGGTGCCGTAGAGCTCGAACAGCGACGGCGCCTTGAAGGCCGTGCCGTACGATCCCTTGAACCGCGTGTCGGTGTCGGCGAACAGGTAAGTCGCACCCGCGCGCCAGGTCGACACCGTGCCGTAGACATCGTTCACATCGACACGTCCGCCCAGCGTGACGGTGAGGTTCTTGATGAAATTGCCGCGGACCTGGCCGTAGAAGCCGGTCTGGCCCATCGTGCCCCAGCCCTGCGCACCGTCCGAGTTGCTGTAGGCCCACGACCGGTCGTAGTCGATGCCGGCCACCACGTCGAACATCTCGGTGACGGCGACCTGGTTCTTCCAGTCGGCCTGCAGGCGGCGGCCGTTGTAGTAGGCATCCTTCACGAACGGGAACGGGTTCTGCAGGCTCGGGAAATCCTGATCGTGGCGATAGATGCTGGTGTAGGAGATGCCGAACGTCGGCTTCCAGCGCCCGTCGAAGTAATTGCCGTCGAGTTCGAGGCGATTGTAGAACTGCTGGCTGAATTCCGTCGCATTGGGATCTTCCATGCCGACCTGGTCGAACTTGACCTGGGTGTCGATGTAGCGGCTGAACCAGGTGAGGTTGGTGTTGTCATCGATCGCGATACCCATACGCGATGCGGCGGTGATGTTGCGGTAGCCGTCGAGGTCGACGTAGCCGCCGGGCGGCGTGTAGCGCCCCGGCACGATGGTCTCACCCGGCGCATAGGTTCCGGCCAGCGTGAAGTTGTAGTTGAAGCGGCCCTCGCTGCCGCGCAGGTAGCCGCCGCTGTTGGTCTGCAGCCGCGAGCCAAGTTCGGTGAAGGCGCCGCCGTTCATCTTGCCGCTGCCGGCTTTGGTCACCATGTTGATGACGCCGCCGATCGCCTGCGAGCCATAGAGCGTGCTCATCGGCCCGCGCACGATCTCGACGCGATCGAGGTTCTCGGTCATGAAATGGGCGAAGTCCACCGCGCCGTTGCCGGACGCGGGATCGCTCACGTTGATGCCGTCGATCAGCACCAGCGTCTGGTTGGAATTGGCGCCGCGCACGAACACCGAGGTCTGCGTGCCGGGACCGCCGGACTGCTGGACCGAGACGCCGGGCACGTAGCGCAGCACTTCCTGCACCGTGCGCCACTGGTTGCGCTGCATCTCCGCGTTGGTGACCACGGTGATGCTGCCAGTCACCTTGTCTATGGGCGTCGGCACGCGGTCGGCGGTGACGACGACCTCGGGCGACATGCCCACGGGCTCGGTCTGGGCGAGCGCGGGAACAGGAACAAGCAGTAA
Source organism: Rhizobium sp. Q54 (assembly GCA_945903635.1). Taxonomy (GTDB): domain Bacteria; phylum Pseudomonadota; class Alphaproteobacteria; order Reyranellales; family Reyranellaceae; genus Reyranella. The sequence goes on along the minus strand of CAMDOT010000004.1, from coordinate 60,268 downwards.
AATGGATAGCAAGAATCGACGGATCGGCGTCATCGGACGGCCTCCTCAAACAGCACCACGCACAAGGCGCGTCACCGCTCGGTTGACCGTCCCGTTGGATTGTCCCGTCCATCGGAAGAGCGACGCTATCGTCGGCAGGTCTTCTGGCTCACGGGTCGTAGCTTGCGCCCGCCTTCCCGGACCGAAGTCCAGTGGCACGTTGGGCACTCGCTCGCCGCTTACAGCTGCGGGTACAGCTGCCGATTGACCCCCTGGCAAGCGAGCTTGGGGGTGTCACGGCATTCCCTTTTAACCTCCGATTAAGGAGGACCGTCGATGCCTCATCGCTACGCGCTCAAATGATCGACGTCAAGATTGCGGCTGTGCAATCCCGGGCGATAGCGGGCCTCGGCAACTTTTGGCGGCGCCGGTCGTTGAATGTTGCCGGTCGCAGAACCAGAGGGCGCGGGCCAGAGGGGAGCCGATCTTGGAAAGCATGACCATCACCGTGGACAACGCTCCGCCACCGCCGGTCCTTCGTCATGGCGGTCGCGTTCTTCCTGCGGTCACCGTCGATACCTACAACGAGGAACTGCGCGACGAGGGAGGCTTCGTCGGCGATCGCGCCAGCGGTCGCGCCTTCCGCGCCATCCTCGAGGATTGGCGGGCGCGCCTCAGGGAGCATGGCGACGATCCGTTCGGCGACACGCCGACGCACGAGATCTCCAAGTCGAAGCTCGACAATCTGCTGGCCGCGGGGGCTCCGTTGGCCGCCGGGCTTGTTCACACCGTCGTCGAGGAGTTCGCGCAGGAACTCGCGACCGTGGTGCGCCGCTTCCTGCAGCTGGAAGGCTGGATGGGCACGGAACGCATCGTCGTCGGTGGCGGCCTTAGTGCCAGTCACATCGGTGAACTTGCGATGGGACGCGCCGCCGTGCTGCTGAAGGGTGAGGGCGTTCCCATCGACCTCCAGGCGATCGGCAATCATCCCGACGAGGCGGGGCTGATCGGCGCCGTGCAGCTTGCGCCCAGTTGGGTGTTGGCCGGCCACGACGCGATCCTCGCGGCCGACATAGGCGGCACCAACCTCCGCGTGGGCGTCGTCGAACTCAACATGAAGAAGGGCGATCTGTCGAAGGCAGCCGTCCTGAAGTATCTCCACTGGCGGCATCGCGACGATGCGCCGACGCGCGATGAAGCGCTGGCCCGCATCGCGGCCATGGCGGAGGAGCTGATGGAGGAGGCTGCCGCGCAGAAGCTGAAGCTGGCGCCCTTCGTCGGCATCGGTTGCCCCGGCCTGATCGACGAGCACGGTGTCATCGTGAGCGGCGGCCAGAATCTGCCCGGCAACTGGGAGGGGGACGGCTTCAACCTTGCCGCCGAACTGGCGAGCCGTCTGCCACGCATACGGGATCATGAGCCGGCGGTGATCCTGCACAACGACGCGGTCGTCCAGGGGCTGAGCGAGGTTCCAGCCATGACGGACGTCAGCCGCTGGGGTGTGCTGACGATCGGAACGGGTCTCGGCAACGCCCGCTTCACCAATCGCGTCAGGGACCAGAACGTGATGAAACTCGGTTGAATCGGCCGGGGAGCGCTGATCGGGGGAGCGCACCACTCCATTGGCGCCCTCGTTGCTGGGCCGCGGTCTTGGCAAGGATTTCGGCGAACTAGTGGCGGCGGCTTCGGATCGGCCGTCAGATTGGAAGCATATGCCGGCCGCGTTTGCGCCGGCCCCTCTTGTCGCGCGGGGTGGCGGGAGACTCCCTGGAATGCGCGAACTTTTCATGCTCCGTCGCGCTGGATGCTTTTTGCCGTGCGCACCGATGGCCCTCGTCGGTGAGTTGCACCCCGGATGGGCCATCGCGGACCAGACCCAGCAATTCGAACCGGGTGCGATGACTTGATGTGAGGGGTGGCTGCCGGCCGCTGGCCAGGGCTTGCAGGATCTGCAGTTCGTGCGGCGATACGCGTCGTGATTCCATGGACATGAGAGAGGAACGCATCGTCCGGGATCACGTTGCTGAAAGAACTGTCGCGGGTTTGACGGGCTACGGCCCCACCGCGCGGCGCCCCGCCAGCACCGCCGCCTGGCCCTGCGCCGCCGGCACTTCCAGCACCGCGCAGCGGCTGCCCATCAGGCCAGGGCGGAACGCCACCTCGACGAAGTGCGTTTCGCCCGGCCCGACGTTCACAGCCATGTCGGCGCCGCCGTCGGTGCCCGTGCACTTGACGTCGATCGAGGCGGGCGCGCCCTCGAGCCACACCCAGGTATCCGGCGCGAGCTCAGTCTGGAGTGTGCCGGCGATGGTGACGGGGATCGCGACGGGCGCGCCCATCAGGCCGCGGCGATAGACATAGAGCGATCCCTTGTCGGACGGCGGCGGCGTGAACTGCTTGCCCTTGGCGTCCTCCTGCGCCGTCTCCAGCGGCACGCTGGCGCAGGCGGCGAGGATGAGAAGGGGTGCCAGCGCCAGTAGCGTGCGCCAATCTCCCGGGGAATTGGCTCGTGGAGAACTGGACGGCAGTCGGGTCCGAAACGGAGTCACGGGCAGCCTCCTCGGTGGTTTGGGGCGGCATTGGGCGCGGCCGGGGTGTCGTCTTGCCGGTTATTTGACGGCGGATCGGCGGCACTTAACTAGGCAATGACGGCGGTTGCGGAAAATCCCGGTCCCATTGCTCGGCGCCGGCCCGCGTGGCGTCGTAGACGGCGCCGCCGATCGCCTCGCCAACGGCCGTATGAAGGCCGGCGAAGGCGAGAGGCTCGCCGCGGTATGGAGAGGCCACCACGATGCAGTCCGTCCCGGTACCGGTGACAGTCGCCCCGCGCGCCGCGCGCCACGAGTCGACAATGGCGGCGGTCCTTGCTTCGGCCACGATGGACAGCGCTTCGACCATGGCGCCGTCGGTCAGCGGCACCGAAACATGCACCAGCGTGTTGATCGTGCCGGCGCGGGACGGCCCGTAGGCCTTGCGAGACCCGACCCGCTCGCCATTCGAGAGACCGACCGTGGTCAGGCAGGCGGCCGAGATTGAATCGACGCGGCGCTCGCAATAATGATGCCGGCGGATGTCGCGAGAGGTCATGAAGGCCAGCGCCTGCGGAAGCCCAGACTGGGCCAGCCGCGCTTTCAGAAAAGCACGTGGATCGGTCGAGGGACCGAGATCGCTGTTGCGAACTTCGACCCAGACGACATCGGTGGCGACGGCAAAGCCGGGGTGGAGCAGCGACCAGCCCAGTGTGCGTTGAGGCACGGCAAAGCGCGCCGTCAGAAACGGCGGCGTACACTCCACGGCGAAGGGCACATCGGGAGGATCACTCCGTGCCTCGAGAGCAGCGTCCGGTCGCATTTGTCTCTTTTCAGGTTGGACAGCCGGGAACGCAGTCCTACAAGCAGGAACGGCCGAAGGGCAATTGGCCGCGCGCCGTATTTCCATTCGATCTCCCAGGGAGGTCTCGGGCGATGATTCTGGTTGGCCAATACGATTCGCCCAATGTCCGCCGGGTCGCGGTGTCGCTCGGCGTCCTGGGCTTCGCCTTCGACCACGACACGCGTTCGGTGTTCGGGGATTTCGATTCGATGCGGACGGTCAATCCGCTCGGCCGCATTCCCTCGCTGATCTTGGCCGATGGCACGACGCTGATCGACTCGGCGGCGATCCTCGATTGGCTCGATCAGGAGGTCGGCCCGGAGCGCGCGCTGCTGCCGTCGGGCGGGGCCGGACGGCAACGGGCGCTGCAGCTCATCGCCCTCGCATCAGGCGTGATCGACAAGGTCATGGCGTCCGCCTACGAGCGGCTGGTCCGGCCGGAGCCCTATCGCTGGCCCGACTGGATTGCGCGCTGCCGGACCCAGGCGGAAGGGGGCATTGCGGCGCTGGCGGCCCAGTCCTGGCCGGCCGATGCCCCGCTCGACCAGGCCAGCATCACCACCACCTGCATGATCCGCTACATCGGCCAGGCCGATCCGGCCCTGCTGCCGTCCGGCCGGTATCCGTCTCTCGAGGTTTTGTCGCAGCGGTGCGAGGCGCATCAGGCGTTTCGGGCAACCTGGCCCGCAGACTACGTGGTGCCGTCGAAAGGCCATCAATCCACACGCGGTTGTTGACGACGGTGGAGGCCGCTGGTCTTGTCCGCTTTGAACATAAACGGCCATGAACCCCTTGCATCTGCTCTACTTCATAGCGCTCGTCGCCTGCACTCTCGGTCTCACGACGCCAGCGACTGCCGGGCCGTATGAGGATGCAAGGGCGGCGTTCGATCGGGGCGACTATGGAACGGCCGTAAGCCTGTTCATCCCGCTCGCGAAGGAGGGGAACGGTCGCGCCCAAACGCTTCTCGGCTATCTGTACAGCACCGGCAGCGGCACGGCTCGAGACGATATGGAAGCCGTGAAGTGGTATCAGCTGGCGGCCGACCAGGGATATCCGGGAGCGCAGTTTGGTCTTGGCGTCATGTACCGCGGCGGGCAGGGCGTGGCGCAGGATCACGAAGAAGAAGTGAAATGGTATCGCTTGGCGGCAAGTCAGGGAAACAGTGACGCCCAGTTGCAGCTGGGACTGATCTACGCGAACGCCTATGGCGGCGTCGGCAAGGACGAGCGCGAGGCGATCAAGTGGTACCGCCTGGCAGCCGACCAAGGCAGTGCCGACGCGCAGAACAATCTGGGCGTCATGTATCACTCCGGCCGGGGCGTCGCTCGCAACCCGAAGGAATCCCGCGACTGGTATCGCCGGGCCGCCGACAAGGGGCTTGCCGCCGCCCAATACAATCTTGGCTTGCTCTACGAAGAGGGTGACGGCGTCGCGACGGACTACAAGGAGGCCGCGCGCTGGTACCGGGCGGCCGCCGAGCAGGGGATGGCATCCGCCCAATATCGTCTTGGCCTGTTGTATGAAGCAGGCAACGCAATCGCCAAGGACTGCAGTGAAGCGATCAAGTGGTACCGTCGTTCTGCCGATCAGGGATTGGCGAAAGCGCAGACCAGGATGGGTCAGGTGCATCGTTATGGCTGCGGCGGTACGCGAAATTCGAAGGAAGCGCTCAAGTGGTATCAGCTTGCGGCGACGCAAGGCGACGGCCGGGCTCAATTTGAACTCGGCGAGATGTACTACACCGGCGACGGCGTTGCCCGGAATTGCGAGGTCGCCCAGAAATACCTCAGCCTGTCCTTGTCTTTGGTGAGCGGCAGCGGCGGGAACGACGCAAAGGGCCTTGCTCGAAACGCCAGCACCGACGTCAGTGTCGAGGACATCCAGAAGCTGCGCGGCAAGGTGCTCGGCTGCGTGACGTCGGAGTCCAAGCGAGATCGGTGAGGGGCCGAGCGAAGCTCGGCAGGAGGAGGCGGACATGATGGAAACGCGGGAAGGCGGATGCCATTGCGGCCGTGTGCGGTTTCGTGCCGGTGTCGACCTCGAACGCCTGTCCCATTGCAGCTGCACGATCTGCACCAAGAAGGGGATCCTGCTGCTCAGCACGGACCTGGAGAATTTCGAGCTGCTGCGGGGCAGGAGCGCTCTCAAGGCCTACACCTTCGGCACCGGCGTGGCACAGCACACCTTCTGCTCCCATTGCGGCATGCACGCCTTCTACATCCCGCGCTCGCAGCCGCACCGCGTCACCGTCAATGCCCGCTGCCTGGACGACATCGATGTCGCGAGCCTGAAGCCCACGCGGTTCTTCGACGGCCGCCACTGGGAGGATGCGCAAAGCCGCCGGATCGCGGAGACCGGCCAGGCGCCGCCGCCCGGTGCGCATGGCGCCAAGACACTGCAGTCGATCCTCGCCCAGGCGTCGGAATAGCGTGCGTCGGAATAGGAGTCCCGCGCGTCTCTTGACCCCGATGCAGGCATTCCCGCCTCGCTTGAACCCCGGGGGCCTTGGGTCGTCGCCACTTCACGAAAGCCTGAATATGAACCTCTCCATCTTCGTTCCCGGCCATAGCGTCGTCCGAATGCCCGATGGCTCCTTCCAGCCTTCCGGGTTGTATCAGGACATCATGTATCCGACTCCCGGCAAGTCGTTCCCCTTTCGGAGAACCGGTATCTGGAATCCGGAGCCTGACCCGGACGCCTCGACGGCCTACCTGGGTGGTGGCGAAGTCGTGGTCGAAGCTTCGGTTGCCCTCTACCGGCAACTGGCCCAACCGGCCACCGCGGTTGCGCTCCACATGCTCGGAGGCCGCGCGGACTACCTCGAGGCGGCTGCATCCGGGACGGGCGCCATCGACGAAGCCGTCGTCATGAAGGAGATGGCGCTGAGATCGCTCGAGGGTGCTTCCATCGGCACGTTTCGCCTCACCCGTACGACCGAAGACGACATCGGCGCGGTCCTCAAGGACGTCCACGAAACCAGGCCCGATCGTGCCTTTGTCGTCATGATGACATTCCGGATTGCGCGCGCCGAGGCGATCGCCCAGAAGCTCGTCATCGAGCAGCCCGCCCTCGAGGGGGCGCTGGCGTCGACGGTGTTTTGCCCCGCCGAACACTATGTGCCGCGACCCGGAGAATACGAGCGCATGATGTCTTCGGCCGCCTACGCCCGAACGATGGCGAACGAACGCTTTGGCATCCGCAGGATGCTGCTGGGAGAACGCGCGACCACCGGTGGGCAGACGTAGGAGCGGACAAGCCGCCGCGATCTGGGGCAGGGTGCGTACGGCGACGCTGTCAGCTCACGGCTCTCTTGATTCTCTGGGCCAGAGGCCGAAGCGGCCGCGGGATGACGCCGATCGCCAATCTCTTGATAAGAGCCCCGATGCTCACTTCTTTAGTTCTCTCGAGGTAAAGGGTCGGATGAACGCAATCCATGAACTTCAGGTTCTTCATGGGCGGATGTCCGGCGCTGGAGAGAAGGCCTGCAATCGGAGAATTCTTCCTGACGTACAGGAAGATATTCTGTTGATACCAGTATTCAACGTCCTCATCGCCCCAGAACAGGGGGCGGAATAAGTCATATGGCTCATAGCCATGCAGAGCGAATTTCTGTGCCCAATACGTATGGGGCTGCTCGTTTATGTGGCCGGTGCCGCCCTGAAGTGTGAACGCTGCCCCAAACAGGATGACATCCGATAGACGCGTCAGGGAATCGATGAAGTTCGAGGCGGAAGATGCCTCCAGGTGTTCGGCCACCTCGAGAGACATCGCCAGATCGAACCGCTCCAAGCGGTCGGTACTGATCGGCTTGTTCAGATCGACGGCGTGAAATTCTATCGCCTGATCGACCATGTTGGTCTGGGTGTTCCAGGGGCCGTCAAATCCAACAACTTTTTCTGCCCCTCCATCTCTGAACGCCTTTAGCCAGATTCCTCTTCCGCAACCAAGATCCACCACGCTCATCGGCCGATAAAGGGTGGAGAAAAAGTCGACATACCTGGCGGCACTCCTGAGTGCGCCTGGGATCATGCCTTCGTAGAAGTCATCGGTGTAATGTTCATCGGCCGCTGTTTTCATTCCGCTACCGCTATCCATGCCTGGCCTTCAGTTTGTCCGCCGTCGGGCAGATGTCGAGAAGACTGGCGGCGCGGCCTTCCGTCTGAAGCGGTACGCAAGCACGCAACCCTAGTGTGACTGCACGTGCCATGGCAGACAATCCCGTTCCAACCATCCCGCACGCCGCACAACATCGCGACACTGCCGGGCGCGTCGTTCGTCGTCCGCCAGATGGGCTCGGTCGTAGGCACCTGGGGCGGCGCGCGCGAGGTTTGAATAGTCGATAATGTCCGCACCTGCTCGACGCGAGGTCGGGCAAGTGCGCGAGGGGAACATCATGATACTGCGAAGCGTGGCAACACTGTCTGTCGCGACGACGATACAAATCGCCATGCTGGGCCCGGTATTCGGGCAATCCTATCCAGTCACGGGCATTACCATCTCACTGCCCGCCAACCCCGACGCCAACACGGCCAACTGGGGCGCAGGTGCGTCTCTCCTGACCATCTCGGCGACAGCGGCCAGTGGTCCGGTCGCCGGGCGAACAGATCCGGCGGTCGCGGGTTCCAGGGTGCTGGTGGGCATCAGACAGGGAAACAGGAAGATCTGCGGGACCTACACCGGTGCCTCTGCCCCCGCCTCGAATTTCTCCACACCATCGAAAGTGTGGAGCGGCGACAATGCCAAATCCCTTTTGGGCCAGGGTTGCATATTGCCGGCGGGCGACTACGAACTCTATGTCCAGGTTTTTTCGGGCAAGGCGGATGCAAGCGTCCCGGCAAGCCGGGAAGTTGCCAAGACCTTCACGATCCGCGGGAATGAGCAACAGCGCACGCGATGAAGAAGGCCTTCGCCGGCTCCAGCTGAAATTCATTGGGCGATGGAAACGGTTGCCGATGTGGGCCATCTGCGGGAACACTGCCCTGGGCCAAGAGCCGTTGCCGCACCGGAGTTTACATGTCGAGTAGAGATCGAAAGTCCAATCCTTGGACCGTGCTGCGCAGTGAGGTGAAATTTGAATCGCAGCACTTCAGAGTGCGGGAAGATGTCGTCAGCTTTCGTGGGGCGGCGGGGCGCTCCTACAGCAGTGTGCGCATGAACTCGTATGGCGTGTGCGTGGCACCTGTTGGCGGGGATGGCTGCGTGACGCTTGTAGGGCAGTACCGATACGTGCTCGATCGCTACACATGGGAACTTCCCGGCGGCGCAATGCGCGTCGGATCGAATCCATTGGACGCAGCACAGGCGGAACTGAGCGAGGAAACCGGGCTGATCGCCGATCAGTGGCTCAAGATGATAGATGGCGCTACTTCCATCGGCATGTCCGACGAGATTGTGCAGGGCTACGTCGCCTGGGACATCGGCCAAGGCCGGTCCAATCCGGATCCGGAGGAAGAGCTTGCGCTTCGACGACTGCCGTTTGGCGAGGCTGTGGAAATGGCTCTTCGGGGTGAGATCAGCCACCTGATCGGCGCGGCACTCTTGTTGGCCATCGACGCACGCCTGCGACAAGGCAAGCTGCCGGAAAGCCTCGCGGGGCTGTTGCGATGATGATGGCACGCGGCGATCGCCCAGCCGGGACGAGGCGTTGCCGCCCACGTGAAAAGTCCCCTTCTATTACATTGTAAATGTAAAATTTCAGTTTACAATTACGAGGATGATAGAGCGTCGCCTGAAGGAGCGCCTCGTCCATCTGCTGGATCGCACCCCCGCCGTCGGCCTGCTGGGCCCGCGCCAGGCCGGCAAGACGACCCTCGCGCTTGAGATCGCAGAGGGCCGGCCCGCCGTCTATCTCGACCTCGAATCCGCGCCCGACCGCGCCCGGCTTTCCGACCCGGACCGCTACTTCGCCGACCACGAGGCCGAGCTGGTCGTTCTCGACGAGGTGCATCGCGTCCCCGAACTCTTCCAGACCTTGCGTGGCGTCATCGACCGCGGGCGACGGAGCGGCCGCAGGACGGGCCGCTTCCTGCTGCTGGGCTCCGCCGCCATCGATCTTCTGAAGCAGTCCGGCGAGTCGCTGGCCGGCCGCATCTCCTACCTCGAGCTGGCGCCGTTCGACGCGCTGGAGGTGCCGGCCAGGGATCTCGACAGGCTCTGGGCGCGCGGCGGCTTTCCGGAAAGTTTCCTCGCCCGCGACGATGCGTCGAGCCTTCAATGGCGCCGGGACTTCGTGCGCACCTATCTCGAGCGCGACATCCCGCAGCTCGGCCCCCGCATCCCGGCCGAAACGCTGCGCCGCTTCTGGACGATGCTGGCGCACACTCAGGGGCAGCTCCTGAACGCGGCCAACCTGGCGCGCGCGCTGGGCGTGAGCGGCGTCACGGTCGCCAGCTATCTCGACCTCCTGGTCGACTTGTTGCTGGTGCGTCGCCTGCCCGCGTGGCACCGCAACGACGGCAAGCGGCTCGTGAAGTCGCCCAAGGTCTATGTCCGCGATACCGGCATCGCCCACGCCCTGCTGGGGCTCGGCACCAAGGACGACATCCTCGGCCACCCCGTGGCCGGCCAGACATGGGAGACGCTGGCCATCGAAACGCTGATCGCCGCCGCACCGGACGGGACGGAGGCCAGCTTCTATCGCACGACCGCGGGCGCGGAGATCGACCTGGTGCTGAGGCTTCCCGGCGACCGGCTGTGGGCCATCGAAGTGAAGCGCAGTTCCGCGCCGAAGGTCGAGAAAGGCTTCCACTTCGCCTGCGACGACCTCGGGCCGAAGAAGCGGTTCGTGGTCTATCCCGGGACGGAGCGTTTTTCCCTGGGCAACAGGATCGAGGCGATTGGGCTGGTGGCGCTCGCCACGGAACTGCGGTCGGCGAAGTAGGATGCTGGGCTATCGCGCCTAGCTCGCGGCGATCGAGGACGCGGCGCAGCGTCTCAAATTCTTCGAGGACAAGGTGGCGAAGGTCTGTGACGCCGGCAATGCGTTGAACCGCTCGACCAATTCCATGCTCGACGACGTGATTGCCTCGCCTTGGGGATTTGGTGTGTTCAGACACACCTGAGAGCGCTGTCGAGAAATGGCTACGGTCCGACCGCCCGCTTGCCCGCCAGCACCGCCGCGCGGCCTTGCGCCTCCGCCACTTCCGTCACCGCGCAGCGGCTGCCCATCAGGCCGGGGCGGAACGCCACCTCGACGAAGCGCATCTCGCCCGGACCGACATTCGTGGTGAGCGCCGCGCCGCCGTCGCTGCCCGTGCACCTGATGTCGATCGCGCCGGGCGCGGGCTCGAGCCACACCCAGGTATCCTGGGCGAGCTTCGTCTCGGATCCGCCGCCGACGGTGACGGCAATCGCCACGGGGGCACCCATCGGGCCCTGGCGATAGACATAGAGCGAGCCCTTGTCGGCGGGCGGCGGGGTGACTGCTTGCCCCTGGCGTCCTCCTGTGCCGACTCGAGCGGAACAGTGGCGCAGCCGGCGAGGAGAAGAATGCTCGCCAGCGCCAGCAGGGACGGTCGGGCCAGGCATTGGGTCACAAAGAACCTCCTCGGGCGGTGTGAGGAGAGATAAAGCGCGGCCCCGGTGTCGCCTTGCCGGCTATTTGACGGCGGATCGGCGGCGCCGATTTTCCGGACAGGCTCGAAGTCGACTTAAGCATCGGCGTCGACGATCAGCCCCGCCCGCGCGGTCTTCTCGCGCCGCCAGCACCCGCCGGGGGGCAGTAGCAGGATCGGCAGGAGCGAAGGCATGTCCGTTATCAAGGCGCACGCGGACATCCGGCAGAAAAGAGTTGAATAACATTTTACATACTATGTAATATGTAAAGGATGAATACGCCCAACGCCATCGAGCGCCGCCGACGCGAGCAGGCCGCGACGCCCACGCCGGACAAGCGGTCCCGCCGCAGTCATGAGCAGCGCTCGGCTGAGACGCAGTCGGCGCTGGTCGAGGCCGCCATCGAAATGCTCCGCGAGGTCGGCTACGCGGGCGTGACGACGGCGGCGGTCGCTCGTCGGGCCGGCTGCACGACCGGCGCGATGCATCATCATTTCGGCTCGAAGGAAGAGTTGATGCTGGCGGTGCTGACGCGGCTGTCGCTCGAGTTCGAGGCGCTCTATCTGGCGTTCAAGCTGCTAGCCGATCTGCCCCTGTCCCGCCGCTGCGAGAAAGTGGTCGAGATGCTGGCGGACTACTACATCGGCCCGCGTTACGTCGCCGTCTGGGAGCTCTACGTCGGAACGCGGTGCGAGCGGTCGCTCAACGAGCTGTGCGTGAAGAATCGCAAGCGCGTCGTCTCCAAGCTGGAATCGGTCTGGCTGCAGATATTCGCCGATGTCGAGACGACGAGAGCGGACCTGGTGGCGCTGCTGCGTTTCGCGCTGACCTTTCTGCGCAGCCTTGGCCTCGATCACACGCTTGGAACCGACCCCGGTGCAACCGCCGCCCAGCGCGAGATCCTTCGTGCGACCCTGGTGGACCGGATCTCGGCGTCAGCGAGCGCAAGAAAAGGAGGCCGCCGCTGACGGCCGTATTTGACCGAAGAAACCTCAAGGCTTCGTGCCCAACGCCGGCGGCGAGAACCGGCGCATCGCCATCACCGCACGTTAGGGAGAACTAGGATGACTTCCGCACTCACAGGTTCACCACTGGGCATCCGCCAGGGGCCATCGGTCGTGAAGACAAACAAGCTGATCGCGGGCCTCGCCGGCGCGGCACTGTTGCTGGCGGGCGCGCCCGCCTTCGCTCAGCATCTCACCATCGGCTCGCGCGCCGAGATCACGATGGACCCGCACTATCAGTGGCTGGCCTCGAACATCTCCTACTACCGCCAGATCTACGGGTCGCTGACGGTTCTCGGTCCCAATGCGCAGGCCGAGCCCATGCTGGCCGATTTCCGCAAGGTCGACGACCTCAATTGGGAGTTCAAGCTCAAGCCGGGCGTGAAGTTCCAGAACGGCAAGCCGGTGACGGCGGACGACGTGGTTGCCTCGCTCAATCGCGCCAAGACCCTTGCCAACGCCGCCGCCAGTTACGCTGGCGCCCTGCAGACCGTCTCCGGCATCAAAGCGGTCGACCCGCAGACCGTCGTGATCACGACGGAACGCCCAAACGGTAATATTCCCCAGCAACTCACGCAGATCGCCATCATTCCCAAGGAGATCGCGGACAGCGCGACGCGCGACGATTTCACGTCGGCAAAGGCTGCGATCGGCGCCGGCCCCTACAAGGTCGTCCGCTATCGGCCGGGCGACCGCCTCGAGCTTGCCCGGTTCGACGACTTCGCGGGTCCGAAGCCGCATTGGGCGACCGTCACCTATCGCTTCATTGCCGACGACGCGGCGCGGGTCGCGGCTCTGCTCGGCGGCGATGTCGACCTGATCGACTACGTGCCACCCGCCGATCTGGCGCGCCTGCAAGACGACAAGCGCCTGGCGATCCATACCCGCGCCTCGGACCGCGTCATGTATCTTATCCCGGACACGTCGAGCGACAAGTCGCCCTTTGTCGCCGACCTCGACGGCAAGCCTCTGGACAAGAACCCGCTCAAGGACGTGCGCGTGAGAAAGGCTCTGTCGCTTGCCCTGGACCGTGACGCGTTGGTGCGCAGCGTCATGGATGGCGCGGCGCAGCCCGCCAACCAGACGGTGCCGCCGGGTTTCATCGGCTATTTCGATACTCTGCCGGCGTCGAAATTCGATCTCAACGAAGCCAAGCAGTTGCTGGCGAGCGCGGGTTACCCGAAGGGATTCCAGCTCACCATCCACTGCACGAACGATCGCTATGTGAACGACGCGCGCATGTGTCAGGCCGTGGGCCAGATGCTGTCCCGCCTCGGTCTGAAGATGAACGTGGTCACGCAGCCCAAGTCGGTCTTCTTCACGCAAATGACCAATCACTCGGGCGATCGCGGCAGCCTGCTGCTGCTGGCATGGGGGAGTGCCTGGACAGGCGATGCGTCGGGCATCCTGAACCAGACACTGCACAGCTACGACAAGGCCAAGGGCATGGGCACCTGGAACCTCGGCCACTACAGCAATGCCGAGATCGACAAGATGGTGCAGGAGGCCAACGTCGCGATCGACCGGGACAAAAAGGGCGGCTTCCAGGGAGCGGCATTGAAAGCCGCGATGGAGGACTACGCGCAGATCCCCTTGATCATCTTGCGCGTCATCAATGCCAGCAAGCGGGAGGTGGCCTTCACGCCGTTTGCCGACGAAGCGACGCCCGCGACCGCGGCACGACCCGCGGATGCTTCGGCTGCCACGCCGAAGAAGTAGCGTCCATTGCTGCGCTTGCTGGTCCGGCGCGCCATCGAAGGGGTTGTGGTCGTCGCCGCAACCTCCTTCGTGGTGTTCCTGGCCATCTACATGCTCGGTAATCCCATTCAGGTCCTGGCCAGTCCCGACTCGCCGCCGGAAGTCATTCAGAGAGTGACGGCGTCCCTCGGGCTGGACCGGCCCTGGCACGAGCAATACTGGCGCTTCGTGGTCAACGCGCTTCACGGCGACCTGGGTGTCTCGTTCGTGCACGCGCAGCCGTCGCTGGCGCTGATCTTCGGGCGGCTGCCGGCCACCCTGGAACTGGTGGTGTTTGCCATGATCGTCGCGGTGGTCGTCGGGCTGCCGCTTGGGTTGGTGGCGGGCTACTGGCCGCGCCATTGGAGCTCGCAGGCGATATCCTCGCTGTCCGTGCTGGGAATCAGCGTGCCCGCGTTCTGGGTCGGGCTGATGCTCATCATCTTCTTCTCGCTGGAATGGCGTCTCTTGCCGACCGGCGGACGCGGCGCGACGGTGCAGGTGGCGGGGATCGAGACATCTCTCTTTACCCTCGACGGTCTGCGCCATCTCGTGCTTCCCGGTTTCACCCTCGCGACCTTGCCGCTGGCCGTGATCGTGCGGCTGGTCAGGACGGGCGTACGCGAGCAGCGCAGGGCCGACTACGTGCGCTTCGGACGCGCCATGGGCCTTTCGCCGGGGCTGCTGCTCGGCCGCTACATCCTGCGGAACGTGATGGTGCCGGTGGTCACCGTCATGGGCCTTCTGTTCGGCACGCTCGTGGCCTTCGCGGTGGTCACGGAAACCGTTTTTGCCTGGCCGGGCAGCGGCAAGCTGATCATCGACTCGATCAAGCAATCCGATCGCCCCGTGGTCATCGCCTATCTGCTGTTCGTGGTGGTGATGTTCATGGTCATCAACACGGTCGTCGACCTGCTCACGGCCTTGGTCGATCCGCGGGTGAGGCTACAGTGAAGCAGTCTCTCTTCGCCCGGATACGCGAGTTCGCGGACTCGCGCGTGGCCCTGGCGGCCGGGATCTTGCTTCTTCTGGCGTGCGCGGCGGCGCTGCTTGCCTCCGTCATTTCGCCGCAGAACCCCTACGACCTCTCGCAGCTGGATATCGGCAGTGGACGCCTGCCGCCGGGAAGCCGCTCGGGTGACGGCATCCTGCACATCCTGGGAACCGACGACCAGGGACGCGATGTGCTGAGCGCAATCTTCTACGGCCTGCGGGTTTCGCTCGTGGTCGGTGTCGTCTCGACCCTTGTCGCCGCGGTGTTCGGCGGCATCGTCGGGCTGTGGGCCGCCTACCGCGGCGGTCGTGTCGACGCCGTGCTGATGCGCATCGTCGATGTGCAGCTGTCGTTCCCGGCGGTGCTGATCGCTCTCATGCTGGTGGCCTTTCTGGGCAATGGGCTCGACAAGGTCATCATCGCGATCGTCCTCGTGCAGTGGGCATATTACGCCCGCACGGTGCGCGCGGCGGCGCTGGTGGAGCGGGAGCGCGAGTACGTCGAGGCCGCCCGCTGCCTCAACTACTCCGCGCCACGGATCATGCTTGGTCACATCCTGCCGAATTGCCTGGCGCCGCTCAGCGTCATCGCCACGGTGCAGATGGCCGGCGCCATAGCGATCGAGGCCACTCTTTCGTTCCTCGGCGTGGGGCTGCCCATCACCGAGCCGTCGCTCGGGTTGCTCATCGCCAATGGCTATCAGTTCATGCTGAGCAACAAGTACTGGCTGAGCGTCTATCCCGGCCTTTGTCTCATCGCTCTCATCGGCGCCATCAACATCGTCGGTGACCGGTTGCGTGAAATGTCGAACCCCCGGGAAGAAGGCTGATGGCGCCCCCTTCGCCGCTGCTGGAGGTGCGCAATCTGATTGCAGGGGTGAGCACTGCGGCTGGCCGCATCCCCATTCTGAAGGACGTCTCGCTGTCCGTGGCGCGTGGCGAGGTGCTCGGCATCGTGGGCGAGTCGGGCGCCGGAAAGTCGATGTTGGGAATCTCGGTGATGGGACTGCTCGATCCGCCCGTCTCGATCTTCGAGGGCGAGGTGTTTCTGGAAGGGGCGAACCTGCTCACCTTGGGCGAACGTGGCCTGCGCCGCTTGCGAGGCAGCCGTATCGCCATGGTCTTCCAGGACCCGATGACGACTTTGTCGCCGACCCACCGCATCGGCACCGTCCTCACCGATATCCTGCGAGCCCATCGTCGCCTCTCGCGGCGGCAAGCCCGCGCCATCGCCGCGGCCGCTCTTCGCGACGTGGGAATCCCCTCGCCGGAAGAGCGCCTGGACGCCTACCGTCGTGGCCAAATTGACAGCAGTGCATGCACCCCGGCAAGAAATGCATGGCAGGATTGAAATAGGATAGTTGCAG
Source organism: Rhizobium sp. Q54 (assembly GCA_945903635.1). Classification (GTDB taxonomy): domain Bacteria; phylum Pseudomonadota; class Alphaproteobacteria; order Reyranellales; family Reyranellaceae; genus Reyranella. The sequence goes on along the minus strand of CAMDOT010000004.1, from coordinate 44,259 downwards.
GTTTTGCCGATTTCGTCCTATATTTCTGATATCGTCGCACGAGGCCTGTCTAGAAAGGCCGAGCCGCCCGCTCACTCGAACGGCACGGCTCCTTGTCGTGCGCCGATCTGAACCTTTGGCCAAGCCCCGCCCGGCGCGCCCGCCGGTATGTATCCCTGGAGGATGAGGGGAGGTCCCGCGACCTGTACCGGGTAGTCCGTACCCGAGTGCTGAGCCGTGAGTAGCAAGCAAAGGCCATCCCCGCCGACGATCCGTCCGGCAGTGGGGCGAACCGAGGTGCGATCAACGCATCCGAGAGCTGTTTTGACGGTCATCTGCGGCCGCCCGAGGTGGGGCCGCAGGGTCAGATTCTCGCGATGTCACAGGTGGGCGCTCAGCCTGTGTCACAACATTTGTCTCAACTTGGTGAGACACAGGCCGTGCGCAGCACGGCCGATGAGCGACAGGACATTGCGCAGCAATGTCCGAAAGCGTTGAAGGCTGCTCCGCCCGGCCTACCTGATTGCGGGGCTTGTCCTCGCTAACACCACTGTCGCGGCGAAGGCGACGGCGGCGATGGCGCAGCAGGTGGCGAGCACGCCCTCGGCGCCGAAGTTGGCCATGACGGCGGCCAGCACCGGCGGCGCGGCGGCCGAGACGATGCCCTGCGGCAGGGCGAGGCGGCCCATCACGGTGCCGAACTGGGCACGGCCGAACAGGGCCAACGGCAGGGTGGCGCGCAGCACCGCCTTCAGGCCGTTGGCGACGCCGTAGGCCATGATGCAGACGAGGGCCACGGCGAAGTTGCCGCCGGCCAGCCAGGCGAGGCCGAGGCCGAGCGGCAGGACGGCGGCGGCAAACATGGCCGAGGTCATGATCGAATAGCGGTGGCCGAAGGTGAGCTCGACCGCGCGCACGGCGACCTGGGCCGGGCCGATCAGCGAGCCCAGCAGCAGCGCGGTCGCGGCGTCGTAGCCCAGGCCGCGCAGCACGCCGATCGCATGCACGATGAAGCCGGTGAAGATGAAGGCGCCGCAGGAGAAGGCGACGGTGAGCAGCCAGAAGGCGCGCCGGCTCTCGGCCGCCGTCAGGGTGGCCGTCGCGGCGGCGGCCGTGGCGGCCCCGGTGATGATGGTGCGGCCGGGCAGCATCAGCAGGTGGACGGGCAGGCACACCAGCAGATGAAGTCCGGCGAAGACCAGCAGCGTGCCGCGCCAGCCGATGATGGGTTCGAGCACGCCGCAGATGGGCCAGAAGACGGTGGAGGCGAAGCCGCCGACGATGGCCAGCACCGCGATCGCCTGGCGCGCCCGGGCGCCGGTGACCTGGGCGAGCGCGATGCTGGCGGGCGTGTTCAGCGCCAGGGTGGAGGCCACGCCCAGCACGGCCCAGCACAGCAGGTAGCTCACGATGCCCTGGGAGAAGGCGAGTGCTGCCAGCGCCACGGCATAGATGAGCGAGCCGCTGGCCATCAGGTTGCGCGCGCCCAGGCGGTCCATCGATTTGCCGACGGTGGGCGAGATCAGCGCGCCGATGCCGAACATCACGGTGATGCCGCCGTAGATCACCTCGCTGGGGAGGGCGAGGTCGCGTTCCATGTGCCGGCCCAGCACCGAGGGCATCAGGAAGGTGGTGCCCCAGCCGATGATCTGCGTGACGCACAGGCCTGTCGTGGCGCGAACGGCCGGCGTTAAGATCACGCCGCTCTGGATTGTTCGGGGTAGAGCGACAGAAGTCCCGCTTCGCTGGCGGGGCAGACGCCGCGTTCGGTGATGAGGCCGGTGACGAGACGTGCGGGCGTCACGTCAAAGGCGGGATTGGCGGCGGCGCTGCCGTGGGGCAGCACGGCGACCGTGGCCAGCTCGCCCGTCTCGGTGCGGCCCGTCATGTGCGAGAGCTCGCGGGCGCTCCGCTCCTCGATCGGGATGTCGCGATGTCCGTCCTCGATCGTCCAGTCGATGGTGGGATAGGGCAGGCCCACATAGAACGGCACGCCGTTGTCGTGCGCGGCCAGTGCCTTGAGATAGGTGCCGATCTTGTTGCAGACGTCGCCGCGCCGCGTCGTGCGGTCCGAGCCCACGACGCAGAAATCGACGCGGCCGTGCTGCATCAGGTGGCCGCCGGCATTGTCGGCGATCACGGTGTGCGGGACGCCGTGCTTGCCCAGTTCCCACGCGGTCAGGCTGGCACCCTGATTGCGGGGGCGGGTTTCGTCGACCCAGACGTGGATGGGAATGCCGGCATTGTGCGCCTGGTAGATGGGGGAAAGGGCGGTTCCCCAGTCGACCGTGGCGAGCCAGCCGGCGTTGCAGTGGGTGAGCGCGTTGATGCGGTCGCCCCGGGGTTTCAGCTTGCGGATCAATGCGAGCCCGTTTTCGCCGATTCGCCGACAAATCTCGACATCCTCGTCGCAGATCTCGGCTGCGCGCTTGTAAGCGACGTCGCGGCGCTTCGCCTGGGGAAGCGGGCTCAGCAGCGTGCGCAGGTCGTCGAGCGCCCAGCGCAGGTTGACGGCGGTGGGGCGCGATTCCAGCAGGAGCGTGTAGGCGCGGGCCAGCATGGCATCCGACGGGTCCTCGGCCATGGCCAGCGCCATGCCGTAGGCCGCCGCCGCGCCGATCAGCGGAGCGCCGCGAACGACCATGTTGCTGATGGCGTTCGTGGCGTTCACCACGTTCTTCAAGTCGCGCACCACGAAGTCGTGGGGCAGCAGGGTCTGGTCGATCACCTGGACGGTCGTGCCGTCCTGGGCGAGCCAAATGGTGCGATAGGGTGTGCCGTCTACTTTCACGCCGCCACTTTAGATGGCGCGCGCCACCGCGTCGATGATCGCAGCCGCATCGAGCTTATAGGTCCGGTAGAGGTCGGGGATGTCGCCGGACTGGCCGAAATTCTCGATGCCGAGCGGCACGACCCGCTGCCCGCGCACCGACCCCAGCCAGCTGAGCGCCAGCGGATGGCCGTCGAGCACGGTCACGAGCCGGGCATCGCGCGACAATGGCGCCAGCAGCCGCTCGACCGGGCTCGCGGAGCGATCAACTTGGCCGACGGTACGGCCGCGGTTCCGCTGCTGGGCCAGCCAATCCATGTGCAGCCGGTCGGGTGAGGTCAGCACCAGCAGGCCGGCGCCTGCGAAATCCTGCACCACGCTCCGGTGTGCTTGGATTGCTTCCGGCGTCACTGCCCCCATGGCGACGATGGCCACATCAGCACTCTGTTCCGGCGGGGCATACCAGTAGCCGCCGGACACAATGTCGCTTTCCTGTTCGAGTGTCAGAATCCGTTCGGGTTGCGGCAGGCTCCGCGTGCTCAGTCGCAGGTAAATCGACCCGCCTTTCGGCTTCTGCATGTACTCGAACCCGTGCCGCATCAGCACGGCCAGCTCGTCGACATGCGCCGGCTCGTAGCTCAGCAGCCCGGGCTGGCCGATGCCGATCAGCGGACTGTGGATGCTCTGGTGCGCGCCACCCTCCGGCGCCAGCGTCACGCCCGACGGCGTCGCCACCACCATGAATCGCGCATCCTGGTAGCAGGCATAGTTCAGCGCATCGAGACCACGGGCGATGAACGGATCGTAGAGCGTGCCGATCGGCAGCAGCCGCGCCCCGAAGATCTCGTGGCTGAGCCCCATGGCGGCGAGCTGGATGAAGAGATTGTTTTCCGCGATGCCCAGTTCGATGTGCTGCCCGCGCGGCGTCTTCCGCCAGAGCTGCGCCGACACGACTTTTAGCTCGCGGAAGACATCCTCGGCTTCCGAATGCGCCCACAGTCCGCGCCGGTTCACCCAGGCGCCCAGATTGGTCGAGACCGTGACGTCGGGCGAGGTGGTGACGATGCGCCGGCTGAGTTCACTGTCTTCGGCCGCGATCGCGTTCAGGATCTTGCCGAAGCCTTCCTGCGTGCTCGACTTCTTGTCGTTGGGTTTTGGCAGCGCCGCCGGGATCGCCACGACGGGCGCCTCCGTGCGGCGGCGGCCTTCGGCATTGAACGGTGCGGCATCAAGGAAGGCCTGCAGCTCGGGCGCCTTCGCGTCGAGGCCGGCGAACTTGTCCCATTCCTGACCGTCAGCGACGCCCATGCCTTTCTTAAAACTCGCCATCTGGTCGAGCGTCATCAGGCCGGAATGGTTGTCCTTGTGGCCGGCGAACGGCAGGCCCTGGCCCTTGATGGTGTAGGCGATAAAGCAGGTCGGCCGGTCGTCGGTCACGCCCTCGAAGGCGTCGAGCACGGCCTGCATGTCGTTGCCGGCGAGGTTGGTCATGAGACGATGGAGCGCGGCATCGTCGTGCTGGTCGAGGATGCGCCTGACGCCGGGATACTGGTTGAGATCGCGCGTCAGCGCCTCGCGCCAGCCGGCGCCGCCCTTGAACACCAGCGCCGAATAGAGCGAGTTGGGGCAGGCGTCGATCCATTGCCGCAGCTGCTCGCCATCGGGCAGCGCGAACGCCGTTTCCAGGAGCTTGCCGTACTTCAGCGTGATCACGCGCCAGCCGACCAGTTCGAACATCTCGGCGACGCGGCCGAACAGCCGGTCGTTCACCACGCCGTCGAGGCTTTGGCGGTTATAATCGATCACCCACCACAGGTTCCGCACATCGTGTTTCCAGCCTTCGAGCAGCGCCTCGAAGATATTGCCCTCGTCGAGTTCGGCATCGCCCACCAGCGCCACCATGCGGCCGGTGGGGCGTGTGCCGTCGCCGAGGTTCTTCAGCCGCACATAGTCCTGCACGATCGAGGAGAAGAGCGTCATGGCGACGCCCAGTCCCACCGAGCCGGTCGAAAAATCGACGTCGTCGACGTCCTTGGTGCGCGAGGGATAGGACTGCGCCCCGCCCAGGCTGCGGAAGCGCTCGAGCTTGTCCTGCGTCTGGTGACCGAACAGATATTGAATGGCGTGGAACACCGGCGAGGCGTGTGGTTTCACCGCGACCCTGTCCTCGGGACGGAGCACCGAAAAGTAGAGCGCCGTCATCACCGTGGCGAGCGACGCGCACGAGGCCTGATGCCCACCGACCTTCAGCCCGTCGCGATTCGGGCGCAGGTGATTGGCGTGATGGATGGTCCAGGCGGAAAGCCACAGGACCTTGCGTTCCAACTCACGGAGCAGCCTCAGGCGTTGGACGGGGGCGAGGGTGGTCATGGCCATCGACATACCTCCACCCGCTTGGAAGGTCCTTGCGTTTGGCGCTCCAAATTGGCTGTATAGGGTAGATTCTTCCTTGTATGTGGAATTTCAAGCAATGATCTCCCTAGATGCCATCGATCGGCGCATTCTCGAGCGGCTGCAGCACGACGGCCGTCTCAGCAACGCCGACCTCGCCGAGCAAGTCGGCCTCTCGTCCTCGCCCTGCTGGCGACGGGTCAAGGCGCTGGAGGAGGCAGGAGTCATCAAGGGCTATGCCGCCCAGCTCGACGCCAAGTCGATCGGCCTTTCGGTCAACGTCTTCATGAGCGTGTCGCTCTCGACTCAGGTCGAGAAGGCGCTGAAAGATTTCGAGCGCGCGGCGGCCGAGCGGCCCGAAGTGATGGAGTGCTACCTGATGACCGGCGACAGCGACTACCTGTTGCGCATCGTCGTGCCCGACCTCGAAGCCTACGAACGCTTCGTGATGGATTTCACCAAGATCGCGGGTATCGCCCAGATCAGAAGTTCATTCGCGCTGCGACCGGTGAAGCAGGGGACGGCGCTACCGCTCGCTGTTAGTCGAGATCGATGATGCCGCTCATCATCGGCATGCAGCGGCCGCCAATGTAGGTGGCGACGACCTTGCCAGCCTTCTTCTCCGCCGATGCTTGCAGGATGCTGGGGCGGCCCATGTCGAAGCCCTGGCCGATGGCCTTGTCGAGTGTGACGTCCGACTCGGATCTCAAATGCGCCAGCAGGCCGATCAGGGCCACGTTGGCGCCGCCGGTGGCGGGATCCTCGGGCACACCGAACAGCGGTGCGAACATGCGCGTCTGAATGTCGATGCCGTTCTCGTGGACCGGAACATAGAGATGAATGCCGACGGCGCGCTCCATGGGAAGGTGCTTGGCGAAGACGTCACCGTGATGTGTCGCGGCCGCGAGCACAGCGCGCGACTTTACCTCTGCGAACACGAAGCCCACGCCGCAGGACGCGATGACCGGACGATGGGCGCCGCTCTCGATCTGGCCGACCGCGAGGCCGCAGGCGGCGGCCACAATTTCCGGCGACACTTGCTCGCCGATTTTCAGCGGCTGCGGCGCGGCAAGGCGAGTCGCCACGACAACGCCGCCTTCGCGCGTCAACTCCATGCGGACGAGGCCCGCCTTCTCCTCGAACACCAGCCGGTCGCCTGAAACCGGCCGGCCGTAGCTTTCGCCGGCGCGGGCCAGGACGAAGGCCGTCCCGACATTGGGATGGCCGGCGAAGGGCATCTCGGCCTTGGGCGTGAAGATGCGCACCTCGGCAGTGTGGGCGGGGTCCTTGGGCGGCAGCACGAAGGTCGTTTCGGCCAGGTTGAATTCGGCCGCGATCGACTGCATGCGCTCGGTCGAGAGGCCCTGGGCGTTGGTGACGACCGCCAGCGGATTGCCGCCGAACTGGCGGTCGGTGAAGACATCGACGGTGGTGAACTGGAGTTTCATGATTTCAAATCTGCCACACCGCGCTAAGCTTGCCGCATGACCAATGCTCACGGCACCCCCCAAATCTCTTATGACCATGGCGTCTCCGATCGGAAGCTGATCGGCGAGACCATCGGCGCCTTCTTCGACCGCCAGGTCGAAACCTTCCGTGACCGCGAGGCACTGGTCGTGCGGCACCAGAGCGTGCGCTGGAGCTGGGGCGAACTCGCCCGGCGGGTGGACGAGCTGGCGGCCGGCCTCATGACGCTGGGGCTGGAGCGCGGCGACCGGGTCGGCATCTGGTCGCCCAACACCTCGGAATGGACGCTGGCCCAGTTCGCCACGGCCAAGGCGGGCTTGGTGCTGGTCAACGTCAATCCGGCCTACCGGCGTGCCGAGCTCGACTACGCGATGAACAAGGTCGAGTGCAAGGCGCTGATCCTGGCGCCGGCGCTAAAGAGCTCGAACTATCTCGAGATCGTCGACGATCTGGTGAAAGCGAAGAAGCTGCCGCTGCTCAAGCACATCATCCGGCTCGGCCGCGAGAAGACTCCCGGCATGCTCAATTTCGACGATGTCGCCACGGCCGGTGGCAATGCCGAGAAGGCAAAGCTCGCCGAAACAGGCCCCAAGCTGCAGTTCGACGATGCCATCAACATCCAGTTCACCTCGGGCACGACCGGCCATCCCAAGGGCGCCACGCTCAGCCACCACAACATCCTGAACAACGGCTACTTCGTCGGGCTGGGCCTGAAACTCACACCGGAGGACCGGCTCTGTATTCCGGTGCCGCTCTATCACTGTTTCGGCATGGTGATGGGCAACCTGGGGTGCCTCACCCATGGTGCCACCATGGTCTATCCGGCCGAGGCGTTCGATCCACTGGCGACACTGCAGACCGTCGCCGAGGAACGCTGCACGGCGCTTTTTGGCGTGCCCACCATGTTCATCGCCCAGCTCGACCATCCCGAGTTTGCCAAGTTTGACCTAAAAAGCCTGCGCACCGGCATCATGGCGGGCTCGCCCTGTCCGATCGAGGTGATGAAGAAGGTGCAGAGCCACATGCACATGCACCAGGTCACCATCGCCTACGGCATGACGGAGACCTCGCCGGTGTCGACGCAGTGCGCCACCGACGATCCGCTGGAGAGGCGCGTCTCCACCGTGGGCCAGGTCCTGCCGCACATAGAAATAAAGATCGTCGACCCCGAGGGCATGGCGGTGCCGCGCGGCGAGACCGGCGAGTTCTGCACCCGCGGCTATTCGGTGATGAAGGGCTACTGGAACGATCCGGAGAAGACCGCCGAGGCGATCGACGAGGCGGGCTGGATGCGCACCGGCGATCTCGCGACCATGGATGGCGAGGGTTACGTCAATATCGTGGGCCGGCTGAAGGACATGGTGATCCGCGGCGGCGAGAACGTCTATCCGCGCGAGATCGAGGAGTTTCTTTACCGCCATCCGAAGATCCAGGACGTGCAGGTGATCGGCGTGCCCGATCCCAAATACGGCGAGGAGATCTGCGCCTGGATCAAGCTGCACGACGGCCAGTCCGCCACCGCCGAGGAGATCCGCGAGTTCTGCAAGGGCCAGATCGCCCACTACAAGATCCCGCGCTACATCGAGTTCGTGCCCGAATTCCCGATGACCATCACCGGCAAGATCCAGAAGTTCGTGATGCGCGAGCAGACCATCAGCAAGCTGGGGCTTAAGGCGCAGAAGACGGCGTAACCGAAGCGCCCCTAGTTTCAAGGGCAGGGGAAAGATCCTTCGCTTCGCTCAGGATGACACTATTGCTGGGGTCAACGCCGTGCGCCGATGCAACAGCCGGTGTCATCCTGAGCGAAGCGAAGGATCCTTAAGTCTTATGCGATAACTCTATCTATTCTGGGGGCGTGGTCCCGCTACGCCCCGTGCGCGTTCAGGAACATCCGGATGTGGCGCACCGCCAGCGGGACCTTGTCCGGCGTGTCCTTCCACGGATAGAGCGTGACTTGCGCGTTGGGTGACAGCATCGCCACTTCCATCGCGACCTTGTAGGGGTGGGGTGGGCTGTCGTCGGGGGCGACCAGGATCGGCGTCTTGCAGTCCTTCACAAAGTCGCGCGGCACGGTGAACACGAAGTCGCCCTTCTTCGTATACATGTTGGTGAGGAACTGGCTCACCTGTTCCATCGTGTACACGGGCCGCTTCTTCGCGAACTCGGGCCCCCAGCCCTTCATGTTGTTGTCGTAGAATTGCGTTGGCAGCTCGGGGCGGAAGCCCGAGGGCTGCGTCAGCACGGCGGCGATCACACGGTCGCCCACGCGCTTGATCAGGTTCCAGATGAGCGGTTGGCCGATGCAGTAGCCCAATACCATGAACTTCTTGGCGCCGAGATGGTCCATCAGGCCGACGTGGTCGTCGGTGAAGGCATCCCATGTCTGCTCGATCTCGAGTGGGCCCGTCGACTGGCCGCCATTGGCGTTGCGCAGGTCGGCGACGACGCAGCGGAACGAGTCGCTGAATTCCTTCATCGCGCTGAACGGGTGCGTCTTGTCGAGGCCGCCGATCGTCGAGTTCAGTCCACCGCCCGGAATGATCAGCAGCGGCAAGCCTGATCCGGCTTCCTCGTAGTGGATGCGAACGTCACCTTTTTCGTAGAACGGCATGCTGTTTTCTCCCTGCCCGCAGCGTGCCACGCGCCGTGCCGAGGCGCAAAGGCGGGAAGACGACGTAACCGGTTCCCATCGCTGCCATGCGCAATCGTCGGTCGCATACCCTGAATCGTTTCTGCTACGCTGGCGTGAGTGGGGAGAGAAAGCGGAATGAAAAGTCTGGGACGGCGTGAGGCTTCGCTCGGGATGGGTGCGATGCTTGCCGGATGCACGCCTGAGCAGAAGGCCATCACTGAGTCGAATGTCGCTGCCGGATCTCAGCAGAAATTGCGGCGCGTATTGATCGCGATATCAGTCCGCAGAGTCAAGATGACGGAAGGCCAGAGTATGTCGCTCCTCCAGGTAGAGGAACTGAAGCGAAGCTTCGAGGCGAAGTGGCCGCCGATCGGGATCGCGATCGAGATCGTCGATGTGGATGGAGCGGCGGACAATGGAGGTCAGCTGATCACGGCCGCCAACGCCCGTTTTCGAGCTGGCCAGTTCCTCTACCTGCAGACGAGTAGGGTCAAGTTCCGGAATGACTTCGTCAATGAGTACGAAATCGAGGCAACCCTTTATGATGCCGCCGCGCGCAAACGCATTTGGCGCGCTTCAACCCAGCTGCCGGATTTTTGGAAAAGCGCCACCAAATATCCTTTCATGGAGGACCAGCGCCCGGCTGCTGCTGATCGCTATGTCGATAGCCTGACCGCAAAACTGAGAGAGGACGGACTTCTTTGATGTCGTGGCAACCTTCCGTGTCGAGGCGCCTGTTTCTCCTGGCATCGAGCGGTGTCGTTCTGGCGGCGTGTGTTACTTCGGATCCCACGTTTATTTACGAGCCATCACCGGCGACGGCGCCACCGGCGAGAATGCAGCGCTTATTGCTGTGGCTCCCTCCCGATGACAACGTCCTCGACGGGCAAAGCGTTTCGACCGCATTCACCACAGCGCTAGGGCCTTATAAGGTCGTGGTGGAGGCGGGCCGCGCCAGTCGGCTGGAACTCGCGCGTAGCGACGATCAGAAAGCGGCGATCGAAAATTTCAATCCGACATACAGGCTCGAGATCGATGTGGTCGAAGGCCAGTCGGGGTCTCGCGGAAGCGTCAGCGTGATGTCGGTCGTCTTGAGAGGCACACTCTATCGTGGCACTGGCAGGGTGCCTCTCGCCAAATTTCACTATCGCTTGAGATCGAAGAATCCGCAGGATTTTGTGAGCCAAGTCGTCGAGAAGTTGAAGACAAGCGGGTATCTCTAGTCGCGGTGTACTTTTTCCTTCAGGCAATCAGCCCAGCAGCCGCTTCACCACATCCATCTGGATGTGCGCCGACTCCACCATCGAGGCGATGGGTACGCTCTCGTTGGCGGCGTGGCCCTGGGCGCCAGAGCCCGGGCCGAAGTTGATGATTTCTATGGCGTCGTCGGCGTAGTAGCGGCCGTCGCTCACGCCTGTCGCGTTGAGGAACTTCACCTTGCGGCCGGTCTGCGCCTTCACGGCCGCCTCGAAGGCGCCGACGGCGGCGCCGTTCTCGGGCGCGAAGAAGCCGTTGGTGCCGGTCAGGAATTCGACGGAATAGGTGCCCTTTGGCTCGCGCACGCCGTCGATCACGCTCTTCAGCTCCTTGAAGGCGTCCTTCACCTTCTCGTTCGGCAGCAGGCGGCGGTCGATCTCGACGGTGCAGGCCGACGGCACGACGTTGGTGTTGTGGCCGCCGTGGAACATGCCGACGTTCACGGTCGACTTCATGGCGCCCGACACGCGCCGCGCCAGCGCCTTGTCGTAGTAGGAACTGAGCGCCCCCACGAGGCGCACCATGCGCAGGATGGCGTTGTCGCCGGCGGCAGGATTGCCGGCATGGGCGGCGCGGCCCTTGGTGGTGAGGCGCGCCCACATCACGCCACGTTCAGCCACGATCAGGTTGTTCTCGGTCTGCGCACCCAGGATCAGCGCGTCGGGCCGCACGCGGCCGGACTTGCGCAGGAATTCCATGCCGTCGGGCCCGAGATTCTCTTCATCCGCCACGAAGGTGAAGATCAGCTCGCCCTTGGCCGGGCCGCCGCGGCGGGCGATCTCCTCGGCGAGCCAGATCTGCACCGCCATGCTGCCCTTGCAGTTGCCGGCGCCGAGCCCGTAGACGAGGCCGCCCTTGACCAAGGCCTTGTAGGGATCACTCTTCCAGTTGGCGCGCTCGCCTACGCCCACCGTGTCGACATGGGCGTTGAAGGCGATGACCGGGCCTTTGGTCTTGCCCTTCATCCGCGCCACGACATTGTCGACGCCCTTGGTCTTGGTCGCGGTCTCGACCTTGTAGCCTGCCTTCTTCAGGCGCTTGGCCGCATAGGCGCAAATTTCCACGGAAGTGCCGGGTGGATAAGGGCTCGGGAGCGCGATCAGGTCGGTGAGGATCGCGACGAGTTCGGTCTGCATCTTCTTCGACATGTTTTCTTGTTCCTTAACGGTTCGCGAGGTCAGCCAGCACTTCGGCCAGCACGCGCGCACCGGCGGCGAGGTCCTGGGGCGTGGCATTCTCGGCCTCATTGTGGCTGATGCCGCGCTCGCAGGGCACGAAGATCATGCCGGCGGGGCAGAGCTTGGCGATGTGCATGGCGTCGTGGCCGGCGCCCGAAGGCATGTCCATGTTGGCGAGCTTCAAGGCATTTGCCTTCGCGCGCACAAGGTCGATCACCTGGGAATCGAAGATTGTCGGCGGCACAGCCGTCACGCGCTTGATCCCGGCCAAGCAGGGCGCGGCATGAGTGGCGACGATCGCCGCCAGCTTGGCTTCGTGCGCTTCCAGCACCGAGTCGTCAGGATGGCGCATGTCGATGGTGAAGACCGCCTGGCCCGGCACCGTGTTGGGCGAGCCGGGCAGGACGTCGACGCGGCCGATGGTGAAGCGCAGCGTGTCGTCCTTGTCGGTCGTGGCCTCGTACATCGCCTGCGCGATGCGCAGCGCCGCCTTGAAGGCATCCTTGCGGGCGGCGCGCGGCGTCGTGCCGGCATGTGCCTCCTCGCCGATTGTCTCGACGATGTAGCGGCGGCTGCCCTGGATGGCGGTCACGACGCCGATGGTCTTCTTCTCGTTCTCCAGCCGCGGGCCCTGCTCGATATGCGCCTCGACGTAGAAATCGAGCGGGAAGCCGGGTGGGCCGTCGTGCAGCGGCGCCGGTGCCGCCTTCAAGGTCTCGGCCAGCGCGTCCTTCAGCACGACGCCTTTCCAATCCTTCACCTGAAGCATTTCATCGAGCTTGTTGTGGCCCGCGAACACCGCCGAGCCCATGGCGCCGGGCTGGAAGCGCGAGCCCTCCTCGTTGGTCCAGGCGACGGCCATGACCGGCCGCCGGGTCTTCACGCCGGCATCCTCCAGCGCTTCCAGCGCCTCGAAGGCCGCCAGCACGCCGTACATGCCGTCGAAGCGACCGCCTGTCGGCTGGCTGTCCATGTGCGAGCCGCTCAGCACCGGCAGCGCCTTGGTATCCGTACCCTCGCGGCGCACGAAAAGATTGCCGATGGTGTCGGTGAAGGTGGCGAAGCCGCGGGCCTTGGCCCAGGCGCCCAGCAGGTTTCTTGCCGCGGCGTCTTCAGCCGACAGGGCCTGGCGGTTGACGCCACCCTTGGGCGTGCCGCCCAGCTTCGCCATGTCGGCGTGCCGCTGCCACAGACGGTCCTCGCGCACCGCGCCGGCCACACTCATATCGCCTCCTCGAAGCTTGTCGCGCGAGCTATAGCGGCGGCATAGTCGATCTTCAATCGTTGGCGTTTCAATCGTTGGCGTTTCCGGGAGCCCGCGTCATGCACAATCATCTCGATCGCGATCTGTTCGGCTATGGTCCCAATCCCCCCGACCCGCAGTGGCCCGGCGAGGCGCGGATCGCCGTCAGCTTCGTGCTGAACTACGAGGAGGGCGGCGAGAACAATATCCTGAACGGCGACGCCGCTTCCGAGACGTTCCTGTCGGAGACGCCGGGTGGCGTCCCGATCCAGGGCGGGCGCGATCTCAGCATCGAGTCGATGTACGAATACGGCAGTCGTGCCGGCTTCTGGCGTATCCTGCGGCTGTTTGCCGAGCGCAATATGCGCTTCACGTCATGGTCGGTCGGCCGAGCCTTGGAGCTCAATCCGATTGTCGGCAAGGCGATGGCCGCCGCCGGCCACGAAGTGGCGAGCCACGGCTGGCGCTGGATCAATTACAAGGATTTCACCCTCGAGCAGGAACTGCTGCACATCCAGCGTGCGGTGAAAGCCATCGCCGACACCGCGGGCAAGCCGCCGGTCGGCTGGTACACCGGCCGTTTCGGCATGAACACGCTGTCGGCCGTAATCAAGCATGGTGGCTTCCTCTACTCGAGCGATTCCTATGCCGACGACCTGCCCTACTGGGTCAGCGTCGACGAAACGCCGCACCTCATCATTCCCTACACGCTGGAAGTGAACGACATGAAATTCGCCGTGGCGCCGGGCTACACCGCGGGCGACGGCTGGCTGCAGGCGATGAAGGACAGTTTCGATGTCCTTTACGACGAGGGATCGCGCGCGCCGAAGATGATGTCGATCGGGCTGCACTGCCGTCTCGCCGGCCGGCCGAGCCGCGCCGCGACGCTGGCGCGCTTCCTCGACTATGTCGCGTCCAAGCCCAAGGTCTGGGTGGCCACGCGCGAGGAGATCGCACGGCACTGGATGAAAGTGCATCCGGCGCGGGGTTGATCCGATGCATGACGCCATCACCGAGGCCCCGACCGGCACCGACATGATCCTGCGTGCCCTGGCGCGCTTTCCCGAGCGCCGGGCCTTCGTGTGGGACGGCGGCAGCCTCACCTACCTCGGCGCGCTGGCGCTGATCGGCCGCCTGCAGGCGGCGATGGCGGCGGCCGGCTTGAAGAAGGGCCAGACGGTGGCGTTCCTGAGCGCCAACAATGCCGAGACCTGGTGCGCTGGTGTTGCGGCCAGCGGACTGGGCTTGGTTACCACCTGGCTGCATCCGCTGGGCGCTCTCGATGATCATCTCGACGTCATCGAGGATGCCGAAGTGAGTGGGCTGATCGTCGATGCCCGGACACACGCCCAGCGCGGTGGTGAAATCGCCGCCAAGGCGGCGGATCGGCTAAAAGTCGTGCTGACCATGGGCAAGGCGGACTTTGGTCGAGACCTGATAGCGGCGGCCGAACGGATCGGCGAGGCGAGTGCGGTCAATCTCGCGACGCCGAACGATTATGCCGTCATCAACTACACCGGCGGCACCACGGGCAAGTCCAAGGGCGCGATCCGCCGCCACCGTTCGACAGCCGCCATGACGACCGCGGTGGCGGCCGATTTCGAATTTCCCGAGACGCCGCGCTACCTTGCCGCCGCGCCGATCACCCATGTTGCCGGTACGAAGGTCGTTCCGGCGCTGCTCAAGGGCGGCACGGTCCATCTCATGAAGGGGTTTGATCCCGAGCGGTTCCTAGACACCCTGGAGCGCGAGAAGATCAACTTCACCCTGCTCGTGCCCACGATGGTCTATGTGCTGCTCGATCATCCCAAACTGGACAAGACCGATCTCTCCTCGCTGGAGCTGATCCTCTACGGCGCCTCGCCGATGTCGCCAACGCGGCTGGTCGAGGGACTGGAGCGCATTGGCCCGGTTTTTAGCCAGCTCTACGGCCAGACCGAGTGCTATCCGGTGAGCGTCCTCAGGAAAGCCGACCATGATACGAGGCGGCCCGAGCTGTTCGCCTCCTGCGGCTTTCCCATCGCCTCGTGCAGCGTGACCCTGCGCGACGAAGACAACAATGAAGTGGAGCCGGGCGAGGCGGGTGAGATCTGCGTGCGCGCGCCGCATGCCATGGAACAGTACTGGAAGCGACCGGAGCAGACGGCCGAGACTCTCAAAGGTGGCTGGCTGCACACCGGCGACATCGCCCGAGCCGACGAGCGCGGCTACCTCTATATCGTCGATCGCAAGAAGGACATGATCGTCTCGGGCGGCTTCAACATCTTTCCGCGCGAAGTGGAGGATGTGCTGTCCTCGCATCCCGACGTTGCGATGGCCGCCGTGTTCGGTGTGCCGCATGAGAAGTGGGGCGAGGCCGTCGCCGCTCTGATCGTCGCCAGGGTCGGCTGCACGCCGTCACCCGAAGCGCTGATGCAACTCGTGAAGGACCGCAAGGGCTCGCCGCATGCGCCCAAGCAGATCGAGATCGTCGACAGCCTGCCGCTCACTGCCGTCGGCAAGGTCGACAAGAAGATGCTGCGGGCGAAGTACTGGGCCGGGCAGGCGCGTCAGGTCGGGTAGCTAAGACGGCCAGGGCGATTGCCAGTAGGGTTCGAGTTTAAGTTCCGTTACCACCTGCTGTTCCCATTTTCTCAGGACGCGATCTACACGTTCCTGGCCGACGTCCAGTGTGTGCAGGAGACTACGCGATTGGCGGCAATGGTCCCACTCGGCGCGGTAGTACTTTTCCATAGAGCGTTCGCCTGCGACACGGGCTTCGTCGAGGCGTCCCAGAAGGGCGAGCGTATGGAAAACATGCCAGTCTCCGCCCGTTCGCCGAGGCTCCAGAGTCTTCGAATATTCAAGAAAAGCTTCTGGGCTATCGACATGTTCGATCCGCCGCATCCCTTCGCCAAGGAGAAGTTCAACGAGTTGATGCTCGGTCCCAGGATCCTCGATCGAGAAGAGGCCATATTGAGGGGCAGCCGTGAATCTGTCGCCATATCCAAGGGCCCAGTTTGTCCTGGGCCTGTAGAGCGGCTGTACCAGATACGAAGGCCGGAACATGTCTTTCCCACTTGTCTGATCGAGGTAGAAGCCGCGCACGTAGTGCCCGACTGGCGGAAGGATCAGCATGCGCTTGAAAAGGATCAACCGCGGCTCGCGCTCTCGCACGAGCCGGGTGATCCGTTTGATGTCAGCAGCAGTCGTCATGGTTTGTATTGATACACGAGCACTCTTGCGTCCTTTTCACCGCCGACATTTTCCACGATTTTCTTGATCTGGGCAGCACTAAGTCTCGCGCCGCCGGTCTTAAGATCGACAATTACGATCGTGCCATCCTTGTGCGTCCAGACCAGATCAACTCGTGCGGTGTCCTTCTTGCCATAAGTTTCTTCGTCGCCTTTGGCGTAGCTGACCTCCGCTCGAATCCCTTCAGCCCCGTATTTCTCTGCGATCTCCTTGGCGAGATGGTGCCATTCGGTGCCCAAAGCTGCCCCACCACTCTTGGTCACCAATCGTCCGGCCTCTTGATAAATCTCGTCCATCTTTCCGAAGCGGGCATCATACTCGACGAGCTGTTCGAGGGTCTTCGGAACCAGCTTATATTTGCCATTCTCTAGGGGGCGGGCTCTGCTGACCTCCATTTCCAGCACGAGCGCGCGGGCCGGATCGTCGTCGTCAGGGGGCGAGAATCCGGGTAGCGGCGCATGCGGGTCCTTCGGGATCGAAAAGCCGCCACCGACGATCTGGCCGCCGGGTTTCGCGATGTTGTCGGGCAAGATCTTTTCGGGCTCGAGAGGTAGGGGTGGCTTGGAAGGCGGTGAAAGTGTCGGGCCGGCCTGCGGCGGTGCTGGAAAAGGTGGTGGGCTGGCCTGGTTGGCGTTCGGATTGACCGGCTTGAAGAGCGGGCCGCCGATGGGCGCGGGCCGGGCGGGAGCCGGTCCGATGGGGCGCGTTAGGATCGGCGCAAATCTCGACCCAGGCGGGAGAAGGATCGGCGGTAGCTCCGGCGCCATGAATTCCTTCGGCACCTTGGAAGTCCACACTCTTCCGAATGCTTCGGCCGCGCCCGGCACGAGAAGGCCTGCGAGATGAAGGTTTGGGTCGGATTGCGAGGGCGACGTCTGCTGACTGTCGCTGTTAAGGGTCGGATAGAGCGCGAGAGCGCTATTGAATGGCGGTGGCGTCGGCTCGCCAAAGGACGTCGGCGGCACGGGGCTGTGCATCTGGCACATGATTGTCTCCGGAAATGAAAAAAGCCGCCCGGGAGGGCGGCTTGGAGGACGGTGGAACGGACAATAAAAAAGCCCGCGCGGGGCGAACCGGGCGGGCTTTGGAGGGCCGGCGGATTACCCGTCAGCATATATTTTTTTTACGCCAAAACCTGCTGAATCGTCAAGTATATTTTCTCGCAATTTCTTACATCATGTCCTTGGCGTATCCTGCCTTGGAGCATACCTCATCTTGTGGCATGGGATTGAGGGGCAGGGTTTACGGCGCGTGTTAATTCGTGTGAACAATATGCGGTTGTGACCCGCCTGCAATCCGCCGCCGCCTCGTTTCTCCTCGCCGCAGCGTTGGGTGTGGGTGGCTGCGCGCCTAAGCCGCCGCAAGTTGCGGCGGTTGCGCCGGCCGATCCTCGCCAGCAGGAGATTGACGACCGCAAGGAGCATCTGCTGCAGCAGCTCGCCACGTGCGAGAGCGGCAGCTGGGGACCTCAGGCGTCACCGATCTATGGTGGTCGCGGTGCCTATCATGGTCGCTTCCAGTTCACGCCGCGGACCTTCATCACCTACACACGCAAGCGCGACGGCACCGAGCTTACGGTGAAGGAAGCGATCGACTACGCGCAGACCTACGACAAGGCTGCCAGCCTCGCCTGGTACATGATCTACGATCTGGAGGAGCCGTGGCACTGGCCGTTGTGCTCGCGCAAGCTCGGTATCCCAGCGCAAGTGAGGCAGATCAAGCAGCTCTAGACGGAGCGCCGGCCTCGCTAGCGTCCACCGTGGAACAGCCGGCGCCACCAGCCGCCGAGACGCGTGTCTTCGATGCTGAGGTCGATACTTTCGAAGCCGCGCACCATGATGTAGAGCCCACCGATGAACTGGATCGACTTGGCGGTCGACAGTTCGTAGCTCGAGGGCAGCACGACGATGGACTGCGAGGCGATGAGCAGGCCGATCGTGACCTCGAACAGGCCGTAGGAAAACCTGTGTCGGCCGCGCCACCAGAAGAAGAGAGCAGCCACAAGCAGCAGCAGGATCGGCATCAGCCACGCCGGCGTCCTGTGAAAGATGAGCTGATGGTTGAGGACGATGGCGATTGCCATCGCAGTTATCACGATCGCGACGATCAGACCGACCGCCAGATGCCGGCGCTGTGCCGCGACGATCCGCTCGGCGGCCAGCTCGAGGCTTGCATCCGATCCGGTCGACGAAAGCTCCGATAGGAGCTTGCTGCCGCTAATCGATGCTATCCCCTTCGAAGTCAGTGATTGGATGAGGCGGCGATCCGAGGTGACGACGCGAACATTCCCGGGCCCGCTTTCTTCTGCGCATTCGAGGGCGAGTGTCTCAACCGTACCGCCCAGGGGCGGCACGACGACCGCGCCCGAATCGATCGCGCGGTCGAGGAGGTCCTGGATATCGGCGCGCAGGCCGCGCGCCTGGCGTCCGCGGATCTCGTCGACCGCGGCCTGCGGGATGATCAGGCTTGCCGCGGCGCCATGGGCGAGGATCTGCGGATACTGGCCGATCGCGCCGGCGTCGAGGATGTACTGCAGGGCCATCGCGCCGCTTCTCTCGCCGGGACTCAGCGAAGGTCGCGGCAGAATTCCTGGATCCGCCCACAGCCTTCACGGATGCTGGCCAGATCGGTGGCGTAGGAGATGCGGAAGTAGGGGCTCATGCCGTAGGCCGCACCCTGCACGGTGGCGACATGCTTCTCCTCCAGCAGCGCTGTCACGAATGCGGTGTCGGTATCGATCTTGCGGCCGCCCTTGCTGGTCTTGCCGATGCAGCCCGCGATGTTGGGAAACACGTAGAACGCGCCTTCGGGCTTGTGGCAGGTGATGCCGGGTGCGGCGCGCATCATCGCCACCACCTCGTCACGCCGCTTCTGGTAGTCGGCCGCGCGTTCCTTCAGGAGTTCCTGCGGCCCGTTCAGCGCCGCGGTTGCCGCTGCCTGGCTGATGGTCGAGATGCCGGAGCCGATCTGGCCCTGCATGTTGGTCATGGCCGCGATCAGCGACCGCGGCCCGCCGGCAAAGCCGACGCGCCAGCCCGTCATGGCATAGGCCTTCGACGCGCCGTTCACCGTGAGCGTCCGCTCCTTCAGCTTCGGCTCGACCTCGGCGATGGTGCAAAAGCCGAAGTCGTCATAGATCAGGTGCTCGTAGACGTCGTCGGCCATGATCATCACGTGCGGATGGCGCAGCAGCACGTCGGCGATGGCGCGCATCTCGGCGCGCGAACAGACGGCGCCCGTCGGGTTGTTGGGAAAGTTCATCACCACCCACTTGGTGTTGGGGGTGATCGCGGCGTCGAGGTCGGCGGCGCGCAGCTTGAACTGGTTGTTCTCGGGGCACGACACGAACACCGGCGTGGCGCCGGCGACCGTCGCCTGGTCGGCGTAGGAGATCCAGCCCGGCACCGGAATGATCACCTCGTCGCCCGGGTTAACGCTCGCCATCAGCGCGTCGTACATGATCTGCTTGCTGCCGTTGGAGACCATGATCTCGTCCAGCGCATAGTCGAGATTGTTGTCGCGCTTGAACTTGGCGCGGATCGCCTCCTTGAGAGGCTTCACGCCGTCCTGCGGCGGATACTTGGTGTCGCCGGCGAGGGCTGCCTTGTGCGCCGCCTCGATGGCGTGCAGCGGCGTCGGGAAGTCGGGCTCGCCCGACGACAGGCCCACGATCTTCACGCCCTCGGCGCGCAGCTCGCGCACCTTGCGGGTCATGGCGGCGGACGCCGACACTTTTACATTCTTGAGACGGTCGGAAACCTGGAACATGGAGCCTTCTTTCAATTCTTCCGATAGATCGTGAGGGCGATACCGCCCAGAACCGCGACAGACGCCACCAGCAGTCGCGCCGTGACCGGCTCGGCGAGTAGCATTGCCCCGCCCAGGGCCGCAATGGCCGGCACGCAGAGCTGCACTGTCGCCGCCGTCGTGGCCCGCAACATCGGCAGCGCAGCATACCAGAGGACATAGCCCAATCCCGAGGTCACGGCGCCTGAAAGGACCGCATAGAGCGCGCCGGCGTGGTCGACGGTGCCGGCCGTGGCCGTGGCCAGCATGAGGGCCGCGGCAAAGGGTAGGGTGCGCAGGAAATTGCCGCCCGTCGCCGCCGTCGGGTCGCCGGCCCCCTTGCCGAGCAGCGAATAGACACCCCAGGCAGCACCTGCCGCCAGCATCAGCGCCGCTGCCAGAATGGGAGGCGCCGCGAGGCCGGGCAGCAGCAGCCAGACCAGCCCGCCCAGCGCCAGCACCAGGCCGGCCAGCCTTACGCCGCCGATCCGTTCGCCGGTCCACAGGCCGTAGCCCATCATGGTCAGCTGCACGGCACCGAACAGCAGCAGCGCACCGGTCGCGGCCGTCAGGTAGCGGTAGGCGAAGGAGAAGCACACCGCATAGGCAAACAGCATGGCCGCCATCGGCCAGCTTCCGCCCGCGGTGGGACGCTTGCCGCGCGACATGAGGATCGCGGCCAGAATCAGCGCGCCGGAGCCCAGGCGGATCGCGGTGAAGCTCGCGGCGTCGATCCCTGTGTCGCGCAACGCCAGCCGGCAGAGCAGCGAATTGCCGGCGAAGGCCAGCATCGCCAGCGTGGTCAGGAGCGGAATGCGCAACGCAGGATTCATGTCGGTCAGAAAGGCGTCGCGATTCCGGCTTGGCGACCGACTTTCACAAGATCCTCGATGGTGTCTGCAGGCAACAGCAATCCGTCGCGGCGATTTCTGGCTTCGTTTCGAGCCTCGATCTCGCCGGGATAGAACACTTCCGCGTGACCCTGGGCGAGTGGCACGGCCTTGAGTTCGACGATCATCTTTTCCATGCGCGCGTTGAAGTCGGCCAGCGGCTGGAAGACCTTGATGTCGAGTACGATCATCAACTGACCGGCACCGCTCTTGTGGTCGGTCTGGTAGGGGCCGAACACGCCGCTGCCGAAAGCACTGCCCGTCAGCACGCCCGACAGCATGTCCATCATGGCAGCGATCGCATAACCCTTGTGGCCGGCCATCGGCAGGATGATGCCGTCGATCGCGGCAGCCGGGTCGGTCGTCGGTGCGCCGTCGGCGTCCAGTGCCCAGCCCTCCGGGATCGACTGGCCCTTTTGCTTCGCGAGATAGACCTTGCCGCGTGCGACGCCTGTGTTGGCGATGTCGAGTACCATCGGCGGATGGGAGCCGGCCGGTGCCGCCCACGACCACGGATTGGTGCCGACGGTCTTCTTGCGGCCGCCCCAGGGCGCCATCGCCGGGCTTGCATTGGTCGACAGGAAGGCGATGCATCCTTCGCGCGCCGCGATCAGCGTGTAGTAGAGCGCCGTGCCGAAATGGTTGGAGTTGCGCAGCCCGATGGCCGCGATGCCATGCACCTTGGCGCGGCGGATGGCCTCGCGCATGGCGAATACGTTCAGCACCTGGCCCATCGCATCGCCGCCGTCGATCACGGCCACGGCCGGCGCATCGACGACGAACTTTGGCGCGGCGACTGCACTGCACACACCCGTCTTGAGGCGGGCGAGGTACCACGAGAGCCGCATGACGCCATGCGATTGATGGCCCCACAGGTCGGCCATCACCAGCGTGTCGGCGACGATGCGTGCATCGGCCTCGGGCATGCCGGCTGATGCGTAAACGGCGGTCGCGAAATCGAGCAGCCTATTCGGCGAGAGATGGCCCGGCGAGAGACGGTGTTCGGCAGCCATCGGGTCGGCGCGCTAGGCGCCGAGCCCGTAGAGCTTGATCGCGTTGTCGCGCGTGATCTTGGTACGGGCGGCGGGCGTGATGTCGTCGAGTTCCTTCTTCAGGAACTCCTGGCTGTCGGGCCAGATGCCGTCGGGATGGGGAAAGTCCGATCCCCACATGACGTTGTCCTCGCCCAGGTGCTTCAGCAGTTCGATGCCCACCGGATCGGTCTGATAGGTGGCGTAGAATTGGCGATGCCAGTATTCGCTGGGCTTCATCTTGAGGTCGAGGTCCTTGAACTGGTCCTCCCACTCGAGATCCATGTGCTGCAGGACATAGGGGATCCAGCCGAGCCCGGCTTCGCCGATCACGATCTTCAGGTTCGGATAGCGTTCCGGGGCGCCCGAGTAGATCAGTCCCATCAGCATGGTGCTCATGTGCATCTGGAAGCCGGTGATGTGCACGGCCTGGATGCGCCGCACGACGTGCTGCGGGAATTTGGTGTAGTCCGGCGAGCGGCCGCCGATCGTGTGGAAGTGGAGCGGAATGCCGGTCTCGTGGCCGAACTTCCAGAGCGGCTCCCAATGCTCGTCCCAGAGCGGTGTCATGTCGGGCCGGTTGGCGATGTCGAGGCCGCGCACGCCGCGCTTGGCGCAACGCATCGCCTCGGTAACCGACTCCTCCATGTTGTAGTTCGGGATGTTGGCCAGGCCGACCAGCCGGTCGGGCGCCTGCGTGCAGAAGTCATGGAGCCAGTCGTTGTAGATGCGCAGCATCTCCAGCGCGGCCTCGGGATCGTTCAGCCGGCCGCTCGAGCCCAGCACACCGTACAGCACCTCGGCCTGGACGCCGTCGCGGTCCTGGTCCTGGAGGCGCAGGTCGACCTCGGTGAGGCGGCGGACGCCCTTCTTGCCGTCGGCATAGAGGCCGGTCGAGGCCATGCGGTCGGAGCGGTGGATGATGCCTGGTACGTATTCGCGTCCGGCCGAGCCCATGCCGTTCACCAGGCCGAACTTGGCGCCGTTGCGGCTGGTCCACTCGGGGCCCTTGGGGCCGTCGATGACGTAGGGCATGCGCTCCTTCATCTGGCCCGACGCGTTCTTGGTGAACAGATCGGTCGGCAGCCAGATCAGGTCGACATGTCCGTCGGCGGAGATGACTTCGTATTTCATGGGTGTGGTCCTCCGGGGCAAATCATCCTCCTGCTCCGCGCGCCGGGCCAGCCCCTTCGTATCGTTCCGCGAAAACGGCCGGACCCTGCCGGGGGATTCTTTGGCTAGAGTGCGGCCCATGAAAGAAACCACCCCCTCATCCTCGATATCCGATTGGCTCGCCCGCTTCGCAGCGGTGCTGCAACGGGGCGATGCCGTCGGCACGGCTGCCCTGTTCACCGACGACGGCTACTGGCGCGATCTCGTGTCCTTCACCTGGAACATCGTGACGCTGGAAGGGCGCGGGGCGATCGCCGACATGCTGGCCGCGCGACTGGGCGAGGTGCAGCCCAACTCCTTTAGCGTCGGCGAGCGCGACGGCTGGTTCACCTTCGACACAGCGCTGGGCCGCGGCACCGGCCACGTCCGCCTGAAGAACGGCAAGGCGTTTACGCTGTTCACGGCGCTGATGGAGCTGAAGGGCTTCGAGGAGAAGAGTGGCCCCTCGCGCGAGTCGGGCGTCCAGCACGGCGCCATCCGGAACCGCGTCACCTGGACCGACCGGCGCCAGGCCGACGCGGCCGAATTCGGCTACACTCGCCAGCCTTTCGTGCTGGTGATCGGCGGCGGGCAGGGAGGGATCGGCCTCGGCGCGCGGCTCAGGCGCCTGGGCGTGCCCGCGCTGATCGTCGACCGCAACCCGCGGCCGGGCGATGCCTGGCGCAATCGCTACAAGTCGCTCTGCCTGCACGATCCGGTCTGGTACGACCATCTGCCATACCTGCCGTTTCCCGATCACTGGCCCGTCTACACGCCCAAGGACAAGATGGGCGACTGGCTGGAATCCTACGTGAAGGTCATGGAGCTCGACTACTGGAGCTCGACGGCGTGCCGCGGCGCGTCGTGGGATGCAGGCCGCCAGGAATGGACCGTGACAGTCGAGCGTGAAGGCGAGTCGGTGACGCTCAAGCCCAAGCACATCGTGCTGGCCACCGGCATGTCGGGCTTTCCTGAAATCCCCAGCCTCCCGGGCGCGGAAAAATTCCGCGGCAATCAGCATCACTCCAGCGCCCATCCCGGCGGCGAGGGCTGGGCCGGCAAGCGCTGCGTCGTCGTGGGCTCGAACAACTCGGCGCACGACATCGCAGCTGACCTGTGGGAGCACGGCGCTGATGTCACGATGCTGCAGCGCTCGCCGACGCTGGTGATGCGCGCCGAGACGCTGGCGCGGAACCGCCCGCTCTACTCCGAGGAAGCGCTCGCGTCGGGCATCACCACCGACATCGCCGACCTCACCGTGGCATCGATGCCCTATGGCGCGCTGCCGGTCGCCTCCCGGCCGACGGTCGAGCGGATCAAGCGCGAGGATGCGGAGTTCTACGATCGCCTGCGCGCCGCCGGCTTCAAGCTCACCTTTGGTGAGGACGAGACCGGCATCGGTCCGATGTATCTGCGCCGCGGCTCGGGCTACTACATCGACGTCGGCGCTTCCGACCTGATCGCCGACGGGAGCATCAAGCTCAAGTCGGGCGTAGAAGTTTCCCACCTCACCGAGGATGCCGTCGTACTGGTCGACGGCAGCGTGCTGAAGGCCGATCTCGTCGTCTATGCCACCGGCTACGGTTCGATGAACCAGTGGGCGGGCGAACTGATCTCGCCCGAGGTCGCCCGCAAGGTCGGCAGGTGCTGGGGCCTGGGTTCCGGCACGGCGAAGGACCCCGGCCCGTGGGAGGGGGAGTTGCGCAACATGTGGAAGCCCACCGCGCAGGAGAACCTGTGGTTCCACGGCGGCAACCTCATGCAGTCGCGCCTCTATTCGCGGTTCCTGGCCTTGCAGCTGAAGGCGCGGCTGGAGGGCTTGCCGGTCGAGGTCTACGGCCAGGCGCCGGTCCATCACCGGGCATGATTTACGCTGGGGACGACCGTCGTCGTGGCAGCGTAGACTAGGGATGATGTTTCGCCGCGCCCTCTTTCTTGGCCTCTTGTTCACGGCAGGTGGCTGCTCGTTCTATCCGGGCGAGCCCAGGCTCCCCAAGACCGACTTCCGCGCAACCCTGAACGGCGCCAGCGAGGTGCCGCCGGCGGACACCAAAGGCACCGGCTATTTTGCGGCAGTCTACCGGCCCTCGACCAAGGTGCTGGAGTATCGGCTGAACGTGGTCGGGCTGAGCGGCCCGGTAACCATGGCCTACCTGCACGGTCCGGCACCGGCGGGCGAGAACGCCCAGCAGGTGGCGCCCATCAACGTGCCGTTCTATGCCGACCGCTCGACAATCGACGACGGCGTCACGCTGACCGAAGGCCAGGCTGCCGAAGTCCTCGCCGGCCGCTGGTACGTCAACGTGATGACCGAGAAATATCCCGACGGCGAAATTCGCGGACAGATCCTGCCGCTGAAGAAGTAGCGATCAGCGCTGGAGTGGCGCGCCCCCAGCAAAGACGTCGGAGAGTTCGCGAGGCAATCCCTCATTGCGCAAGCTTCTTGTAGAGTTCGCCATACCGAGCGTGGCTGCGCTGATAGGCGTCCATGGCGCGCGCGCGTGGACCATCAAGCCGACGCTTCTCAACAAGGTCCGTCAGCGCTTCATCGACCAACTCCTGGAGCTGTCGGCGTTCCCCTTTTGCAAGGCGCCGCACGGCCGCGAGCGTCTTGGCGTCGACCCTGATGGTGAATTTCTCGCGCATGGCAGGTTCAGTCGAACTTTAGCTTCCAGCCGATCCACTCGCACAGCCCGCGGCCCATCACGTCCTCGAGGTCGCGGCCCTTCAGCCACGGCAGTTCCTCGGTGAAGAAAGTCACGCACTGGCGGTAGCTGCACTGCATGCGGGTGATGTCGGTGCCCCAGAAGAAGCGCTTGGGTCCAAAGGCATCGAAGATGCGGTGCAGCCCGTCCTGGATGTTGCGGAACGGATAGCCCTTGGTCGAGTAATGCGGCGCGCCGGTCGCCTTCACCGCGACGTTGGGCAATTTGCCGAGCGCCACCAGCCCATCGAGATGGATGAAGGCCTCTTCGTCCTGGCCGTGACGGTTCAGGCCGCAATGGTCGACGATCAATTTCAGGTTGGGGTGCTTCTCGGCGATGGCGCGGAACTTGTCGAGGAAGAGGCCGCCCATGGTCGCGACCGGGATGCCTTCCTTCTCGGCGGCGGGCCAGACCCAATCCAGCAACCCGTCATCCAGCCACTTCTGCTCGGCCGGCTGCAGCAGCGCCCAGCGCAGGCCCATCATGCCGGGCTGGTTGCGCCAGCCCACGATGCGCTTGCGGCTCTCGGGATCTTGCAGCGGGAACTGGCCCATCACGGCGAAGCGGTCGGGATATTTCTTGGCCGCGTCGAGAGCGAGCTGATTGGAGGTCGGGTCCCAGCTGTAAGGCGGATGGATCAGCGCGGCGGAAACGCCGGCCTCATCCATCTCCTTCAGTGCTTCTTCCGCGGTGAATTTATCGACCTTGCGGTGCAGTCCCGAGGGCGGCGTCACGGTCTGCGACCAGATATGGATCTGTGCGTCGACGATCTTCATGGCGATCTCCTCAGTTGGGCGTCGGCGCCGCGGGATCGAGCAGCTTCTCGCGCTTCAGTTCACTCCACATCTCGACCGGAATCCTGACGCCCATGTACGCCACGTTCTCCTTCACCTCGGCGACGCTGAGCGCGCCCGGGATCACGGCGCAGAAGGCCGGGTGGAACAGCGGGAACTGCATCGCGGCGGCGCCGAGCGGCACGCCGTGGCGTTGGCACACCGCCTCGATCTTCTGCGCCTTTTCGATCAGGGCCGCGGGGGCCGCCACATAGTCGTGGGTGGCGCCCGCCTTCACGTTGCCGGTCAGGATGCCGGAATTGTAGGGCCCGCCCAGGATCACCGAGACGTGGCGCTTGGTGCATTCCGGCAGGAATTCCTCGAGCGCGCCCTGTTCCAACAGCGTGTAGCGCCCGGCCAACAGCATGCAGTCGAAGTCGCCGGCCTTGATGAAGCGCGTGCTGGTGTCGCTCTCGTTGATGCCGACGCCGATGGCGCCGATGATGCCGGCCTTGCGCAACTCGTCGAGCGCGCGATAGCCCGAATCCATCACCGTCTTGAAGCGCTCCTCGAGTACGGCGCGATCCTTGGTGGTCCAGAAATCGACGTCGTGGATCAGCGCGATGTCGATCTTCTGCAGGCCCAGCCTCATGTGGGAATGCTCCAGCGAGCGCATGACGCCGTCATAGGTGTAGTCGTAGACCGGCGCGAAGCCGGGCAGGCCGTTCTCGCGGAAGTCGGCTGGCGGCTTCTCGCCGGGCTTCATCGCATGCAGGATGCGGCCGATCTTGGTCGACAGCACATAGCTGTCCCTGGGCTTTTCGCGAAGCGCGGCGCCCATGCGCAGTTCGCTGCGGCCGTAGCCGTAGTAGGGCGACGTGTCGAAGTAGCGGATGCCGGCGTCGTAGCCGTCGTCGGTCAACTGCACCGCCTCTGCATCGGAAATGGTGGCACGAAAGCCACCCATCGGCGCGCCGCCGAGACCGAGTTCGGTGACTTCGAGTTTCGTTTTGCCGACCTTGCGGCGCTTGAGCGCTGTCATGTTCGTTTCCTCCGCAGATGCGAGAGAGTACGAATTGGCTCCGGCCAAGGCCATAGGAGACACCATGAGCGACGAGCGCCTCGTTCTGCACGGCAGTTTCACCTCGAGCTCGAGCTACAAGCCGATGCTCTTCCTGGCGCTGAGCGGCCTGCCGTTCTCCTTTCGCACCGTCAACTTGAAGAATGGCGTACAGAAGGAGGCGGCCCACCTCGCCATCAACCGCTACGGCCAGGTCCCTGTGCTGCGCCATCGCGGCCTCACCCTCGTGATGTCGAACGTCGTGCTCGATTATCTCGCGCGCACGACAGGCCATTTCGAGCCGAAGACCGAGCAACATCGCTGGCAGGCACGCGAGTGGCTGTCGTGGGAAAACGACGCCATCACCAACGTGGCCCGCGTCCGCCATTTCGCGCGCTTTCGCCCCGACGTATCGCAGGACATCGTGAATTTCTTTCGCCCGTCTGCCGAGGCTGCGCTCGATTTCGCCGACAAGTCGCTGGCCGGACGCGAGTGGCTGGTGGGCGATGCTTGTTCTATCGCCGACATCGGCTGCTGGGGCCGCATGGTATTCGCCCATGAAGGCGGCCTGTCGATCGATACGCGGCCGAACCTGGCGGCCTGGCGCGACCGCCTGAAGGCGATGCCGGGCTTTGCGCTGCCCTACGATCTTATTCCCAAGAAGGACGCCGAGTTCGCGGGACGTTAGCTCACATCATTGGACCGCGGGCCTCCAGGCCCGCTCATGAGTCCGAGCGGGCCTGGAGGCCCGCGGTCCGATGCTCAAGCCGCTACCTGTGCCGCCGTCGGACCGTCGCTCTTGGTGGTGGTGCGGCGCAGGTCGCGCACGGTGTTGAGATCGTCGTAGCGCCGCACGCGGTGCATGGTGGCGCGGTTGTCCCAGATGACGAGGTCATGCTGGGTCCACTTGTGCGAATAGACGAACTGCTCCTGCGTGGCGTGTTCCATCAGATCGCGAATAAAGGCGCGCGCCTCGGGCGTCGGCCAGCCGACGATCCCGCCGATATGGGCGGACAGGAAGAGAGACTTGCGGCCCGAGCCGGGATGCGTGCGCACGAGCCGATGGCGTACCGGCTTCATCATGGCGCGCTCGTCGGGCAGGAAGTTGGTAAAACCCAACTGCTCACGCGAGAAGATCTGCGAGTGCTCGCAGATCAGGTCCTCGATCTCGGCCTTGGTCCTGGCGTCGAGGGCGTCGTAGGCCGCGCGCATGTCGGCGAATTCGGTGTTGCCACCCTCGGTCACCACGATGCGGCCGCTCAGGATCGAATGGCGCGCGGGAATGACGCGGAAGCTGGCGTCGGAATGCCAGAGCCGGTTGCCCAGCGACGCCATGCGGCGGCGGTCGTCGCGTGCGAGCTTTTCACCGTCCTTGTCGATATTGGAGACGTCGGCAAAGGCAGGGTCGAGGCGAAGGTCGGCTCGGCGCAGCGTCGCGTTGGCGCCGTTCTGCAGCGGGCCGAAATTTTTGGTGAACTCGATCTGCTGTTCGTCGGTGATGTCCTGGCTGGGCAGTACCAGCACGGCGTGCCTGTCCATGCCCGCATCGACGGCGACGACTTCTTCCGGCGTGAGCGGCTTGCGCGCGTCGATACCGGTCATCCGGCCGCCGATATGGGGCGTGAGCGGCGTGACCTCGATGGCCATTGTTTCCTCCTGTGCACACATGATGCGCCAGGAGGCGGACCCGCTCAATAAGGGCCCTATCGCAGAGCGGCCGCGATGTTTCCGCCGTCGACTGTCAGCACCGCGCCGGTGGTCTTGGGCGCCTTGGCAAGCGACACGAAGCATTGCGCCACGTCGTCGACCGTGACCTCGAGGCCCAGCAGGTTGCCGCCCATATAGTCGGCTTCGCTGAGACCGCGCGCCTTGGAGCGCTGGGCGATCATCTCGTCGGTCAGCAGGTTCGAGCGGATGCGATCGGCGTTGACCGAATTGGACCGAATGCCATCGGCGCCATGGTCGAGCGCGTACTGGCGCATCAGGAACAGTGTCGCGGCCTTGGGCAGTCCGTAGGGGCCGAAGTCGGGGCCGGGGTTCACCGCCTGCTTGGAAGTGTTGAACAGCAGGCAGCCGCCCAGACCCTGTGCCTTCATGATACGCACGGCGTTTTGAGCCACGCTCTGGTGGGCCCAGAAGTTGAGTTCGAAACTCTGGCGCAGTGTTGCCTCGTCGACCGTCCCGATCTTGCCCTGCCAGGCCGCACCCGCGTTGGAGACGACAATGTCGACGCCGCCATAGGTTGCCGCGACCTTGTCGAAGGCCGCTCGCACCTGCGCGGCGTCCGTGACGTCGCACGCCACGGCGAAGCCCTTCACCTTGGAGACGTCGCGATCCATCACGACGACCTCGGCGCCCTCCTTGGCGAAGGCCGCGGCCGTCGCCGCGCCGATGCCGGAGGCGCCGCCGGTGACGACGACAATGCGCCGCCCCAAGGGCTTCTCCGCCGCGGCGCCAAGCTTGGCCTGTTCGAGCGACCAGTATTCGATATCGAAAATGTCCGGCTCGGGGATGGACTGATAGGTGCCGAGCCGTTCGGCATCGGCGATCACGGCCACCGTCGTCTCCGCAAGGTCGGCCGCGATCTTGGCGTCCTTCGATGTGTTGCCGATGCCGAACAGGCCGACACCGGGCACCAGCGCCACGCGCGGGATCGGGTCGAGCTCCTTCTTGGCAGTCACCAGCTTGCCGTTGTGACGCGCGAAATAGGCGTGGTAATCGGCGGCGAATTTCGCCAGCGCCGCCGCTGTCGCGGTCTTGAACGCGTCGAGCCTGCCGGCTTCGGGGGCGGGTGCCACGAACGCGACGTTTTTGGTGCGGATCGCGTGATCTGGCGTGACCGGACCCTGCTGGCTGTAGCGCGCGATCTCCTTGCCGTTCACATAGGCCAGGATCTCAGGCCCGGTGCGGAATTCGAACACGAAGCGCTGGGCGGCTTCACGGCCGCCGCTCGTTGACGGGATCGAGAACAGGCCGCGCAGGATCGGCGCAACATCGGCAGCCGTGGCGGGCGTGGCGGGCAGCGTGGCGCCGGGGAAGATCTTGCGCGTGGCCTTGGCGAGGCGCTGCTCGGCCATGGTTACCAGGTCGATCATGCGGCCATAGGCTTCTTCCGCCGTGGCGCCCATCGAGAAGATGCCATGCTTCAGCAGGATCAACCCTTCGACATCGGGATGGGCCTTGCCGACCTCGCTGCACTTCTTGGCCAGCGCGAAGCCCGGCATGACGTAGGGCACCAGCGCCGCGCGCTTGCCGTAGAGATCGCGCGCGAGTTCCTCGCCGTCGGG
Source organism: Rhizobium sp. Q54 (assembly GCA_945903635.1). Classification (GTDB taxonomy): domain Bacteria; phylum Pseudomonadota; class Alphaproteobacteria; order Reyranellales; family Reyranellaceae; genus Reyranella. Next base: position 13,424 of record CAMDOT010000004.1, on the reverse strand, counting down.
TTGGTCGGTCAGCGCCAGCACCGCGTTGGAATGCGTGTGGTCGATGAACTTGTGCGGCAGGAAGGCGTGCAGCAGCGTTTCGACAGAGGGATTGGGCGATGTCGAGTCGAGCAGGTTGCTGCGCTGGACGTTGACCATGTCCTCGTCGGAAAGCGCTTGCAGACCGTGCAGTTCCTGTAAGGGCGCGAGGCGTACCGCCGGCAGCCCGGGTGCCTCGATCGTGCCCATGTCCCAGCCGCTGCCCTTCACGCACAACACATCGAGCGGCTGGCCAGTGATATCGGTCATGCGTGTCTTCACAGAGGTGTTGCCGCCGCCGTGGAGCACCAGCTTCGGCTCGCCGCCCAGCAGGCGGGTCGTGTAGACGCGTAGCGCGAGGTCCTCGTTGATGCCCTTGGCGGCGTGTCGCGCGATCGCGGCCTTCGCATCGTCGTTCGACCAAAGATTTTCCATCGAAGCCTCTCTAGCCGTGCGCGATGACGATCTTGCCGAAGTGTCCCTGGCTCTTGAGGTGCCGGTACGCCTCTTTCGCCTCGGCGAAAGGAAACACCTTGTCGATGACAGGTTTTAGACCGTTGGCGTCGATGGCCCGGTTCATCGCCTCGAACGTCTGCTTGTTGCCGACATAGAGGCCTTGAACCCGGAGGTTTCGTCGCAGGATCGGCATCGGATCGACTTGCGCCATGCCCGACAGAAGCCCGATGACGGCGATGCGTCCGCCGAGGCGGGTGGCGAGGAAGGAGCGCGGCAGCGTGCCGGCGCCGCCCACTTCGACGGTGATGTCGGCACCGCGGCCGCCGGTCAGCTTCAGTGTTTCCTGGTCCCAGTCGGGCGTGGCTTTGTAGTCGATCACGGCCTCGGCGCCCATTTTCTTCAGCCGCTCGGCCTTGGCGGCGGAACTGGACGTCGCGATCACGCGGGCACCGAACATTTTCGCGAACTGCAGTGCGAAGATCGAGACGCCGCCCGAGCCCTGGATCTGCACGATGTCGCCGGCCTTGATGTTGCCGATCTCGACCAGCGCATGCCACGCCGTGAGGCCGGCGCAGGGCAGCGTGGCGCCTTCCTCGAAGCTCATGCCGGCCGGCAGCTTGACCACGCCGTCCTCTTCCAGCACGGCCAGTTCGGTCAGCATGCCGTCGATCGCACCGCCCATCGCCGAGGCCTGCGCCGCCTCGTCGATCGCACCGCCCACCCATTTCTGCATGAAGCAACCCGCGATCCGGTCGCCCACCTTGACGCGGCTGACGCCCGGTCCGACCGCCACGACTTCGCCCGCGCCGTCGGACAGCGGGATCAGGTCGGGCTTGGGCGCCGAGCGCGCGTACTGCGCCTCGATGGTCAGCAGGTCGCGGTAGTTGAGCGACGTGGCAAGCACCCGAACCAGCACCTGGCGCGGGCCGGGCACCGGATCGGGCCGGTCGACTAGGGTGAGCGAGTCGATGCCCTTGGGCGAGGGGATGACGTAGCACTTCATCGGCGGTCTCTTTCAATGTTCTCTGTCATCCTGAGGCGAAGCCGAAGGATCCTTCAGCTTCGCCTCAGGATGACAACGTTATTGGCTGCCTTTCAACTCGAGGACGGTCTTGGCCATCACGGCCTCCTGGTCCCACGGGAACAGGATCCAGGTGTCCTGGCTCACTTCGGTAATATAGCTGTCGACGGTCGGCCGGCCGGCGGGTTTTGCATAGACCGTGGCGAAATGCGCCTCCGGCAGCATCGCCCGCACGGCCCGGGCGGTGACGCCGGTGTCAACCAGGTCATCGACGATCAGCCAGCCCTTGCCCCGTTCCTGCTCGGCGATCGCGCCCTTGAGGAGCTCGACCTCGCCGCCCCGTTCCATGCGGTTGTAGGTCGAGCAGCAGACGGTATCGATCAGCCGCAGATTGAGTTCGCGGGCGATGATGGCGGCAGGGACGAGGCCGCCCCGGGTGATGGCGACCAGGCCCTTGAACGGCCCGAGGTCGGCCAGCCGCCATGCCAACGCGCGCGCGTCGCGGTGCAATTCCGTCCACGAGACGGGAAACATCTTGTTGTAACCGGCGCTGCTCGCCATGCGGTCTTCTCCCCCGGCTTGTCCGGTTTGGCTTGCTCCCCGACGGAGGCTGCATTAACAGCTTCGAACGACGCAATGAAGATCACGGCGCAGGGATAATCGGGACGGAGATCGCTGAATCATGGGATTTGAGCTTACGCCCGCCTTCTGGAGCGGCCTCACCCAGATCATTCTGGTGAACATCGTCCTCTCCGGGGACAACGCGCTGGTCATCGCACTGGCCTGCCGGAACCTCGAAAAACGCCATCAGAAGCCGGCTATTCTGGCCGGAAGCGCCGGTGCCATCGTCCTGCGCATCATTTTCGTGCTGATCGTCGACGTGCTGCTCCAGATTCCGTATCTGAAGCTGATCGGTGGTCTTCTTCTTCTGTGGATCGGCATCAAGCTGGTCCAGGGCGAGGAAGAGCATGGCGATGGGGTAAAGGCGGAAGCGTCCCTGTGGGGCGCCATCCGCACCATCATCATCGCCGACGCGGTGATGAGCCTCGACAATGCAATCGCTATCGCCGCGGCGGCCAAGGGCGACACCACCCTGATCATCCTCGGCCTGCTGATCAGCATCCCGCTGATCATCTTCGGTGCCACGCTGATCATGGCGCTGCTCCAGCGCTTCCCAATCATCGTCATCGCCGGCGGCGGCCTGCTCGGCTGGATCGCGGGCGAAGTGCTGGCGACCGATCCGGCCTATGCCAAGCAACTTGCGGCCGCGATCCCCAACGCGCAGCTCGTCTTCGAGATTGGTTGTGCGGCTATCACCGTGGCTCTTGGGTATTACCTGCAATACCGCGCCAAGCAGCGCAGACACGCCGAGCCGGTCGATCTCGCGTCGGACAAGGGGAAGGACTAGTCGCCATGGCCAAGATGAAGGCAATCCTGGTCGCCGTCGACGGGTCAGAGACCTCCGACCGCGCCGTACGGCACGCGCTCGACCTGCTGTCGGCTGGCCTCGCCGCCGAGCTGCATTTCCTGAACGTGCAGCCCAACCTCGGTGGTGCGATCTCGACGTTCGTCTCGCGGGAGCAAATCGACAGCCATCACCGCGAAGAGGGCAATAAGGCGCTGGCTTCCGCGATTGAACTCGCCAAGAAGGCAGCGGTGCCGGCCAAGGTCCATATCGGCGTCGGCCGGCAGGGCGAGATCGTCTGCGATTTCGTCAACAAGCTGGGTGCTGGCCTGGTGGTGCTGGGCACCCGCGGGCATACCGGGCTTGCCGGCGTCCTGCTGGGGTCGGTCGCCCAGGACGTGATCGCCCACGTCAACGTCCCGGTCACTCTGATCAAGTAGGCGCGCCGCCAGGGCCATGCGGTTGTTGGCGCGGTCGGGAAGGCGTAAAACCGCGCCGCAACCCGGAGGGCGCGGAGCGTGGGCGAGGAGATGTGGCGAAACCAGGCGCTGGCGCCCTTTGCCACCCTGCCGTGGCAAAGCCAGGGACGGCTGCACGCCGAACCCAATTCGCCCAGCCGTAGCCCATTCCAGCGCGACCGTGACCGCATCATCCATTCGACGGCTTTCCGCCGCCTGAAGCACAAGACGCAGGTCTTCGTCTATCACGAGGGCGATCACTACCGCACGCGGCTTACCCATTCGCTCGAGGTCGCGCAGATCGCGCGCACGATCTGCCGCGTGCTGCGTCTCGACGAGGACCTGGGCGAAGCGGTGGCGCTGGCGCACGACCTCGGCCACACGCCGTTCGGCCACGCTGGCGAGGAAGCGCTGCACGCCGCCATGAAGGACCACGGCGGCTTCGATCACAATGCCCAGACGCTGCGCATCCTCACCAAGCTCGAGGAGCGCTACGCGGAGTTCAACGGCCTCAATCTCACCTGGGAGACGCTGGAAGGCGTGGTCAAGCATAACGGGCCCTTGCTCAGGCAAGGCCGGACACTGTCCCAGCTGCCGGCCGCCATCGTCGAATATTGCCAGGACCACGACCTCGAACTCGACGGCCATGCCGGTCCCGAGGCGCAGGTCGCGGCGCTGAGTGACGACATCGCCTACAACAACCACGACATCGACGACGGCCTGCGGGCCGGCCTGTTCGAGATCGCCGATCTCAGGGACCTGCCGCTGGTCGGCGAGATGTTCTCGATCGTGACCCAGAAGTATCCCGGCCTCGATCAGGGACGGCTGATCCATGAGGCGGTACGCCGCGTCATCAATGCCATGGTCGAGGATGTGCTGGCGGAAACGCGGCGCCGCCTGAAGGATGCCGCGCCAAAATCGGTGGCCGATATCCGGGCGCTGGGCCGGCCGGTGGTGGCCTTCTCCGAGCACATGGCCGCGACCGACCGCACCGTGAAGGCGTTTCTCTACAAGCGCATGTACGAGCACTGGCGGCTCAACCGCTCGCACTCCAAGGCGCGCCGGGTCGTGGCCGATCTCTTCGGCCTCCTGTTCGCCGAGCCCAACTGCCTGCCCTCGCCGTGGCGCGAGCGCGCCGAGCAGGCCGGGACCCAGGCCCGTGCCCGCCTGGTCGCGGACTACATCGCCGGCATGACCGACCGCTTCGCCCTCGACGAGCACAAGCGGCTGTTCGACCTCTACGAATAGGGCCGGGTGACAAAATTGTCCGAATGGGCAATACCCCGCGCATGAACGCCTATCGTCATTTCATCGGCGAGATCGTCGCGGCCCTGAAATCCATGCAGGCCGCCGGCGAGCTGCCCGAAAACCTCGACTTTTCCGCCATCACCGCCGAGCCGCCGCGTGACCCGGCGCACGGCGATATCGCGACCAATGCCGCCATGGTGCTGGCCAAACCGGCGGGCAAGAAGCCGCGCGACATCGCCGAGGCCCTGCTCGGGCGGCTCAAGGCCAAGGCCGATGTGACCGACGGCGCTGTCGCGGGCCCTGGTTTCATCAATCTCAAGATCGCCGATGGCTTCTGGCGCGAGCGGCTGCGCGACTGCCTGAAGGACGGCGTCGCCTATGGCGATTCGCGGATGGGCGAGGGGCACAAGGTCAATGTCGAGTACGTCTCGGCCAACCCGACCGGCCCGCTGCATGTAGCGCATGCGCGCGGCGCGGTGGTGGGCGATGCGCTGGCCAACCTGCTGCATAAGGCGGGCTACGACGTCACCAAGGAATATTACATCAACGACGCCGGCGCGCAGGTCGACAAGCTCGGACAGTCGACCTATCTCCGCTACAGGGAAGCATTGGGCGAGACCATCGGAGAGATTCCGCAAGGCCTCTATCCCGGCGGCTATCTGAAGGACGTGGGTGCCGCGATTGCCAAGCGCGACGGTGCGCGCTGGATCGACAAGCCCGAAGCCGACTGGCTCCCCGAGATGCGGGCCTTCGCCATCTCCACGCTGATGGCCGGGATCCGCGCCGATCTCGACGTTCTAGGCGTGCATATCGAGGTTTTTTCATCAGAGCGGGCGCTGCTTGATTCGGGTGCCGTCGATCGCGCCTTCGCGGAACTCAGCCGGCAGGGCCTGATCTATCAGGGCCGGCTCGAGCCACCCAAGGGCAAGAAGCCCGACGATTGGGAGGATCGCGAACAGACCCTGTTCCGTTCGACACAGTTCGGCGACGACGTCGACCGGCCGCTCAAGAAGTCGGACGGCAGTTGGACCTACTTCGCCAACGACATCGCCTATCACCACGACAAGTTCATGCGTGGCTTCGCCGACATGATCGACGTCTGGGGCGCCGACCATGGCGGCCATGTGAAGCGCATGAAGGCGGCGGTCAGCGCCATCACCGGCGGCAAGGGCGTGATCGACGTCAAACTCTGCCAGCTCGTGCGCGTGCTGAAGAACGGCGAACTGGTGCGCATGTCAAAGCGCGCCGGCACCTTCGAAACCCTGAGCGACCTGCTCGACGAGGTCGGGCCCGACGTCGTGCGCTTCACCATGCTGACGCGCAAGAACGACGCCGCCTTCGACTTCGATCTCGTGAAGGCCACAGAACAGTCACGCGACAATCCGGTGTGGTACGTTCAATACGCCAATGCCCGGACCCACTCGGTGGTACGCCAGGCCGCCGCGGCTGGGATCGCTCCCGAAGCCGTGTCGGGTGCCGTACTCGACAGGCTGACGGACGAGGGCGAACTCGCCCTGATCCGGCTGATCGCACAATGGCCGCGACAGGTCGAAGCGGCGGCGGTGGCGCACGAGCCGCATCGCATAGCCTTCTTTCTCTATGACCTGGCGGCGGCCTTCCATGCCCACTGGACGCGCGGGTCCAAGGAGCCGGAACTGAAATTCGTCATCGAAGGCGATGCCGAACTCACGCGGGCGCGTCTGGCATTGGTACAGGCGGTCGGTTTTGTGATAGGATCAGGTTTAAAGGTCTTCGGCGTCACACCCGTCGATGAGATGAGATAAGAAAAATGCATATGCGCCGGTCCCCCTCCGGCGACGGTCCAACGATTTACCGACCCAACGAGTCGGTTGCCGTACGGCTAGATCCGCCGCCTCGGCCCGTCGCTCATGAGCCTGATTCGATCCCGCCGCCGCCGCGGGATTCCCTGTTGATGCGCGTCAACCGCCGCCGCGGCCAGATCCTGACCGTCATGGTTTCGATCGCGGCCATCGCCAGTTTCGGCTCCGTCGTATGGTGGGCGCATAATCAGGACGTGAAAGCGGGCGGCCGTGGGCTGGAGCCGCTGGTCGTACAGGCACCGGCGACACCGTCGCGGGTGAAGCCGGAAAACGCCGGCGGGCTCGTGCCGCCCAACCAGGACAAGGAAGTCTTCAACCGCATCGCGCCGGGCGCGGTGCCGAGCCAGCCGGAGAAGCTGCTGCCGACGGCGGCGACGCCCAAGCTGCCGCCGGCCGGCCTGCCGGCGCCCGCGGCGCCAAAGTCGCCGGAGGTCATCGCCGCCAAGACCCCGACACCAATGCAGCCGACGGGACCGGGCGGCGGTGCGACGCCTGCGCCCACCACAACGACGCCAGCGGCAGGCGCTCAGCCTGCCGTCGCCACGACGCCCGCGGCCACCGAGGCCGGCCCCAGCATCGCCAGCCTGATCGAGAACATGTCCGGTCCGACCGGCGGCTGGCGGGTCCAGATCGCCGCGGTGAAGAGCGAGGACGTGGCCAAATCGACCTGGGCGCGCCTGCAAAGCGCGCACGGCGACGTGCTGGCCAACCTGCGCATGCAGGCGGTGCGCGTCGATCTCGGCGACAAGGGCGTGTGGTATCGCGTCCAGGCGGGTCCCCTCGACGAGAAACAGGCGCAAAGCGTCTGCGGCACCCTGAAGGGGCGCCGCGCCGACTGCGTCACGGTTCCGCCAGCTCGGTGAAGTAGGGCGCGGTGAGCTTTTTTCGATGAACCGCCCGCGCGCGACGATCCTGGGCTGCGCGGGGCCCGAACTCACGGCCGACGAGCGCGCGTTCTTTCGCGACGCCGATCCCCTGGGCTTCATCCTGTTTGCCCGCAACGTCGACACACCGGAGAGCACACGCCGGCTGACCGAGGATTTGCGCTCCTCGGTGGCGCGGGCCGACGCGCCGATCCTGATCGACCAGGAAGGCGGCCGCGTCGCCCGTCTCAGGCCGCCGCACTGGCGCAAGGCGCCGCCGGCCCGCCTGCTGGGCGCCCTTTATGCGCGCGATCCCGAGCAGGGGCTCGAGGCGACCCGTTTGAATTCACGGCTTCTGGCGGCCGATGTGGCTTCCGTTGGCTGCGACGTCGATTGCCTGCCGGTGCTCGACATCGCCTTTCCCGAGACTCATGCCGTGATCGGCGATCGTGCTTATGCCGATCGGCCCGAGCCAGTGGCCGCGCTGGGCCGCGCCGCCGCCGAGGGCCTTCTGGCCGAAGGCGTGATGCCGGTGATCAAGCATATTCCCGGACATGGGCGCGCGACGGTCGACAGCCACGAAAAGCTGCCGACGGTGAGCGCGCCGCGCGATCTCCTGGAACGGACCGACTTCGTGCCGTTCCAGCTCCTGGCCGATCTGCCCTGGGCCATGACCGGCCATCTGCTGTTTGAAGCGATAGATCCCGCCGCCTGCATAACGGTTTCCGAGCGTGGCGTGCGGGAGGTCATCCGTGGCCATATCGGGTTCGACGGCCTGCTGCTGTCCGACGACCTATCCATGCAGGCGCTGGGCGGATCGTTGGGCGAACGGGCCTCACGCGCCCTGGCGGCCGGCTGCGACGTGGCGCTTCACTGCAATGGCCGGATGGCCGAAATGGTCGAGGTCGCGGGCCAAACCGGGACCATGACCGCTGCGGCAGGACGGCGTTTCGACGCCGGGCGGGCCTTTCTGGCCCGTCATCGCGACCCCGCCGGCAAGGCCGGCCTGGCCGATGCCGGCCGCCGGCTCGCGGCACTTCTGCCCGAATGGGGATAAGGCCGGGTCAAATCCAGTGGCGGCAGGCGCTCCCGCTGGACTACACCGGACCTGCATGACCGAACCAACCCCTCCGCCGGCCTCCAGCGACGAAACGGCCGCCGACAGCTTCAGCGCCGTAGGCCCCGACGTGATTGCGCCGGGCGAGGGTGAGCTGATCGTCAATCTCGAGGGCTTCGAAGGGCCGCTCGACCTGCTGCTGACCCTGGCACGCGACCAGAAAGTCGACCTGCGCCGCATCTCGATGGTGGCCCTGGTCGACCAATACCTGGCGCATGTGGCGCAGGCTCGCCGGATCCGGCTGGAACTCGCCGCCGACTATCTGGTGATGGCGGCCTGGCTCGCCTATCTGAAATCGCGCCTGCTGCTGCCGGAACCGCCGGCCGGCGAAGAGCCGTCGGGCCAGGAGATGGCCGATGCGCTGCAATGGCAGCTCAGGCGCCTGGAGGCGATGCAGGAGGCGGGCGTCCGCCTGATGGCCCGCCCGCAGCTCGGCCGGGATATTTTCGTGCGAGGTCAGCCGGAAGGCGTGGTCGTCGTGCGCCGCGCGATCTGGGATGTGAAGCTCTACGACCTGCTGCATGCCTATGGCGCGCAGGTCCGGCCGAAGGACGCCGACACCTATCAGATTGCGCCCATGCAATTCTTCTCGGTCGAGGAAGCGGCCGAGCGTCTGGCGCGCATGCTGGGTATCGCCGTCGACTGGCAATCGCTGGAGGCCTTCCTGCCCGCCGGCCTCACCGATCCGGCGCGGCGGCGTTCGGCGGTGGCATCGACGTTCGTGGCCGGCCTGCAACTCGCCAAGGACGGCCAGATCGAGCTGCGCCAGGCCGAGCGGTTTGGCCCCATCCAGCTTCGCAAGCGTACCGAGCAACGGTGACGGTCCCGATCATGTCAGAGAACACACCCGAAAACGTGACCCCCGAAAACGTCAGCCCTGAAAACGTCAGCCCCGAAAACGTCACCCCCGGAAATATCACCGACGTCGTCTCTCCCGATCATGCACAGCATCTGCGCCTTCTGGAGGCGCTGGTCTTCGCCGGCACGCAAGCGCTCGATGAGAAGGAACTCGCCGAGCGTCTGCCCAACGATGCCGACGTCAAGCGGTTGCTGGCCGACCTCGCGGAACTCTATGCCGGGCGCGGCGTGAATCTTATCCAGGTGGCCGGCGGCTACGCCTTCCGCACCGCGCCCGACTTGTCGGAGAAGCTCAAGATCGAGCGGCCGGTGACGCGCAAGCTGTCGCGGGCCTCGGTCGAGACGCTGGCGATCATCGCCTATCATCAGCCCGTGACGCGCGCGGAGATCGAGCAGGTGCGCGGCGTTGGCCTGAGCAAGGGCACGCTCGACCTGCTGTTCGAGCAGAACTGGATCAAGCCGATGGGACGCAGACGAGCGCCCGGCAAGCCGGTGACCTGGGGCACGACCGATTTCTTCCTCGAGCATTTCGGCCTGCCCAGCCTCGACGATCTGCCGGGGCAGGAGGAATTGAAGGCCGCTGGGCTCTTGGACGCGCGCGCCCAGCCCCCCATATTCAATCCGGATGAGCCGGATCTGCCGCTCGAACCGGCCGAGGATGAAGCCGACGAGCCCCTCGCTGTCGACGAGACGGTTCGCTCAGCCTAGATAAGGCCTTATTCGGCAGGTTGCCGGGCCTTCTACTGGGGTGCCATAATCACCCCTCATGAATTCGATACGCCGATCGAAATCGTTTTTGGGAGCATTTTCATATGGGTAGCTTCAGCGTATGGCACTGGCTCATCGTGCTGGCCGTCGTGCTGCTGCTGTTCGGCGGTCGCGGCAAGATCTCGCAGCTTATGGGCGACTTCGGAAAGGGCCTCAACGCCTTCAAGAAGGGCGTCGGGGCAGCGACCGACGAAACGGCGCAGACGCCACCGGGTCAGCCCGGCGATACTGCCAAGCCGATCTCGGCGCAGACCACGACCACACCGCCAGGAACCCCGGCGGGCGGCCAGGTCCATCAGGACAGTGCCGCCAAGGTCTGACGGGGCCGGCGGTCGCAGCACTTCGCGTCCGGGTCTGAACGCCGATGTTCGGTATCGACAGTCCTGAGCTTCTTGTTATCGCCATCGTGGCATTGGTCGTCATCGGTCCCAAAGAGCTGCCCAATTTATTGCGCAGCTGGGGCAAGTGGATGGCCAAGATGCGCGGTATGGCGTCGGAGTTCCGCGGCCATGTCGACGAGATGGTCCGCCAGTCCGATCTCGACGACGTGAAGAAGCAGCTCGATGCCGTGCCCGGTCTCGATCTGCAGTCGCTCGACCCGACCAAGCAGATCAAGAGCATGATCCAGGAGGGCGTGACCGAAGGCGAGAAGGCGCTGAGCGACGCCAAGGCCGAGATCAACACCCAGATCAGCACACCGATCGACAATCCCCTGGCAGAACCTGAATCCGCCCCCCAGATCGCGGTCGAGCCCCTCGCCGAGCCCCCCGCTGAGCGGGTGCCCGAGCCCACCGTCGCGTCGACCGTTGACCCGGCGCCCGCCGTGGCGGAAATCGCGCCCCCGGTGGAGCCTGTTGTGGCCGCGTCCGTGGAGGACAAACCGGCCAAAGCCGCGGTTGCCGGCTAGGGCGCCAATTAGCGCTTTGAATTGAGAGGCAAAGGGCGGCATAACGCGCCAGCCATGCCGCGAAGCCGACCTTGACCCAAGCGCACGACGGACCCGAAGACGACAAGCCGATGCCGCTGCTCGATCACCTGATCGAGCTGCGCAAGCGGCTGATCTATGCCCTGGTCGGCTTCTTCCTGGTCTTTTTCATCACCTTCTACTTCGCCAAGCCGATCTTCTCGTTCCTGATCCAGCCGGCGCTGTCCGATGGCTACAAGGTCATCGTCCTCGACATCTTCGAGTTCTTCTTCGTCACGGTGAAGCTGTCGGGCTTCGTGGCGCTGATCGTGGGTTTTCCGTTGATTGCGGTCCAGATCTGGCTGTTCGTGGCGCCTGGCCTCTACCGGCACGAGAAGCGTGCCTTCGTGCCGTTCCTGGTCGCCACGCCGTTCATGTTCTATGCCGGCTGCGCGGTCATGTATTACATCGTGCTGCCCTACGTGATCAATTTCATGCTCACGGTCTACGCGCCGCCCGACATCGAGAAGACGCTGCGCTCGTCCGACTATCTCGAACGTATCCTGCAGCTCGTGTTCGCCTTCGGCTTCGCCTTCGAAGTGCCGGTGCTGCTGACCCTGCTGGTCCAGGTCGGCATTGTCACCACCGAGGGACTGCGCTCCAAGCGCCGCTACGCCATCGTCGTGGCCTTCATTGTCGCCGCCGTGCTGACGCCGCCCGACGTGGTGAGCCAGCTGGCACTCGCCATCCCGCTCCTCATCTTCTACGAGCTCAGCATCGTGATCGGCCGCGTGATCGAGCGGAAGCGCGATGCCGCCGACAAGAAGGTCGAAGCCGACGAGCTCGCGGCCGAGGAAGCGGAGAAAAAGGCCGAGGACGAGAAGAAGGCTGAAGAAGAGAAGAAGGCCGGCGACCCCGCCGTCTGAGCCATGCACGACATACGTTTCATCCGCGAGAACCCCGAGGCCTTCGATTCAGGCCTGAAGAAGCGCAACCTGGCGCCGCTGTCGGCCGAGCTGCTCGAGATCGACAAGCGCCGCCGCGCCGCTATTTCCGGCAGCGAGACGTTGCAGGCCCGGCGCAAGGCGCTCAGCCAGCAGGTCGGCATCGCCAAGCGCAAGGGCGAGCCCGCCGAGGCGCTGATGGCCGAGGTCGCGGGGCTGGAAGAGTCGCTGAAGGCGGGCGAGGCCGAGGCGGCCCGCCTCGACGAAGAGCTGACCCACCGGCTCGAAGTACTGCCCAACCTGCCGGCCGACGACGTGCCCCCGGGCACCGACGAGCACGGCAACGTCGAGATCCGCCGCTTCGGCAACCAGCGCAACTTCAGCTTCCAGCCCAAGGACCACGTCGCCATCGGCGAGGCGCTGGGCGAGATGGATTTCGCCCAGGCCGCCAAGATTTCCGGCTCCCGCTTCGTGTTCCTCAAGGGACGCCTGGCGCGGCTCGAGCGGGCGATCACGCAGTTCATGCTCGATCTGCACACCGAGGTGAACGGCTACACCGAGATCGATCCGCCGATGCTGGTGAAGGACGCGGCGGTCTACGGTGTCGGCCAGCTGCCGAAATTCGCCGAGGACATGTTCCGCACCGACAACGGCTTCTGGCTGATCCCGACCGCCGAGGTCTCGCTCACCAACCTGGTGAACGATGTGGTACTGGACGAGAAGGAACTGCCGCTGCGCTTCACCGCGTTCACGCCCTGCTTTCGCTCGGAGGCGGGGGCGGCCGGCAAGGACACGCGCGGCATGATCCGCCAGCACCAGTTTCCCAAGGTCGAGCTGGTCAGCATCACCACGCCGGAACAGTCCGAGGCCGAACATCTGCGGATGACGGCGGCCGCCGAGGAAGTGCTGAAGCGGCTGGGCCTCGCCTATCGCACCTTGACGCTGTGCGGCGGCGACATGGGCTTTTCCGCGCGCAAGACCTACGACCTCGAAGTCTGGCTGCCCGGCCAGAACGCCTATCGCGAGATCTCGAGCTGTTCGAACTGCGGCGACTTCCAGGCCCGCCGCATGGCCGCGCGCTACCGGCCGAAGGAAGGGAAGGGGACGCGCTTCCTGCACACGCTGAACGGCTCAGGGCTCGCCGTCGGCCGGACCCTGGTCGCGATCCTGGAGAACTATCAGAACGAGGACGGCTCGGTGACCGTTCCCGAGGCGCTGCGGCCCTATATGCGCGGCGTCGAGACCATCGCGGGCCCCTCCAAATGACCTCGCGCAAATGACGCCCGCCGACATCGCCAAGGCGCGCATCCTCGTCACCAACGACGACGGCATCAACGCGCCTGGCCTCGATGCCATGATCGACATCGCCAGCCAGCTTTCGCAGGACGTCTGGATCGTGGCACCTGAATATAACCAGAGCGGCGCCGGCCATTCGTTGTCGCTCACCCATCCCGTGCGGGCCCGCCAACTCTCCGAGACCAAGTTCGCGCTGGAAGGCACGCCAACCGACTGCGTGCTGTTTG
>CAMDOT010000003.1 GCA_945903635.1 Rhizobium sp. Q54 | reverse complement strand
ACGGCGACCGGCCACACCGACACGTCGGGCCCGGAAGCCTACAACATGGCGCTGTCGCTGCGTCGCGCGAACACGGTCAAGGACGCGCTGGTGCGTGAAGGCGTGCCGGCCACCGCGATTGCCGTGATCGGCCGTGGCGAGGCTGGCCTGCTGGTCAAGACCGCCGACGGTGTCCGCGAGCCGCAGAACCGCCGCGTCGAGATCGTCATCCAGTAAGCTGGAAGGCCTTTAGACAAGGAAGAGGCGGCCCTCGCGGGCCGCCTTTTTCTTTGCCTGCCACATTGCGGAGATAGGACATGAACATGGTTGGAAAGTTGCGGGCGAGCGGCGGCATTCTATAATCTCGTTTCGTTCTGACTTATCCACAGAATCAGAGTTGCAGGTTCAGCAGGAATAGGCTAAGAAAAAGCCTACACTAGACCTACTGCAGCCAACCGCCAACGCCCGGCGGTCCCGCCCTTGAAAGAGGGTCGGACCGGCCGGGTTTTTCATTTCTGGAGCCCCACCATGACCGATCCAGCCGCCGGCTATGACGCCGGCGATCGCACCCACGTATCCGAACGCCAGAAGCGCCGCCGGCTGCAGAGCCAGCGCGAGGATGACGATCTCGTCTGGCTGATGAACCAGCGCGAGGGCCGCCGCTTCCTGTGGCGGTTGCTGCAGAGCTGCCACCTCTACGAGACGAGTTTCACCGGCACCAGCGCGACCTTCTTCCGCGAAGGCGAACGCAACGTCGGCCTGCAGGTGCTGGCCGATATCACCCGCCTCTGTCCCGACCTCTATGTCCGCATGGCGAGCGAAACCCAGAAGGAGATTTAGACGATGACCGAGTCCCTGATCGCGCCGCTTCCCAACCCACAAGGCGCCGCGGACGACGTCGCTCCGCAACACCCCGAGCAACAGGCCGCGTCCGACGCCGCGGCGCTGATCTACGGGGGACCTGAGGCGGAGGTGGCGCAAACGGCGGAGGCCGGGGCGGATGCCCCGGCGGAGGAGGCGGCTCCGGTCGACTCCGAGACTCCGACATACGAGCCGTTCGCGCTGCCGCAAGGCGTGGAGGTCGACACGGCTGCGCTCGAAGAAGCGCAGTCGCTGTTCGCCGAGGCGAGGCTGAGCCAGCCCCAGGCACAGAAGCTGGTCGATCTCTACGCCGGCAAGATGAACGAGCTGGTCCAGCGCCAGATCGAGACACAGATCTCGGCGGCCGAGAGCCGCCAGAAGGCCTGGATCACCGAGGTGAAGAACGACCCCGATCTGGGCGGCCGGCGGTTCGAAGCCGCGCGTGCCGCGGCCCAGCGGGCGTTCAGGCGCTTCGGCACGCCGGAGCTCCGGCGAAGCCTGGACGAGCTGGGGGTTTCGAACAGCCCGCAGCTCTTCCGCTTCTTCGTCCGCGTCGGACAGTCGGTCTCGGAGGACCGCTATGCCGGCGCGCAATCGAGCGCGTCGCGGCTCTCCGCCGCCGAGACGCTCTATCCCAACACCAACGACAAATAGGAGTCATTTGAATGGCCGCCATCGGCAATACCGCGCTCACCTACACGGATTGGGCGAAGCGCTACAACGACGGCAGGATCTCGGTGATCGTCGAGCTTCTGTCGCAGACCAACGAGATCCTCGACGACATGCGCTGGGTCGAGGGCAACCTGCCGACCGGGCATCGCACCTCGGTGCGCACCGGCCTGCCGCAGGGCACCTGGCGCCAGCTCAACTACGGCGTCCAGCCGACCAAGAGCACGACCACGCAGATCACCGACGCCTGCGGCATGCTCGAGACCTATAGCGAGATCGACAAGGCGCTGGCCGACCTCAACGGCAACAGCGCCGAGTTCCGCCTCTCCGAGGACAAGGCGTTCCTCGAGGGGCTGAGCCAGCAGCTCGCGCAGACGCTGTTCTACGGCAACACCGCGGCTACCCCTGAGAAGTTCATGGGGCTCGCGCCACGCTTCAATACCGCGAGCGGCTCGGCGGCGATCTCGCAGAACGTCATCGATGCCGGCGGCACCGGCGCCGACAACACCTCGATCTGGCTGGTGGTGTGGGGCGACCTCACCATCCACGGCATCTTCCCCAAGGGCAGCAAGGCCGGCCTGCAGATGCGGGACCTGGGCGAGCAGACCCTGAACGACATCAACGGCAACCGCTTCCAGGGCTACCGCACACACTACAAGTGGGATGCGGGCCTCACGGTGCGCGATTGGCGCTACGCGGTGCGCATCGCCAACATCGACGTGTCGGATCTAAGCGCCGTCACGCCACCCGACCTCACCAAGTTCATGATCAAGGCGACCCACAAAGTGCCGTCGCTGAAGACCGGCCAGCCGGTGTTCTACATGAACCGTACCGGACGCCAGTGGCTCGATATCCAGGCGGCCAACAAGGACAACGTGATGCTGAAGATCTCGGAGTTCGAGGGCCGGCCGGTGCGCGAATTCCTCGGCATCCCGATCCGCACCTGCGACCAGATCCTCAACACCGAGCCGCGCGTCATCTGAACAAGGAAGCACAAACATGTACATCGATCGTCAGAACCTGTTCGGCCAGGACCAGGCCGTCACCACCAGCGCCGCCAGCACCGACTACATCGACTTCGGTGCGGCGCGTGACATCGGCAACGGCGAACGGCCGGAAATCCTCGTGCTGTGCACGCAGGACGTCACCGCAGCTGGCGCCGCCACCGTCACGGTGGCGCTGCAGAGCGACGACAATCCATCGTTCTCCTCGCCCGCCAACCTGGTGCTGAGCGACGCAGTTCCCAAAGCGTCGCTGGTTGCCGGCACGGAGATGCTGCGCGTGGCGGTGCCCCACGGGACGGAGCGCTATCTGCGCCTGTTCTACACCGTGGGCACCGGCCCGCTCACGACCGGTAAGTTCACGTCCGGCTTGATTCCGCAGCGGCAGGCAAACGTCGCCTACGCCTCCGGCTACGTGGCCTAGGAACAGGGAGGTGGCCATGGCGCGATATCGTGTGACGGCACCGACCTTCCTGGAGGCCGTGCTGCGCGAAGTGGGCGAAGTCGTCGACTATGCCGGCGATCCGGGCTCTGCCCTGACGCCGCTCGACGCCGCTGCGCACCGTGCCGTGAAGGCCTATCGGGCGCGTCGCACCGCTGTCGTGGCCGCTTCCCAGACGGCGGAGGAGCAATCCTCCGCCGTCTCCCTTTTTTCGACGACGCCCCCTTTTTTCCGATGAGGATTGATCATGGCGACAACCGACGTCGATATCTGCAACCGCGCGCTGTCGCGACTGGGCACGCGGGCGGTTATCTCGGCACTCGACGAAAACAGTACCGAAGCGCGCACCGCGTCGATCTGGTACGCCGCGACGCGTGACACCCTGCTGCGTGCCCACGACTGGAACTTCGCGCGGCGAAGGGTGACGCTGGCCATACAAGGTGTCGCGCCGACGGGATGGACGTTCCGCTACGCGTTGCCGACGAACTGTATCCGGCTGCTCCGTATCTCCCTGGTGAACGCAGAAATGGGCTCCGTCCGGTTCGAGGTTGCGGGTGATTCCACCAGCCGCTTCATCCTGTGCGATGAGCCAGCAGCCGAGGCCGTCTACACTGCGCGGGTCGATGATCCAAATCTGTACGATGCCGGTTTCTCGTCGGCATTGGTCGATCAGCTCGCGGCCCACATCGCCTATCCCATCACCCAGAGGACCGAGACGGCGGTACGTCTGGCACAGTTGGCACGAGCGGCACTTGCTGACGCCATGGCCGCGGACGTAAACGAGGCCGCACCGGCAGACGGAGATCGGTTGCCGGACTGGATTGCGGCGCGCGCCTAGAGCTGACGGCCTCACTGAAAACGCGGAAGCCCTTTCCAGCTGGGGTAGTGGCAACACGCGCGACCGAATTCCCACGACCTAGGCCCACCGTAAGCGCGGCGCTCCTGCGTCGATTGCGCGTGAGGCAAACGACTCTCGGGAGCCCTTAAGATGCCCAATCCACTCATCCTGCCGAGTTTCGCTGCCGGCGAGCTCTCGCCGGCGCTGCATGGCCGCGTCGATCTCGCCAAGTACCAGGTCGGTCTGGCGACCTGCCTCAACTGGTTCATTCATCCCTTCGGCGGGGCCAGCACCCGGGCCGGCACCGAGTTCGTCGGCGAGGTCGCCGACTCTGCAGTCCGGTCGCGGTTGATCGCCTTCCAGTTCAACACTGCCGAGACTTATGTGCTGGAGTTCGCTCATCAGAAGATGCGGGTGATTCGCAACGGCGGTTATGTCCTGGAGGGATCGGTCGCGATCTCAGGCATTACGCGCGCGAACCCCGGCATTGTGACAACGGCGGCGCCACACGGTCTCGGCAACGGCGATCACGTTTGGATAGAAGGAGCGGTCGGCATGTCGGCAGTCAATCGCCGTCGCTTTACCGTCGCCGGCGCCACTGCCACCACCTTTGAACTCGCCGATACCGACACGTCTACCTGGGATGCGTGGACTTCCGGTGGCACGGTGGCGCGCTTCTATACCTTGCCTACTCCATACGCGTCGGCCGATTTGCCGCTTCTGAAGTTCGTGCAATCGGCCGACACGATGACGCTCACCCATCCCGGTTACGCTCCGCGCAATCTCACGCGCACGAGCCATACGGCATGGACGCTCGACACCATCGTTTTCGCGCCGGTGACTTCTGCGCCCACTGGGCTCATCAGCACCAACCCCGGCGCCACCCAAAGTTATGTCCTGACCGCGGTGAACGACGAGAACGGGGAGGAAAGCCTGGCCAGCACCCCGGTCGGCGCGGCGGATGCGGTTTCGGGCATTGTCTTCACGCCGGTCGCAGGCTGCACCTACTACAACGCCTACAAGAACAAGAACGGCATCTACGGATTCATCGGCCGAGTGAAGTCGGGAAGTACCTTCACCGACACCAATATCGTCCCTGATACGTCCGACACGCCGCCGATCCAGCGCAACCCGTTCGCTGCGGCGGCCGACTGGCCGGGCTGTTCGACATGGCATGACGGCCGCCAGTGGTTCGCCCGCACCGACAAGGGCCCGCAGACGTTGTGGGCGAGTCAGTCGGCGAATTTCAAGAACATGAGTGTTTCCGAGCCTACGCGCGATTCCGATGCCATCACCCGCACCATCGCCAGCAGAGAGGTCAACGAAATCCGCTTCCTGCTCAGTCTCAACTCGCTGCTGGTGTTCACCTCCGGTGGTGAGTGGAAGTGCTGGGCAGGCAGCCAGTCCGATATCATTACACCGGCCAATACCAGCCTCAAGCCACAGGGTTACACCGGTATTTCCCACGTGCCGCCGATCGTCAGCGGCAACTCCGCGCTGTTCGTCACACCAGCGGGCCGCAAGGTCCGCGATCTCGCCTACGACCTTGGTGCCGATTCCTGGCAAGGCAAGGACGTCGGTATCCTCGCAAGTCACCTGTTTGAGGGCATGCAAATCGAGGAATGGGCGTACGCGCGTGATCCCGATTCGGTCGTCTGGTGTGTGCGTTCCGACGGCGTGCTGCTGGGTTTCACCTATCTCAAGGAGCACGACGTCTACGCCTGGTCTCGCCATGTCACCGATGGTGCAGTGGAGAGCGTGTGCGCCATTCAGGAGCAGAACGAGACCGCCCTCTATCTCTCGGTGCGGCGTGTCGTAGGAGGCCGCGCGGTCCGTTATGTCGAGCGCATGGCGTCCCGCCTGTTCGCAGATGTGCAGGCGAGCTGGTGTGTCGATTCGGGACGACGGTACGATGGCTGGAACGTCGATCCCGCGAGAACGATGACCATCGCTGGTCCGACCTATTCGGCCGGCGATGCGGTCGCACTTTCCGCATCGGGCCATGCGCCTTTCTCGGCGGCCAGCGTCGGGCGGAAGCTGATCCTGCGCGTTGGCCAGAACCAGGCAACCGTGACGGTGATTTCGTTCACCGATGCTGCGCACGTCGCGGCGACGCTCGACACCGCGGCACCCGCGGCGGTTCAGGCCGTGGCGCTATCCGATTGGGCAATGGCCAGTGCAACGATTTCCGACCTTTGGCATCTTGAAGGTCGGCAGGTGGCAATCCTTGCCGATGGCTCGGTTCAGCCTCCGGCCACGGTCGCGAACGGCATGGTGGGGATCCCACGTGCGTCGGGCCGTATCCTGGCCGGGCTGCCCTACACCTGCGATCTCGAAACCCTCGATATCGAGCAGGGCCCACCGACCCTGCAGGGGCGGGCGAAACGCACGCAGGAAGTGATCCTGCGCGTCAAGGCGACGCGCGGTCTTGCCGTGGGGCCGGATGCCGGCCGCCTGACGGAGATCAAGGAGCGCACGTCCGAAAATTATGGTGCTCCGACCCTGCTGACGACCGGCGATGAGCGTGTGCTGATCGATCCGTCCTGGAACAGCAACGGACGCATTTTCATCCGCCAAGCCTGGCCGTTGCCGGCGACCATTGTGGCCGTCATGCCACGGCTGGAAGTCGGCGAATGAGCGCCTTCGTGGTCGACGCTGCAACGGCGATGGATGTCAGTTGCCTGGGGCCGCGGTTGCGGGCTGCCGATGTCGAGGAAATTCGCGCCGCGTCGGGCCTGCTGCCGGCAGAGGCGCTGCGTCGCTCATACGATTTCAGCACGCATGTCTGGGCCGTGCGCAACATCCACGGCCGGCCGATCGCTTTGTGGGGCGTCGGGCCGCTGTCTCTGCTCGACGGCAGGGGCTGTCCGTGGCTGCTGGCGGCCGATGCCTTCGAGGCGCTCGGATCCGATATCGCTCGGCTGTCCAGGCCGTTGCTGGCCGGCATGCGCGACCACTACCCGCACCTCGAGAACCGTGTCGACGCCCGCCACACGCGCGCCGTGCGCTGGCTCTCGTGGCTGGGTTTCACCATCGATCCGGCGACGCCCTGGGGCGTTGAATGCCGGCCGTTTCATCGTTTTTGGCTATGAAGAACAGGAGGACCCCTTGTCTCTCTCATCGACGATCAACAAGGTAATCCACGACGGCAATGGGGCCACTACTGAGTGGCCCTTTTCTTTTCCCGTGCTCGAAGTGGATCATCTCGCCGTCATCTTCACGGATGTCTCCGGAGTGGAGACGACGCTGTCGCCCACTCTCTACGGCGTCGCAGGTATCGGTAGCCCGTCGGGCGGTTCCGTAACCTATCCGCTGTCGGGCTCGCCCATTGGGGCGAACACGAAGCTGACGATCATACGGACTGTGCCCTATACGCAGACGACCGTCCTTTCCAACCAGGGTGGCTATTACCCGGAGGTCGTCGAACGGCGCTTCGACCAGATCTACATGGCGCTGCAGCAGCTGGAAGAACGGGTGAGCCGCTACACCCTCAGCAGTATCAGCAATCCGGCGACGGAACAAAGCAACTATGCCCTGATCCAGCAGTTGCAGCCGATGAACATCCTGACGACCCAGGGTGATCTGTTGACCCGCGGCGGCTCGGCGTACAAGCGACTGGCGCGCGGGACGGCGGGCCAGTTTCTGGGTGTCAACGGCGCCGATCTGGCATGGGCGATCCCCAGCCAGCCGGTCGCGCCGCAGGGCCGCCTCACGCTGTCGTCCGGAGAGCCGGTGATGACGGGCGATCAGACCGGCAAGACGTCCGTCTTCTACAGCCCCTACACGGGTGGCGTTGTGCCGATCTACGATGGGACGGCGTTTGTGCCGACAGCCTTTGCCGAGCGGTCGAACGATCTCACTCAAGGCGCCACCAACAAGGCGGGCCCCGTCGCGGCCGGCCCGTACCAGGTCATCGACGCGTTCATATGGAACGACTCTGGTATCATCCGGCTGACGCGCGGGCCCAAATGGATCAAGGCCGGCACCGTTACGATGACGATCGCGGCGCCTTGCGTCGTGACCTGGACCGCCCACGGACTCTATGACGGCGCGACGGTGCGCTTCACCACAACGGGTGCCTTGCCGACCGGGCTCGCGGCGAATACCGACTATTTCGCAACCAGAGTGGACGCCAACACCTTCAAGCTCTCCACGACGCTTGCCAACCAGGTCGCAGGCACGTTCATCACGACCAGCGGCTCGCAGTCCGGTGTTCATACTGGAGAGAATTATACAATCGCACGGGGAGCGGGGGCAGCCACGACCGAACTCGAACGCCTGAATGGCCTGTGGGTCAACAAATACGACATCACCAACGGGCCGCCCGCACGGCGCGGAACCTATGTCGGCACGATCGTCACTAACGGCTCGTCGCAAGTTGATTTCAAAATGGGCAGCGCGGCGGCGGGTGGAGGTGAGGCCTTCATTGGTGTCTGGAATGCATACAACCGTATGTCCGTCGCGGGCATCGTTTCTTCCAGTGTAGGTTCCTGGCCTGTGATCAACGGCACCAGAGTCTTCGCGGGCTCAGCCACTTTCCGCGCCACAATGGTATCCGGTCTCGCGGAAGATTGGTTGTCCGGCGTGGCGCAGAGCTATCTAGGATTTGATCTCGCTACCTCGAGCGGCGTTGCGATGGGCTTCAGAAGCCTGACGCCGGTCGGAATAACACAGGGGCTTTACTATAACGGCAGTGGTTGGTCGTCCTCGACCAATGTCCACGCCAAAGCTCTTCCATTTCTCGGCCTTGGCTATTGGGTTGGCCTCGAAATCTGTAGCAACTTTACGTCGTCATTCGTCACTGGCAATGGCAGCGGTACTTACGTTGCCTACGATTGGCGGTGCTGATATCGCCATTGTCAACAAAGCTGCCGATTGTACGTCCAGTCATCGCTGACTGGAGGATTTTCAATAGTGGCAGCGATCGACGCATCGGATTTTACTAGCTGCTAGTCTAAGAACCTGTAGCAGCCGTACAAAAGGAATGTGACTGCTAATACAGTGACATTTCTATGCCTCCTTTAGTCGGGCGGAGCGAATGACAAAGGCACTTACATGATTCTCGTGCCGATTGCGGAATACCAAGAAGCTCGGAGTTTCTCTGGATCGAAGTGTGATGAGCCTCGGCTCCGGCATACTTTCAAGGATGACCTCAGTGTCGGCGAGATATTGATTGTTGGTATCTACGAGGCCGACACCCACCATCCCCTCGCTGATATGCAGGATTAATTCGACGGCAAATGGAGCACTAAGATTCGTAAGAAGGGGCCGCAAATCCACCCTACCGATCGGGCGGAAGGCACCCTTTGAACCAGAGAAAGCCCATCCGTCGCGAGTCCCGCCCTCCAGAATCACTGGCTGACCTACAAGGTCGAGGAACTTCGTCGGATCGATGGTCCTGCCCATGCCGGCATACCTCAAATCGAGCCATCGATGACTATTTGAGGCTAGCTCGAAATCCAGCACGGTCGTGAGGATGGCCGGGTAGAGGCGGCGGCGAACTTTCTCGACGTCATGCCATTCGACCCAGGGGGTTCGCTCACCGTCAGTCCTGGTGCCCCAACTATCGAATGGCATTGATCCCTCGCGGAGCCAGCGCTCTCTTGGGTAGACCAATTCGATCCATCGCCCGCCGACCTTTAACCTACTAAGGGCGTTTAGTGCCTCACTGCGGGCAGTATCAAAGGGAACGTGGTGAATAGAACCGATGACAACGATTGCGTCGTAGTCGGGCCGCAACGCCTCGAAGGACAAATCCTCACCTATCAGATGGCATTCGACGGTAATGCCTTTGAGAGCAGCGATTCGACGAATGACATTGAGGTTGCTTGGAACGATATCTGCAAAAGTCCAGTACGCGCCCTGCGCTGCAAATCTTAAGCCGTCAAAGCCGAGCCCTCCGCCGAGTTCCAGCACTCGTCGATCACGGAAGAAGTCACGGTAGAGCGGTTCCATTCGTCCAACCACACCGGCAGCGCGCCGCGCTGAGATAGAGTTCCATCGTGCAAGGAACTCCTCATCAGGAAGGCTAAGCAAATCATCGGAGAACACGCGGTGATCGACGTCGTCACCGCCGGGCACTTCTCGCCATTTCTCCTGGAAGCGGTCCAGAGCACTCATCAGAACAGTCCTTCCCCCGCATTCAGTAGCTGAGTGGTTAAAGCAACATGGCACGGGCTTCAATCGTCAGTCGACACCTTACGAATAGAACGCACAACTTTGACCTTTTGTACGCTTCGAAGAGCGCATGAAAATCGATGACGAGGGGCAGCTGACCAAATGCGCGTCGTCATCCAAACGGGTCTACGAATCTTCCAAAGATGAATAGTGCTCGGGTTGAGGCGTGTAGCCAACGCCCCGAAATCATAAAAGCAAAGGAGAAAGATTATGGCAGCGTTAATCGAGAAAAGAGATGGCTCCACGCCCAACCTGGTGGAGTCGGGGTCACTTTCGGGCGTCGGGCAGACGCCTTGGATGCCGCTGAACAGCCTCGGCGAACACGTCTTCACTTGCGATGTCGAAGATCTGGGTGGTGCCGCCGGCACGTTCGTCGTCGAAACGCGGCGGGTTCGCGGAGACGACTCGGTCGTCGCAACGCGAGTGATTTTCAGTTCGTCGAACCTGGCCGACTTTCCGAAGGTGGGCCGCCTCGCCGGTTGGTGGGAGGTCCGGGTCCGTTGCTCGGCCTACACCAGCGGCACCTTCAATCTCTCCGTCAGTCAGTAGGTGAACCATGAGCAACAATGTCTTCCATGGCGTATTCGGGAGCCCCTTCGCGGCGGGCGACAATGGGGGGCGCGCCTACGACTCCCGCGTTCTGGCTTGGGAGGCAGCTGTCATCGCCAACGGCGGGACAGTCTCTCTCGCGCGGCGCATCATCGTCGACCAACTCGTATTCGACCTGGAGGCATGCGGTGCCTACGCTCTGATTGACGACTTCTCGATTCGGGCCGGAGAGAACGCTCCCCAGGCCCTCACGTCGATCAAGCAGCGGCGCCTCGCAACGCCAGTGAACTCCCCGCTGTTTACCGTGAACCGGGGCTACACCTACGACGCGGCGACGAACTACCTGGCGACAGGGTTCATCCCGAGCAGCCATGCTGGTGCTATGACGGGCAGCGACCCCCACCTCGGGTTGTACCTCCGCACCGACATAGCAAATCCCGCGAGTTCTGCCGCCCTCGGCTCGCGGACCAACACATCGCAGAATTTCACCCTGCGCCCACGTGGAGCGAGCGGTGCCGCCAACTCGACTGTTTACTCCCTGAACTGCACGTTGGTCGGAACCCCCGCCATTGTCACGACACGCCGGCTGACATCGGTGGAGCGTTTCGGCGCGGGCCCCACGGTCAAGACCTACATTGACGGCGTGTTGGTCGACACTGCTTCCCCAGCCAGCACATCTACGTCGCTGGTGACGTTCGAGGTCTACGAGGGGGCATTCAACTCCTCGGCCACCGCGGCTGGCTTCTATTCGGGCGAGTGCGCTTTCTCCTACGTGGGGGCTGCCTTCCAGTCTGACGCGATGCACGCGACGTTCTGGACGGCCGTGCA
Source organism: Rhizobium sp. Q54 (assembly GCA_945903635.1). GTDB lineage: Bacteria > Pseudomonadota > Alphaproteobacteria > Reyranellales > Reyranellaceae > Reyranella. The sequence continues at coordinate 61,853 of CAMDOT010000003.1, read as the reverse complement.
GGCGTGCCTCACGTCGATTGGGGCGGCAGTCTAATGGCAACCTTCATTATCCTGGCCACCGAGAATGCCGATCACGTTCGCGGCCCGTCCCTGCAGCCCGTCGAGCGACAGGGTGGCGGGGCCAATCCGAACCCGGTGTTCATCCTGAACGTGCTGGTCCTGTCGGACCCGATGCACGAGGCGTTTTGGGACTATCTCGGCATGTTGCCGACGATGGACCTCACGGATCCAGACTTCCCGGCGGCCATTGAGCTGCCCGAAGACGCATAGATCGGCCGCAACGCGCTCGAGGACGCACGCCTCGCCGAGCTGGGAGAGAACCAGCGGAAGTCGCGCGCACCCAAGCCGTCACAGCCATGCAATCAGGAGGCACCATGAGCGACTACGACCACTCGCTGGTCTCGATGCCACGCCTCGCGCTCGAGGCAATGCTCGAGGACGCGGCCGAGCGAGGTGCGAGGAGAGCACTGGCCTCGGTCGGCCTCGACGACGCCCAGGCCGCCGATCACGTCCGGGGCCTGCGCGATCTCTTCGCCATGTACCGCGTCGTACGCAACGGCGCGCTGAAACAGATCGGCCAGGGCATCGCCCTGGTCGTGATCGGCGCCCTCGTGTTCTTCGCGTCGACCAAATTCAAATTGTAGAAGTGAAAGGAGATCCTTCGTGATTGCACTCTTCGGCTCCATCGTCGGCCTGTTGGGATCGCTCGCGCCCCGGCTGATCGGCTTCTTCGAGCAGAAGCAAAACCACGCCCAGGAAATCGAAATGCTCCGGGTACAGGGCGAGTTCCAGATGCGCGCGATGGAGGCTGGCCACGCCGCCAAGATGCAGGAGATCAACGCCAGTGCCGACGTTGCGAGTGAACTCGCGGCCTTCTCTGCGGCCCTGAGACCTTCAGGTATCGCCTGGGTCGACGGCTTCAACGCCGTCGTGCGACCGTTCCTGACGCTTTGCTTCTTCGGTCTCTACGCCGCGGTCAAGGTTGCGCAGTTCGTGTTGCTGCAAACGAACGGCGACGGCACCGCATCGGCCATTATGTCGATGTGGGGTGAGGAGGATTGGGCCGTTTGGGCCGCCATCGTGACCTTCTGGTTCGGCAATCGCACCTTCAACAAGGAACGGGGGCGTGGATGAGCCCCAAAGGCAGCCCGCGGGCGACGGGAGGGGCCGGGCTCTCCCTGATCAGGGCTTTCGAGGGCTTCTCCCCCACGCCCTATGTCTGTCCTGCGGGCTTTCCGACCGTGGGCTACGGACATGTCGTCCTGGACGGTGAGCGATTCGAAATGCCGCTCTCACAGGAAGAGGGCGAGGCGCTGCTGCGCGGCGATCTTCCGCGCTACGAAGGGGCCGTGTGCCGTCTGATCGATGTACCGCTCGGCGGGCTTTGCTTCGATGCCCTGGTGAGCTTCACTTTCAACCTCGGCGAGGGCGCGCTTTCCGCCTCGACACTGCGGCGCCTGGTCAACGGCGGGCGCCTCGCCGATGCCGGACCGCAGTTCGACCGCTGGGTATTTGCAGGAGCCCGCAAACTCCCCGGTCTCGTCCGGCGTCGTGCCGCCGAGCGTGCGCTCTGGGAACGCGGCTTAGGGGCGAACAGTTCATGACAAATACGGACAACGATCGTCAGAAGTTGTCCGGACTCTTCTGCAGGTCGGTTCCCTTTGGGCGCAGATTGCAGAGCGACTGTTGCTTGGTCGCAGGCGTCATGGTTTCTTCCCCGACCCCCGGCAAGACCGGATGCGTTCGTTGGAGGAAATCTACATGAAAAGACGCCAGTTTATCGCGGCCGGCAGCACGGCCGGCGCGCTCGGTCTCACGGGGGCGTTCGCCGGTCCCGCCTCGGCGCAGGCGCAGCAATTCTCGATCGTCACCGGCACGACCGGCGGCGTCTACTATCCGCTGGGCGGCGCGATGGCCAATATCCTCAGCAAGAAGGTGCCGGGCTGGGCGGTCACCGCCGAGGCGACCGCCGGGTCGGTCGCCAACATGCACATGATCCGCGACGGCAAGGCGGAGATGGCGCTCACCCAGTGCGACACCGCCTATGACGCCATCAAGGGCCTCGACAAGTTCGTCGGCAAGCCCGTCGAGTCGCGCACGCTTTGCGTCGTCTACCCCAACCTGGTGCATTTCGTGACCATGGAGGGCACCGGCATCAACAAGCTCTCCGATATCAAGGGCAAGCGCATCTCGACCAGCGCGCCGGTCAGCGGCTCGGAGGTGATGGCGCTGCGCATCATCGACGAACTCGGTCTGAAACTCTCCGACATCAAGCGCGAGCGCCTGGCGCCGGCCGAAAGCACCAATGCCATGAAGGACGGCAAGCTCGACGGCTACTTCTTCAACGGTGGTCCGCCGGTGGCGGCAATCACCGATCTCGCCGCGTCCCAGGGCGTCAAGATCAAGCTCATCCCGACGGCCGAACTGGTGCCGGCGCTCAACAAGAAGTATGGCCCGGTGTTCGCGGCCAGCGAGATCAAGGCCAAGTCCTATCCGAACCAGGATGCGTCCGTCCCGGTGATCGCCATCTGGAACATCCTGATCGTGCCGGCCACCATGAAGGACGAACAGGCCTACACGATCATCAAGACGCTATGGGATGCCTATCCCGACCTGCTTGCGACCCACAAGGCAGTGACGGACATGACGCCGGAGAACCAGAAGCAGGCCAACTCCTCGGTGCCGTTCCATCCCGGTGCCGCGAAGTTCTTCGCTGAAAAGGGCATCAAGCTGTCGTAGAACCGCCGCGACGGCGGGCCGGGGCTCCCAGGCTGGGAGCCCCTTTCTTTTGGGGTTGGGTCTTTTGGGGTCGGGAACAAGATGACGGTTCAGGGCGAACTGCTGAGCGATGACGAGCGTCGCAAGGTCGAGGAGCTGATCGAGCAGGAGGACGGTGCCGTCCATAAGTTCGCCGGCTGGTGGGGCACGGTGCTCACCTCGATCGCCGTCGCCATGACGCTGTTCCACCTCTATGCCGCCGCCAGCACCGTCGACCAGCAGAGCCTGCGCGAGATCCACGTCGCCTTCGCGTTGTCCTTGGTGTTCTTGTTGTTCCCGATGGTGAAGAGCTGGCGCAATCGCATTGCGCCCTGGGACATCGTGGCCGCCGGTCTTTCGGTAGGTGTCATCTGGTACATGATGACGGGCGGCACCTGGATCAGCCTCGAAGGCGCCGACGATTTCCTCGATCGCTATGTTTCGCCAACCCACATGGACATCGCCGTCGGCGCCGTCCTGATCCTGCTGGTGCTCGAATCGACGCGCCGCGCCACCGGCTGGATCATGCCAATCGTCTCGATGGCGTTCTTCGCCTATGGCCTGTGGGGCAACTACCTGCCGGCGCCGTGGACGCACAAGGGCTATCCGATCGTCGACCTGATCGCCGAGCTCTACATGACCTTGAACGGCATCTTCGGCTCGGCCATCGACGTCTCGGCCAGCCTGATCATTCTGTTCACCATCTTCGGCGCTATCCTGCAGGCCTCGGGCGCCGGCCGCTTCTTCATCGATTTCTCGCTGCTCGCCATGAAGGGCCAGCCCAACGCCGCCGGCCGCGCCGTCGTGCTGTCGTCGTTCCTGCTGGGCGGTCCGTCGGGCTCGGGTGTTGCCACGACCGTCACCATCGGCACGGTGGCCTGGCCGATCATGCGCCAGGCGGGCTACGGCAAGACGGCGGCGGGCGGCCTGCTGGCCGCGGGTGGCCTCGGCGCCATCCTGTCGCCGCCGGTGCTGGGCGCGGCGGCTTTCCTGATCGCCGAGTACCTCAAGATGTCCTACCTCGACGTCGTGCGGATGGCGATCATTCCCACCTGCCTCTACTACTTCGGCCTGCTGGTGATGACCGAGATCGACTCGCGCAAGTACAAGCTGCGCGCCGTCGATCCCGAGCTCGACATGACGATGCGCCAGCTGCTGATGCGCTACGGTTTCCACTTCTCGTCGCTGATCTCGGTCGTCGTGCTGATGATCTGGGGCTACTCGGCCACCTACGCCGTCTTCTGGTCGATCCTGCTCGCCATCCTGGTGAGCTACCTGCGCACCGACACCGCGTTGCTGCCGCGCCGGCTCTTCGACGCGCTCGCCGCCGGCTCGATCCAGGCGTTGGGCGTGGCCGCCACCTGCGCCTGTGCCGGCATCATCGTCGGCATCATCACCAAGACCGGCCTGGCGCTCAAATTCTCCTCGATCGTCATCGACCTCGCCGGCGGCTCGCTGTTCTGGACCGCGATCTACACCTCGCTGATCGTCTGGGTGGTGGGCCTCGCCGTGCCGGTGACGGCGTCCTACATCATGTGCGCGGTGATCGCGGCGCCCGCGCTGATCAAGCTCGGCGTGCCCGACTACGCGGCGCACATGTTCATCTTCTACTACGCCGTGCTCTCCGAAGTGTCGCCGCCGACCGCGCTGTCGCCGTTCGCGGCGGCGACGCTCACGCGCGCCGATCCCTACATCACCACGCTGCAGAGCTGGAAGTATGCGCTGCCGGCCTTCCTCGTGCCGTTCATCTTCGTGCTCGATCCGATCGGCAGCGGCCTGCTGCTCGAGTTCCCCAAGGGTATGAGCTGGATGTGGGCCGTCTGGGTGACGATCGGCGCCGCTGCCGGCGTGGTGGCGCTGGCCTTTGCGGCCCAGGGCCACATCACGCGGCCGCTCAATGTCGGCACACGCATCTTCTGCTTTGCGGCGGGCGTATCGTTGATGTTCCCCGATCTCGTCGACGACTGGGTGGGCGGCATGGTGGCCGCGCGCCTGATCGGCATCGCCATGCTGGGCACGGTGATCGCCTACGAGCTCAACCGGGCTCGAAATGCTGCGCCCACTCGACCGGTGACATAATTCGGCTTTCTGTACTGTTGTCGGTATTCCGTTGCCCGGAAGCTGAAGCCACCCTAGCGTCGGCCGGAAGGCTTCTCGCGCAACTAGCGCGAGTTGTCAGCGCACCTCGAGCGACAGCGGCGCGATGACCTCGCCATCGCGGCCGAGATAGTCATGCTTCACCGAGTCCTTCAGCATGCGCGCTTGCGCCTCGGCGACGCGCTCCATGGCGGCGGCAGGATCGAGATGCACGGGATGGCCATCCTTCAGCACGATCTCGCCGTCAACCAGCACGGTGCGTACGGCGCGGTCGGCGGCGTGGAAGACGAAGGAGCGCAGCGGGTCGCGCGCCGGCTGCATCAGCGGATGGCCGAGATCGACCAGTACGATGTCGGCCGCCATGCCCGTCGCCAGGGCGCCGATGTCGTCGCGGCCGAGTGCTGCCGCGCCGCCCAGCGTTGCCGCCTCGAAGGCGCCTGCCGTGTCGAGGCTGCGGATATCCTCGCTCATCAGCCGGCCGGCCACGATGGCGAGGCGCATTTCCTCGATCAGATTGTGCGGCGCGCAGTCGGTGCCGAGGCCGACGTTGACGCCGCGTGCGCGGTAGCGGCCGACATGGTCCATGGCCAGCCCGTAGCGGGCGAAGGGCTGCGGGCAATGCGCCACCGAGGCGCCGGCCTCGGCGATCAGGTCGAGGTCCTTGGAAGTGTGCCAGCGGATCTGCGGATGGTCGTCGAGCAGGATGCAGTGCGCCAGCACCGTGTCGCCCTTCAGGAGACCCTGCGCTGCCGCCCACTGTACCGGCGTCATGTTGTGGCGGCGGATCATCTCGCGCACCTCGACCACCGATTGGCCGATGTGGGTCGAGAAGCGCAGCCCGCTGTCGTCGGCATGCTTGCGGCCGGCCGCGAACAGCTCGGGCGTCACCGTGTCGATCTGGGCCGGGAAGACCATGGCGTCGAGCCGCCGGGAATTGTGCGCCTCGGCATCGGCCATGACCCGCTTGGCCTTGTCGAACTGGGCCAGGCCCCCGGCCTCGTCCCATTTCCAGGTCACGGTCTGCGGCGAGGCCATGCCCCAGCGCGCCGAGGCGAAGGTGGGCGCCGCGTAGAAGCGCATGCCGCTCTCTGCCATCGTCTCCAGCCAGCCGTCGAAGGGGACCGTGACGTCGCAGGCCGTTGTCGTGCCGGCGCGCAGCATCTCCGAATAGGCGAGCGTCGCGGCACCCTGCCGGCCGTCGTCGCCCAGGCGAAAGGCCTGCAGGCGCTCCATCAGCCCGGTCATCTGCTGCTCGGGCACACCATGGTCCTCGCGCACGCCGCGGTAGCCGGGCTCGGTCGAGGGATGGCTGTGGATGTTGACCAGGCCGGGCAGGGCCAGCATCGCGCGGCCGTCGAGCGCCGGCTCGTTGGCTTCCGCCGGCCGCGCCCCGGCCGGCGTGATCTCGACGATGTGGCCATCTTTCAGGAACAGGTCGATGTCGCGGCGATAGACATGGCGCCGGCTGGCGCCGTCCAGCACCACGGCCCACGGGATGTTCCGGATCGACGTCGGCCGCGGTGTCATGCGCTGCACTCCCCAAGGCACGCCTGTTGCATAGGCTGTGTAAGGGGACGATAGAATCGGGCAACGAAGAGAACAAGGAGGCGGGTCATGCAGGTCATGAATGGGCGGGCTGTGAAATGGCTACTCGCTGGCGCCACGGCGGCGGCGCTGATGTCGGCTTCGGCGCAGGCCCAGACGCTGAAGGCGGTCATGCATTCGGACGTAAAAATCCTCGATCCGATCTGGACCACGGCCTACATCGTGCGCAACCACGGCTACATGATCTACAACACGCTGTTTGCCGTCGACAACAAGCTCGCGGTCAAGCCGCAGATGGTCGAGACCTGGAAGGTGAGCGACGACAAGCTCGTCTACACCTTCACCCTGCGCGACGGGCTCAAGTTCCACGACGGCCAGCCGGTGACCTCGGAGGATTGCATCGCCTCGATCAGGCGCTGGGCGGCACGCGACGCGATGGGCCAGAAGCTGATGGATTTCACTAAGGACCTGAAGGCGGTCGACGCCGCGACCTTCACGCTCACCCTGAAGGAGCCCTATGGTCTGGTGCTGGAATCGCTCGGCAAGCCCAGTTCGCTGGTGCCCTTCATCATGCCCAAGCGCGTTGCCGACACGCCGCCGGGGACGCAGATCTCGGAGTTCGTGGGCTCCGGCCCCTTCGTCTTCCGCCGCGACCTGTGGCGGCCGGGCGAGACCCTGGTCTACGAGAAGTTCAAGGATTATAAGCCGCGCGCCGAGCCGCCCTCGGCCCTGTCGGGTGGCAAGAACGTCTATGTCGATCGCGTCGAGTGGATCAACATCACCGATCCGCAGACCGCGGCCAACGCCCTGCTCAACGGCGAGATCGACCTGCTCGAGCAGCCGCTGATCGAGATGCTGCCGCTCCTGGAGAAGGACAAGAACATCCAGGTCGTCGACTTCAATCCGCTGGGCAGCCAGTACAGCTTCCGCTTCAATGTACTGCACAAGCCGTTCGACAACCCGAAGATCCGCCAGGCCGTGCTCTATGCGCTGAACCAGAAGGACTTCCTGCTCGCCGCCATCAACGACCCGAAATACTACAAGGAGTGCAAGGCGCTGTTCATCTGCGGCACGCCGTTCGCCACCGACAAGGGCTTCGAGGACAAGCTCAACTCGAACTTCGCCAAATCGAAGGAGATCCTGAAGCAGGAAGGCTACGACGGCACGCCGGTGGTGCTGCTGTTCGCCACCGACACCAACACCGGCCGGCTGACGCCGATCGTCAAGTCGCTGCTCGAGCGCGGCGGCTTCACGGTCGACATGCAGGCGATGGATTGGCAGACGGTGCTGTCGCGGCGTGCCCGCAAGGAACCGCTCAACGCGGGCGGCTGGAGCGGCTTCATGACCGCCTGGGTGTCGGCCGACCTGCTCAATCCGATCGTGTCCTCGTTCGTGAGCGGCGCCTGCGACAAGGCGGCGATCGGCTGGCCGTGCGACGCCAGGCTGGAAGAGCTGCGCGATGCCTTTGCCCGCACCACCGACCAGGGCAAGCGCAAGGAGCTCGCTGAGGCGATCCAGGTGCGTGTCTCGGAGTACCCGACGCACGTCAATCTCGGCCAGTACAATGTGCCGATGGCACGCCGCACCAGCATCAGCGGCAATCTCGAATCGCCGGCGCCGATATTCTGGAACATCAGGAAGAAGCCGTAGCTCGGCGGCGGTAGGCGCGTTCGAGGCTTCTCGCGCAACGAGACGTTAACGACCCTGGAGCGACAGCGCCGCGATGGCTTGGCCATCGCGGCTTTCGGCGTTCCGGTTAGCGTGCGGCCAACTCGAGTGCTGCCAGCTCGAGCGCTGAACGCACGCTGAACGAAGAGGGAGACCGGCATCGAAATGCCTGTCGAGCCCCAGACCACACCAGACCACCCCAGCACCAACACTCAGGAGAACATCATGCGTTCGACCATCACGGCCATTATGGCCGCGCTTTCGCTTGCCCCGCTTTCAGTGGGCCTCGCAGTGGGCCTCGCGGGCTGCACGACGACGGCCAACACGCCCGGCGCCACGCCGCAAACCACACAGAGCGACCTCCAGAAACTCGACATGGCATGGCTGGTCGCCACGTCGCTGGCCGATACCGTCGCCGTGCTGAAACCCGACGCGGCCCCGGATATCGCGCGCGCGCGTGCGATCGCCGACGTGGTGGTGCGCGAGGCGCGGGTGCAGATCCTCGCCGCATCGGGCGACACGTCGGCATCTATGCGGGCCTTGACCGCCGGCCTCTCGGCGCTGGCCATCTTCCGCGAGGCGCTTGTCGCCTATCGGGAAAGGGCCGCCACGGGTTGACACCGCTAGGGAGAAAATGGTGCTGCCGCACAGGATTGAACTGTGGACCTCCCCCTTACCAAGGGGGTGCTCTACCACTGAGCTACGGCAGCGTGCGGGACCGGCCAGAACCGGGCGCGGGCGGGGTATGCCATAGCGCCTGCCGGGGTTCAACCGCTGCCGCCCGCCGAAACGGACGGCCCGGGACGGCTTGCCGCGACACTTCGGCCCGGCCTACCCTTTGTCCACAAGAGCCCTCATCAGAGGCGAAGGGGAAACGCATGGACTGGCGCCCGATTTCGGCCGATTCGCACATCACCGAGCCGCCCAACTGCTACCTCGACCATATCGATCCGGCGTTCCGCGATCGAGCGCCCCACGTCGTGAACAAGGAAGGCCTGGGCGACATCTACGTCGTGGACGGCATGAAGACACCGGTGCCCATGGGCCTGATCGCCGCCGCCGGCGTCGCCCCCAAGGACATCCGGCTGGGCGGCGCGAAATTCGAGGACCTGCACCGCAGCGGCTGGGATCCCACGGCCCGCCTCGCCGACCAGGACAAGGACGGCGTCGGCGCCGAGATCATCTATCCCACCGTCGGCATGCTGATCTGCAACCATCCCGACTTCGAATACAAGAAGGCCTGCTTCGACGCCTACAACCGCTGGCTCCAGGGCTACTGCAGTCACGCGCCCGACCGCATCGTCGGCATGGGCCAGACCGCCATGCGCACCGTCAAGGAAGGCATCGCCGACCTCGAGCGCATCAAGGCCATGGGCTTCAAGGGCGTGATGATGCCGGGCAATCCCGGCGAGCTCGACTACGACCACGAGGCCTACGACCCTTTCTGGGAGGCCGCCGTCGCGCTGGAGCTGCCGCTGTCGTGGCACATCCTGACCTCGAGCGGCGACAATAGCCTCGCCAAGCCGCGCGGCCCCAAGATGAACGGCTTCCTCGCCATCATCCGCGGCTGCCAGGACATCATGGGCATGCTGGTCTTCTCCGGCGTGTTCGAGCGTCACCCCGGGCTGCGCGTGGTCTGCGTCGAGGCCGATGCCGGCTGGGCGCCGCATTTCATGTACCGCATGGACCACACCTATAAGCGGCACCGCTACTGGATGAAGGGCAAGGAACTGCAGCGCCTGCCGTCGGAATATTTCCGCGACCACATCGCGCTCACCTTCCAGGACGATTTTACGGCGTTCCAGTTCGCCGACCACATGGGTCCTCAGCAGCTCATGTGGGCGAGCGACTTCCCGCACAGCGATTCGACCTGGCCGTGGAGTCAGGACGTGATCAAGGAGCAGACCGGCCACCTCACGCCCGAGCTGCGCAAGCGCATCCTGCACGACAACGTCGCGGAGCTTTACAAGCTGGCGGCGTAGCGCTGGGGCGCGCGCCCGACGTCGGAGACATGATTTCTTGAATTTTCCAATTCAGGAATAGGCTCAGAAAAAACCTGCTCTGGCGGACCTCGTGTCCGCTCATCCAGCCCGCCCGGCACCCTCTGACTCATGAGGGCGCGGCGGGTTTTTTCGTGCCTGCGGAGATAGCAAACATGGGAACGACGATCTACCCGACCGTGCCAGTGGCACAGCCGGAGGCGGAGCCGTGGCCGGTTGACGACCACACGATCCGCGTTGACGAGATGTTCGCACGCCAGCTCGACACTGAGTTCTCGGCCGGCGTGCGCGGCCTGTTGCACGATTCCGAGACCGGAGTCTCGGCCCAGCATGGAGAGGCGGCGCTCGAAGCCATCGCCGGCGCCACACCGGTGCTCAATGAGCTGAAGGAGCGCACGCTTTCCCAGGCCATCGGGCCGCGCCAGCGCAGCATCTTGGAACCGCTGATCGAGACGCGGCTCGACTGGGCGGCGGGCACGTTGGGCCGGCTGGCGCAGCGGGCCACGGTCGAAGTGGACGATGCGAGCGTCGCCGACCGCCTTGCTGGCCTGAACCAGGACGCGTCGTCGTCGTGGCGGGACCCGGCGTATCTGCGCCGGCTCGGCCGCACCGCGGTCGAGGAACTGCGCTACCAGGGCGAGCGTCGCGGTTGGGAACCGGCCGAGACCGACACCAAGGCCCGTAACGGACTCTCCGATCTCTACGCCGGTGCGATCGAGACTGCGATCGGCCAGAAAGATCTCGACGGCGCCTCGGCTCTCTACGACCACGCCCGCCTGGTCATCATCGCCGAGCGCCAGGCCGTAATCGATCGCCGCTTCGTCCGGGCCCGCGAGGCCGCCGTCTATCGCGACGTCGACCGCGACATGGCGAGCATCCCGATCGAGCCGGCGGGATCGCCCGGTGCCGAAGTCTTTGCGGAGCGCGCCGCCGCACTCACACCAGAGGACGCGAGCGACGAAGTGCGTGCCGGCATCGGCCAGGTCGCCGCCTTTGCCCAGCGCCGCGCCGAGCGGCAGTGGAACAAGCAGCAGGCCGAGGCCGGCATCGCCGCCCTCGACTGGATCGGGAAGAACCCCGGCAGGTCGTTTCTGGCGATACCGCTAGAAATCCGCGACTGGCTGGCACCGGACCAATGGCGTGGCATCGAGACCTTGGCCGTGGAAGGCCGCCTCAGGACCGATCGCGACCTCTTCGAGCAGCTCGACCGCCAGATGATCTACGAGCCCGAGGCCTTTGCCGGCGCCGTTCTCGACCGCCACCGACTCTTGCTCGACGACGAGGACCACGCACGCTTCGCCGGCGCGCAGAAGGCGATTGTCGAGGGGACCTCGAGCCCAGCCTTCGTTCGCTATCGGTGGACGCGGCTCGGCATCGACAGGGCACTCGACGCAAGGGGCATCGACACCGATGGCCCGGAAGCGGCCGAGGCTCGCGCCGACGCACGCCACCTGCTCGATAGCTTCGAGGCCATCGAAGGGCGCGCGCCCAACGGCGAGGACATCGACGGGATCGTCAAGCGTGCCATCGGCAGCATGGCCGATACCGCCGTCGTGCGGGAAGCCTCGGACCCGTTCGACCCGCAGCATATCGCTCCTGCGAGCGGTGGCCGGCCGCCGTCGCGACCGCCTGCGCCGCCCGGTCCGCGGCCTGCGCCTGGCCCCGGCCATAACAATCCGCCACGGCCCTTGTCGCCGTACGAGCAGGCCATCGAGAACACACGACGGTTGATGCAGCCCCCGCCGCCGGCGCAACCTCAACCGGACACCGCCGGGCCGGCGGCGTCAGCCACCGGCGACAAAGCACAACCGCGGCAGGATGGCGGGACGACATCCTCGGAACCCGTCGAGATCAAGGACCTCACGAGACTGAGTCCAGGAGAGATCAGGATGCTCAAGAAGGGCGGCTTCGACATTCACGAAGAGAAAGGTAAGGGCAAGGACGAACCGCTCGACCTGTTCAAGGATCGAGATGGCAATATCTACAGGGGGCGACAGGACGGCAAAGGTGAAGCCGAGCAGCTGCACGACAATATCACGAACTATCGCTAGGAGTGGATGATGAGCGACGAAGATGATGTGATGAGGACGGAAATACGAGCGTCTCTGATCCTGGTCAACTATAGCTGCAGTCACGACGATGTCACCGCCGCCTTCGGTGTGGAGCCGTCGAGAACATGGAATGTCGGCGATCTCTTGCCGTCCGGACGCCGTCCGCACAAGACGAAGGGATGGCGGTTCTGGTCGAGCCTGCCGCTGACGGCCACCATGAAGGAGCATGCAATCCATCTCCTCGATCAATTGAAGCCCGACTCCGCAAAGCTGGCGGCCCTCGATCCGGAAGTGGCCGAGTTGTCCTTCGCAGTGGAATCGTGGAACGGTGCTCGGCCACCGCTGGGCCTCGATCGCAAGCTGATGGCCAAGCTCGTGGAGATGAAGCTGGACCTGGATATCGATCTCTATGTTCTCTACTGATCGAGGGAGAAGACCTTCCGGGACTGACCCTTGAACGGATCTCGCGTATCCCCCGCGCTGTCGATCCCTCACTCGGAGTCGCCCGTTCGCTCCTGTCCTGACTAACTGAAATCGCCGACCCGAGGGTCGGCGCTTGAACCTTTGGCCATGCCCCGCCCGGCGCGCCCGCCGGGTACGATCCCTGGAGGATGAGGGGCCGTCCCGCGACCTTGCCCTTACCGGGTACTGAGCCGTGAGTAGCAAGCACAGGGACGCCCCCGCCGCATTGACTGTCCGGCAGGTGGGTGGACCGAGGCGCGAAAAACGCGTCCGAGTGTTGATTCGACGGTCTACTGTGGCTGCCCGAGGTGGGGCCACAGGGTCAGATTCACGCGATGTCACAGGTGGGCGCTCAACCTGTGTCACAACATTTGTCTCAACTTGGTGTGACACCTTTGGGTGTGACAGCAGTGCGGTCCGTCTTGCCGGCGCGCAGGAGGTGTGGACGTGTCATATAGCCTGATGGACATCGACCCGGCGATCGCAAAAGCCCTGGGCTTTCCCAAGCCGGCCTACACGGTGGTCGAGCGCGAGCGCCGCTGGCTCTGCCGCGAGGTGCCGCGCGAGCTGATCGCGCGGACCGAGACCATCGTCGACCTCTATGTCACGGGTACCCAGTTGCGCCTGCGCGAGGCGCGTCTCCACGAGGCCCGTCTCCTCGAGGGTGTCCCGGCGATGCTGCGGCTCAGCCGCAAGGCCGATGTCGACGCGCACACCCGGTTGATCACGTCGATCTACCTGCCGGAAAACGAATTCGCCGTCCTTGCCGCCGCCTTGCCGGGCCGGCGGATCCGGAAGATCCGCCACCGGCTGAAGGCGCCACCTGGCGTCGTGCTGTCGGCCGACGAATTCCAGGGCGAGCTTTCAGGGCTCCGGATGGTCGAGGCCGAGTTCGACACGGACGAGCGGATGGCCGCCTTTGCCATACCCGACTTCGCGATCCGCGAGGTCACAGACGACCCGCGCTTCGGCGGCGGCCATCTCGTCGCCAACGGGCTGCCCGACGGGCTCTAGCCGAGTGGTTTCAGCGCCGCGCGCAGGCCTGAATTGGAGATCTGCATCAGACCGTCGAACGGCAGGGCGAGTTCCTGGATCAGGTAGATCGCCGCCGACGCCGACAGGATGCAGAGGAAGAGGACCGCGAAGAGCGTGGGATTGGGCGGCGACGACATGCTGAAGACGGCGAAGATGAACATGAGCCAGATGACCAGCACGATGAGGAAGGTGTTGGAGATCGAATCGGTGGGCTGGGAGATCAGGGAGAGCTGGGTCTGGTTGAGATCGGTGCTGACCTGCAGGGCGCGCGTCTGGATGGAGGCCTGGACCTTGTTGCTCGGGGTCAGCTCGCGCAGCATGTAGAGCACCGAATCGCCATGGCCCTTGCCCTGGGCGGCGGCGGACTGCGGTCCGGCGTCCTCCTGCCAGATCGAGGCGATCAGCGGGCCGACGTCGGCCCGCAGCGCCACGCGGATCGGCTTCGCCTCGGGGCCGTATTCGCCGAGCAGCTTGTCCAGTTCGGTGATATCGGCCGTCATGCGGCTGACATAGCCGCTGGTCCGCTCGAACGAGGTGCGCGTCGAGGCCAACAGCAGGGCCAGCACCAGCGCCGACATGGTGGCGATCAGGGCGACGGCCAGCTTGATCACGTCCTTGGAATCGCCTGTGAGGTGATGCTCCGGCAGTTTCAGGCGCAGGAAGGCGCCCATGGCGGCGCTGGCGACGATGAGCGCGAAGGCGATGCCGGCTTGCAGGATGGGACTCAACGGGGGCCTCAAAAATCAGGGGGAGGGAAGAGCGCTTCGCGCCCGGGTCACGTGCGCCAGATCACATGCGGTGCAGCGGCAGCAGGCGCCAGCCGAAGAACTTGAACAAGGGACGCTGGTTGCCATGGACCTCGGCGTAGCGCGGCAGCTTCCAGGGCGGCTTGACGACGACCCCGGAGGACAGAACGCGCCGGCCACGGTCCAGCCACCACACGGCGAGGAGGTCGCGACGGCGGCCGACGCCGAGCCAGACCACCAGCCGGCCGGTCCGGAGATAGCGATGGCCCGCGCGCTTGCCGAGGCTGAACATGCGAGGGGCGCGTTCGCCGCTCATCTTGCAGTCATCATCTTGCAGTCGAATGTACAATAGCCGGCCGATTCTGGCGAGAGTGCCAAGGGAACCCCGGCCCGGGCGCCGGCGTTGACGAAGCGCCGGGGTTGCGAGTCCCCGGTAGCTCCCCTCGGTGTCACCCGAAGCACATCTCCCCGCAGCGGAGGGCATCGAGGAGGAGCGCCCTAATTCAGATATAGTCTGCTTCGACAGACGCTCCGGGCCGCGGCGGCAGCCGCGCCCAGCGTTCCGGATGCAGCTCCGGATATTCGATCCAGGGCCCGGTTTCGACGAAGCCGAGGTCGAGGCGGCCGACGTCGCTGGTCCAGTAGCCGAAGGTGCGGCGGTTGGCGTCGAACAGCCAGGCCCCGACCACGACCTCGCGCACGACGTGGCCCTCCAGGCCGGGGCAGTAGAGCAATAGCGGTCCCTCGTCCTTGGGTGCCGTCGCCATCGGCTGCCACGCCACGGAAGCCATTTGGCGCAGCCGCTCGATCTCCGCCGCCGCCCGCCCCAGCAGATCACCCTCGCGGCCGCCTTTGGCGCGCAATTCCTCGACTATGTCCGTCATCTCCGCTCCGCCGCCGGTTCCTCTCAGCGGCAGACTACACGGAATTCGTGACGTTACGCGGGGTGTTCAGCGTGGGGGGCGGGCGCGCACGGCGGCATTCAGGTCGGCACGCGCCTGCCGGACAGCGGGGTCGCGTGGGTCGATGCGTTCGGCCTCGTCGAGCGCGCGGTCGGCCGAAGGAAAGTCGCCGAAGGAAATTGCGGCCCGAGCGGTGGCGACGAGCATCGTCACGCGCGCGTCCTGGGCGCCCGATGGACCGGTCTGGCGTTGGGCCGCGCGCAGGTCACGGCGAGCCTCGATCACCTCGCGCGCATTGGGGGCGATGCGCTCGGCCTCGTCGAGGGCGCGATCGGCGGTGGCGAAGTCGCCACGGTCCATGGCGCGACGCGCTTGGGCCAGGAGGCCGGAAACCTGCGGCGTGAGCTGGTCGCGCGTGGTGCGCAGGTCGGCGATCTCGCGGCGGGCCGCGGCAGTCTCGGCAAAACCGGGGACGGCGGCGTCGGCGGACTGAAGGGCTTGTTCGGCGCTGGCGAAGTCGCCGGCTGTGGCAAAGCGGCGGGCGTCGGCGATGTAGCTGCGCGCTTGGCTGAGCTGTGCCGCCGAGGGACCGGCCGGCGTCGCCGGAGGCGGAACGGGCCGCGGCGTGGCGACGGGCGGGGGTGGAAGGGGTGCGGCCGGCTTGGCGGCTTCGATGGGCGCGGGCGGCGGCAACGCCGTCACCTTGTCCATCTTGTACAGATAGAAGCCGCCGCCTGCGATCACGACCACGAGGGCGCCGATGATGGCATAGAGCGGGCCGTTCCTGTTCGGGGTCATGCTGGTATCGGCCATGGTCCCTCCTGATGAGATCGGCAGGAAGACAACGTAGTACCGTGGCCTTGGTTCCCGAGGAGCCGGCTTACGATCGGGGGGCGTAGAGCTTTGCCAGCAGATCGGCCAGCGTACGCGCTTCCGACGGCGAGAGGTGCGCGCCCACCGCGGCCTCTATGGCAGCGGCGTAGACCGGCCAGATCTTCTTGCGCATTGCGCGCCCCTTCGCAGTGATCGCGAGCATCTGGCCGCGGCCGTCGTCTGCGCTGGCGGTGCGCGCGACGTAGCCCTGGGTTTCGAGGCGGTCGATCAGGCGCGAGAGATTGTATTGGGCGAACAGCATCGCCTTCTGCAGCTCGAAGGGGCGCAGGCCCGGCGCGCCGCCGCGCTCGAGCTCCAGCAGCACGTCGTACCAGGCGAGCGGCGGCAGGCCCTCCTTCTTGAGGCGGTTCTCGACGGTGGCGAGGGCGGCACGGTGGGCACGCTCCAGGCGGGTCCAGGCGCGGACGACCGATTCCGAAGGGGAGGTCATAACCGCAGTCTATAGATATATGCACTTGCATCAAGGTGGCTGACACACTAGATGCAATTGCATATAAATGGAGATTGCCATGCTGACCTTGGTTTCCTTCGATCTCTGCCCCTATGTGCAGCGCGCAGCCATTGCGCTTTCCGAAAAGGGCGCGGCGTTCGAGCGCCGCACTGTCGATCTCGCCGACAAACCCGCGTGGTTCCGGGCGATCTCGCCGCTCGGCAAGGTGCCGCTTCTGCAGGTGGGGGACGCGGTGCTATTCGAGAGCGCCGTCATCGTCGAATACCTGGAAGACACCGAGACGCCCCGCCTGCATCCAGCCGATCCGCTGACGCGCGCCCGACATCGCGCCTGGATGGAGTTCGGTTCTTCGATCCTGGCCGATATCTGGACGATCGAGACCACGCCCGACCGAGCCATCTTCGAGGCCAAGACGGCCCTGTTGCGGGAGAAGTTCGGGCGGCTGGAAGGGGAATTGGGGGACGGTCCGTACTTTGCCGGTGAAGATTTCACCCTGGTCGATGCCGTCTTCGCGCCGGTATTTCGCTACTTCGATGTCTTCGATCGCTTCGTCGATTTGGGCACCTTCGAGGCGCTGCCCAACGTGCAGGAGTGGCGTCGGACGCTTGCCGCGCGGCCCTCGGTGCAGAGTGCTGTCGTCGCCGATTACGAAGCGAGACTGGAGGCGTTCCTGCGGCGCCAGAAGTCCTGCCTGGCGACGATGATGGGCTAGTCCTTCGCCGGTGCCCGCACCGAAGCCTGTTCCCTGTTCAACTCGTCTCGAGCCTTGAGGACGTCACGGTTCTGGATATCGATGCGCGCTGCTTCGTTGAGGGCGCGGTTTGCGGTCGCGAAGTCATGACGCGCTACGGCGGTGCGCATCTCTGCCAGCAGCGATGCGATATGATCGTCCTTATGGGTATCTTTCTGCTGTGCCGCCTGCAGGCTGGCACGAAGCTCGGCAATCGCCGGCGCCGGAGCGTTGAGATGCTCGGCCTCGGCGATCGCCTGTTCGGCGACGGTGTCGTCTCCGCGGTCGACGGCGCTGCGAGCGCGGTCGAGTTGGGCGGCAAGCTGGCCTTGCGGTGTGTTCAATTCGGCGATCTCGCGTCGCGCCTGTGCCGTTTCGTCTACGCCAGGAGCGGCCTGCTCTGCCTTTTTCAGCGCAATCTCAGCGCCGGCGAAATCACCCGAAGCCGCCAGGCGGCGGGCTTCGCCGACGAGTTCCCGTGCTTGATCGATCATGATTGAGGAAAGGACGGGCGGCTCGTCGTCAGGCGCGGCTCGCTTAGCGGCAGCAATGGCGGGCTTTGCGGCTTCGGGGGCCTGCGCCTCTGTCGGCTTGGCTGGGCCATCGTAGAAATACAGATAGGCGCCGCCGCCAATGACGGCGAAGCAGAGCGCAGCCCCGGCCGCGTAGCGCCATGCTGGTTTGCGAGTCGTTGCGCCAACGTCGTCAGCCACAGTGCCTCCTGGAGATCGGCACGATAACAACGTCGAACGACGGGGTTGGGTTGCGCTGCCTAGGCGAGCGTAGGAATGACCGTCAGAACAGCCAGATAGTGAATGCCCGCGGCAACAAGCACGAAGCCGTGCCAGATGGCATTCTGGTAGGGCAACCGGTGCCAGAGATGGAAAATGACGCCGGCTGTGTAGACGATGCCGCCCGACGCCAGCAGCGCAAGCGTCCGGGCATCGAGCGCCGCCATGAACGGCCCGGCCGCTGCGAGGCCAATCCAGCCCAGTGCCAGGTAAAGGACGATCGAGATGGTTTCGATCCGGCGCGGTTGCCACAGCTTGAGGGCGATACCTGTCGCAGCCACTGTCCAGATGACGGCGGTTAGACCTGAAGACCAGCCATTGCCCAGCCGTGTCGTGAAGGGTGTGTAGGTGCCGGCAATCATGGCGAAGATCGCAGCATGATCGAAGCGCCGCAGCCATTCGCGTCGCCCGCTGGTGTAGAACACATTGTAGGCCGCCGAGCAGCCCAACATGGCCAACAATCCTGTGACATAGATCAGGACAGGCGCCAGATCACCCGGTTGCCCGTTGATCGTCGTCACCCAGATAAGGGCGGCGGCACCGATCACTCCCAGGCAGATGCCGACCGCATGGATGACGCGGTCGGCGGCCTGTTCGGAGGTCATCCCTGGTCGAGGAAGCTCCGCAGCATGCGCGACCGGCTGGGGTGCTTCAGCTTGCGCAGCGCCTTGGCCTCGATCTGCCGGATGCGCTCGCGGGTGACCGAGAACTGCTGGCCGACCTCTTCCAGTGTGTGGTCGGTGTTCATGCCGATGCCGAAGCGCATGCGCAGCACGCGCTCCTCGCGTGGCGTCAGCGTCGCCAGCACCCGCGTCGTGCTCTCGCGCAGGTTGCCTTGGATGGCGGCCTCGAGCGGGATCACGGCGTTCTTGTCCTCGATGAAGTCGCCCAGATGCGAATCCTCCTCGTCGCCGATCGGCGTTTCGAGGCTGATCGGCTCCTTGGCGATCTTCAGGACCTTGCGGACCTTCTCGAGCGGCATGCCGAGCTTCTCAGCCAACTCTTCCGGCTGCGGCTCGCGGCCGATCTCGTGCAGCATCTGGCGGCTGGTGCGGACCAGCTTGTTGATGGTCTCGATCATGTGCACCGGGATGCGGATGGTGCGCGCCTGGTCGGCGATCGAGCGCGTGATGGCCTGACGGATCCACCACGTGGCGTAGGTCGAGAACTTGTAGCCGCGGCGGTACTCGAACTTGTCGACCGCTTTCATCAGGCCGATGTTGCCCTCTTGGATGAGATCCAGGAACTGCAGGCCGCGGTTGGTGTACTTCTTGGCGATCGAGATCACGAGGCGCAGGTTGGCCTCGATCATCTCCTTCTTGGCGCGCATCATCTCGCGCTCGCCGTCCTGCACGGTCTTGACCATGCGGCGGTACTCGAAGATCGGTGCGCCGGCGTGGTCGGAGATGACGCGGATCTCCTCGCGCATCTTCTCGATCTCGGGGCCCTTCTTCTTGGCGAAGTCTTTCCAGCCCTTGCCCGGCAGCTTGCCGACCTTGTCGAGCCAGGTGGGGTCGATCTCGTGCGTCAGGTAGTGATCCAGGAAGTCCTGGCGCGGGATGCGGAAGCCCTCGGCCATGCGCAGGAGCTTGCCCTCGATCATCATCAGCCGGCGGTTGAGATCGTAGAGCGCGAGCTTGAGCTGCTCGATGCGATTGGCATTGATGTGGATCTGGCGGACCAGGTCGACGATCTTCTTGCGGTGCTTCTCGTAGCTCTTCTCGAACTCGGGGCTGGGCTTCTGGCCGCGGTTGAGCGTCGAGAGGCGGCGATTCTGCACCTTCGACATGTCGAGGTAGACGCGGGCGATCTTGGTGAGGTTGCGCAGCACCTCGGGCTTGAGCTTCTCCTCGAGCGCCGACAGCGACAGCGCGTTTTCCTCGTCGTCCTCAGCGCCTTCGGCGGCCGGCTCACCGGGTGCACCGGCGGCACCATTGACCGCGGGAGCGGCCGGTCGCACGAGCTTGGGCAGCGCCGGGCGCGGCATTGCCGGCGGCGGCGGGTTGGCGGCCATCGCGGCCTTGGCCTCGCCGGGCGCGCCGCCCTGGGTCGCCTCGAGGTCGATCACGTCGCGCAGCAGGATGCGGCCCTCGTTAATCGCGTCGCGCCACGCCAACAGCGCCGTGATCGTCATCGGGCTCTCGCAGATGCCGCCGATCATCTTGTCCTGGCCGGCCTCGATACGCTTGGCGATCTCGATCTCGCCCTCGCGGCTCAGCAGCTCGACGCTGCCCATCTCGCGCAGGTACATGCGGACCGGGTCGTCGGTGCGTCCGAGTTCCTCGTCCTCGCCGGTCGCTTCGGCCGCGACCACGGCGGTCTTGGCGGGCTCGGCCGGGTTGGCGGCCGCCGGAGCCTCTTCCTGCTCCTCGGCCTCGACCACGTTGACGCCGGCTTCCGACAGCATCGCCATCGTGTCTTCGATCTGCTCGGAGGACACTTCGTCGGGCGGCAGGGCGGCGTTCAGCTCGTCATAGGTAACGTAGCCGCGCTCCTTGCCCTTCTGGACGAGCTTCTTGAGCTCGGCGCCGAGGGTGTCGAGGAGGGGGGCATCGGGGCCCTCGTCCCGGGTATCGGTAGCTTCGGGCTGGGCTGCGGTCGCGGTTTTGGTCGCCATTACTGTTCCTTGGGTGCGACAAACGGATCCAACGGCCGGTCCGGCCGTGAATTTGGCTGCAAGAAGGGGGTGCGGAAGGGCGATCCCGCTAAAACTACCCTTCTACTATATGGGGGTTAAGTTCAAGCGCCGATAGGGTAGTCTCCCATATTCGGTTGCAAGTCTGCTATCCGGCGCCGGATTCGACGCTTTCCCGCCGCATCCGGTCGAGTATGGCCTGCAGGCGGCGCAGGTTTTCCTCGCTCATGTCTTCGGCCAAGGCTTCCTCGGCGCGCTTCAGCTCCTCCGGATCGGCCGTGAGCTGGCTCATATGACGGGCCGCCCGCCGCCATTGGCCGACCCGGCCATCGGCATCCACCGGGTCGTCCCGGAAGACCTCCCGGGCCTTGGCCCGTGCTGCCGCGGCCAGCGTGGCAAGGCCGCTCCGCTGGAGATGTTCCTCGATCAGCCGAGCTTCAAGGGAGGTATTGGTCGCGGGGTCATCCGCCATGGCTTCGTCGGCCGCCGGGTCGACCCCCAGGGGGATCATGGACAAGGCATCGAGCAGGCCGCTGCGCAGGCGGGCGAGGTCCGGATTGGCGATCGGCAAAGCCGCCAGGTCCTCGGCCAGGATATGAAGGAGGGCCGGCCGCTCGATCAGGGCGCCGAGAAGCGCCCGCTCCTGACGCGACCCGTCGGCTTCGGCGCTCGACTGGCGGGCGGCAGAACCGGCCGCGAAGGGACTGGGCGCGGGGTCCCCTGGCCGACGGAAGGGCCGGCGCTCACCGGGGCGCCACGCGGGCGCTTCCGGCCGGCGCACCCGGTACAACCGGTTGCGCATATCAGTCCGATAGTAGTCCCGGACCATGGGATCGGCGATCTCGGCCACCCGCAGCTCAACCGCGCGCTGGAGGCTGGCGCGGCGCTCCGGCGTATCGGCGGGTTTGCCGTCGGTCTCCATGTCCCACACCACATCGGACAGGGGTCGGGCGAGGTCGAGGACACGCCGGAGGGCATCGGCGCCGCGGCTGCGGATCAGGCTGTCGGGGTCCTCGCCGGCGGGCAGCGCCAGAAACCGGAGGCTCTTGCCGGCACGCAGTAGCGGCAGTGCCCGCTCGGCGGCGCGCGAGGCCGCACGCCTGCCGGCATTGTCGCCATCGAAGCAGAGGAAAGGTTCGTCGGCGAGCTTCCACAGTTCACCGAGCTGGCCTTCGGTGAGCGCTGTGCCGAGAGGTGCCACGGCGCCCGTGAATCCCGCGCCGTGCAGGGCGATCACGTCCATGTAGCCTTCGGCCACGATCACCGGCTGGTCCTTGGTCACGGCCTGCCGCGCCCGATCGAGGCAGTAGAGATTGGCGCCCTTGTGGAACAGCGGCGTCTCGGGAGAGTTGAGGTACTTCGGCTCGCCCGTACCCATCACGCGACCGCCGAAGGCGATCACCCGGCCGCGCCGATCGTTGATGGGAAACATCACGCGACCGCGAAAGCGATCGTAAGGGTCGCGCCTGTCCTCAGGCTGGATCACGAGCCCGGCCTCGACGATCTTGTCGATCGGGACGTTCTCGCGTTTGAGTGCCGCCAGGAGCCCGTCGCGCGTATCCGGCGCGAAGCCCAGGCGAAAGTCGTCGATCGTCTCCTCGCTGAGGCCACGGCCGCGGAGATAGTCGAGACCGTGGCGCCCGACCGGCAGGCGCAGCTGCTTCTGGAACCAGCGGGCCGCCAGTTCGACGACCTCCTGCAGGGTAGAGGCGCGTTCGGCCCGTTCGCGTTCGGCGGGCGTGGCGCGCGGCACCGGCAGATTGACCTCGCGCGCGAGCTTTTCCACCGACTCCGGGAACGACAGCCCCTCGGTCTTCATCACGAAACCCACCGCGTCGCCGTGCTCGCCGCAGCCGAAGCAGTGGTAAAAGCCCTTCTTGTCGTTGACCGTGAAGGATGGCGTCTTTTCGTTGTGGAAGGGGCAGAGGCCGGAATATTCGCTGCCCGACTTGCGCTTCAACGAGACCTTGCGGCCGACCACGTCAGACAGGCTGAGGCGCGCGCGCAATTCGTCGAGGAAACCCGGTGGGAACGCCATGCCCGATGTAAAGTGAGGCTGACATCAGTGTAAAGTGCGGCTTACACCGAATGTAGATTTGGCTGACACGGGGCTGGGGGTAGCGGGGATCATGTTCCTCTCCCCCGCAGGGGAGAGGTTAGGTGAGGGGGGTAAGTCGAGGTGTGTCCCTCACTCAAGGTTCTCTTGGTGAGGCAGGAGGGAGACCTTTACCAGTTCGGAACGGTGCGGGCTCTCGCGCCTCAGAAGGCGCTGCCGCCCGCCGCCAGCTAGCGCGGACGCGCTAGCTGCTGAGTGCTTTTTTCACCGCCGCGGATGCCTTGGCGAAGTCCATCTGGCCGGCATACTTGGCCTTCAGCGCGGCCATGACCCCGCCCATGTCCTTGACGGTAGTGGCGCCGGCGGCGGCCACGGCCTCGCGGACAGCGGCCTCGACGGCAGCCTCGTCCATCTGCTGCGGCAGGAAACGCTCAATGACGACGATCTCGGCCTTTTCCTTGTCGGCCAGATCGGCGCGGTTGCCCTTTTCATAGAGCACGATCGATTCGTTCCGCTGCTTGATCATGCCCTGCATCATCGACAGGATCTTGTCGTCGGCCACGCCTTCGCGGCTGGCCTCGGTGCGGGCGGCGATATCGATGTCCTTGAGCTTCGCCAGGATGAGGCGAATCGTGCCCAGCGCCGCCTGGTCGCGGGCGCGCATGGCCTCTTTCATGGCGTCGTTCAATTTGTCACGCAGCATCACTTTGATCCCATCAGACCCGCCATTGGTATCCCAATGGCTAAGCGGCGGAAACTAATCGCCTCGGCCGCTGTTGGCAAAGCAAATAAGCTATTGAAATAGCTTGTGAATTAGCTGTCTTCCACGCCTTGACCCTATGCGACCGCTTGGTTACAACCCGCGCGGTTCGCAGGTCGCCTCCCCGGGCGACGCCGGGCGGGCCGGAACGGACGCAAGCACTCATGACTTCAACCAAGACCGCCGGCGCGAAAGACGCCGCGCCGCGTTGGGCCACGGCCGCCCTTGTGCTGGCCGACGGCGCGGTATTCTGGGGCAAGGGAATCGGGGCTGCGGGCCACGCCGTGGGCGAGGTCTGCTTCAACACCTCGATGACCGGCTACCAGGAAATCATCACCGATCCGTCCTATGCCGGGCAGATCATCACGTTCACGTTTCCGCACATCGGCAACGTCGGCACCAATCTCGAGGATATCGAGACCATCACGCCGTTCGCGCGGGGTGTCGTCATGCGCGGCGAGATCACGGAGCCCGCCAACTGGCGTGCGGCCAAGCCGCTCGACGACTGGCTGAAGAGCCACAATCTGCCGGGTATCTGCGGCGTCGATACGCGCGCCATAACGCGCCACATCCGCGACAAGGGCCCGCCGAACGGCGTCGTTGTGCATGCGCCCGACGGCAAGTTCGATATCCCGAAACTGCGCAAGATTGCCCAGGATTGGCCGGGTCTCGACGGCATGGATCTCGCCATCGAAGTCACGACCAAGCAGACCTACACGTGGGATGAGACCGCCTGGGCGCTGGGCAAGGGCTACGGCAAGCTCGACAAGCCCAAGTATCACGTGGTGGCCGTCGACTACGGCGCCAAGCGCAACATCCTGCGCTGCCTGGCCGCCGCCGGCTGCAAGGTGACGGTGGTGCCTGCCACCGCCACCGGCGAGGACATCCTGCGCCACAAGCCCGACGGTGTGTTCCTGTCCAACGGTCCCGGCGATCCGGCGGCGACGGTGAACTACACCGTGCCCGCGATCCAGGCCGTGCTCGACAAGAAGGTGCCGCTGTTCGGCATTTGCCTTGGCCATCAGCTTCTGGCGCTCACCATCGGCGGCAAGACGCGCAAGATGGAGCGTGGCCACCGTGGCGCTAACCAGCCGGTGAAGGATCTCACCACCGGCAAGGTCGAGATCACTTCGCAGAATCACGGCTTCTGCGTCATTCCGGAGTCGCTGCCGCAGAACGCCGAGGTCACGCATGTCTCGCTGTTCGACGGCATCAACGAAGGCATCCGCTGCACCGATAAGCCGGCCTTTTCCGTGCAGTACCATCCCGAGGCCTCGCCCGGCCCGACCGACAGCCACTATCTCTTCAAGCGGTTCGTCGAGATGATCGACAAGAGCAAGAAGAATGGCTGAACTAACCTTTATCAAGACGCGGGAGCGCGTACTCTACATGCTCTATTGGCTCGGGCGTACAACTGGAAAGGTTGCGCTAGGCGATGAGCAGGAACAAGAAACGTTGCTCTTTGAAGTGCCAGGAGCAAACGACCTTTGGTGTGAGAGGGCGTATGATGCACTCGTTGAAGCCAAGCACGTTACAAATGAACATGAACAGTTTGGTTTCGGCCCCTCTGTTGTTTCAATCTCTCAATCTGGAATTGAGCTAATTGAGGCTCAACTCAATGCGCCTGATTCGGATATCGCAAACATCAACGAGTCTTGTGTCGTTCGCCAAGAGATAGTGACGCGAGAGATCCGTAATCTGCGCGGCGAGGTTAGAGATCAAACTGCTCTCAAGCTTGTTTTGTCTCCGCGCACGGCAGAGAAACCTGAAAGCGGAGGATCTCATATCCCCGCGGCTGACCGAATTGTTGGTATTGACCACAACCAGCCGAGTGTAGAACAGGCCCTTAAGGATCTTGATCAGCTTATCGAAGATGTTCGGTCGACAAACGATTTCTCGGGAGTTCCTGAAGACAAGGAACGTGCCGTAGCGGAATTGTCCGCTGTGCGTAGCCTTCTAAAAGCTACGAAAGTTAGAATTGCTGCCGTATTGGCTGTCGCCGCGCCCGTACTCGCTTGGGTGACGACAAATATCCTCAACGAAACGACCAAAGAGCTCGCGAAGCGGTTCGGCGCCTGGCTATCCAAAGGATTAAGTGGCTAACATGCCCAAGCGCACAGACATCAAGAGCATCCTCGTCATCGGCGCCGGACCGATCGTCATCGGCCAGGCCTGCGAGTTCGACTATTCGGGCGTGCAGGCGTGCAAGGCGCTGAAGGACGAGGGCTACCGCGTCATCCTGGTGAATTCCAACCCGGCCACGATCATGACCGATCCCGGCCTGGCGGACGCCACGTACATCGAGCCGATCACGCCCGACATGGTGGCGCGCATCATCGAGAAAGAGCGGCCCGACGCCATCCTGCCGACGATGGGCGGACAGACGGCGCTCAACACGGCCATGTCGCTGCACCGCGACGGCCGGCTGGAGAAGCTGAAGGTCGAGCTGATCGGCGCCAATGCCGAGGCGATCGACAAGGCCGAGGACCGGCTGCTGTTCCGCGATGCCATGACCAAGATCGGCCTCGAATCGCCCAAGAGCGAGGTCGTGCACAATCGCGAGGAGGCGGCGCGCGCGCTCGACCTCGTCGGTCTGCCGGCGATCATCCGCCCGTCCTTCACGCTGGGCGGCACCGGCGGCGGCATCGCCTATAACCGCGACGAGTATTTCGACATCGTGCAGGGCGGCGTCGATGCCTCGCCGGTTGGCGAGGTGCTGGTCGAGGAGTCCGTGCTCGGCTGGAAAGAGTACGAGATGGAGGTCGTGCGCGACCGCAACGACAACTGCATCATCATCTGCTCGATCGAGAACGTCGATCCGATGGGCATCCATACCGGCGACTCAGTCACCGTCGCGCCGGCGTTGACGCTCACCGACAAGGAATACCAGATCATGCGCGATGCCTCGATCGCATGCCTGCGCGAGATCGGCGTCGATACCGGCGGATCGAACGTGCAGTTCGCCGTCGATCCGGCGACCGGCCGCATGGTCGTGATCGAGATGAACCCGCGCGTGTCGCGCTCCTCGGCGCTGGCGTCCAAGGCCACGGGTTTCCCGATCGCCAAGGTCGCGGCGCGTCTTGCCGTTGGCTACACGCTCGACGAATTGCTGAACGACATCACCGGCTCGACGCCGGCGTCGTTCGAGCCAACCATCGACTATGTCGTCACCAAGATCCCGCGCTTCGCCTTCGAGAAGTTCCCCGGCGCTGAGGCACTGCTCACGACCTCGATGAAGAGTGTGGGCGAGGCGATGTCGATCGGGCGCACCTTCCAGGAGTCGCTGCAGAAAGCATTGCGCTCGATGGAAACGGGCCTCACCGGCCTGAACGAGATGGAAATCAAGGGTGCGCCGGATAAGGCCGCCATCGTGGGCGCGCTGTCGAGGCCGACACCTGACCGTATCCTGGTGATCGCCCAGGCGTTCCGTCACGGCCTCACGGTCGAGGAGATCGCGCAGGCGTCGAAGTACGAGCCGTGGTTCCTGCGCCAGATCGAGCAGCTCGTGCAGATCGAGGCTGAGGTGCGCGCCTCCGGCTTGCCGACGGATGCCAAGGAATTGCTCGATCTCAAGAAGAAGGGCTTTTCCGACGAGCGCCTGGCCGAGCTGGTCGGCATGAGCGCCGCCGACGTGGTCAAGCGCCGACGCAGCCTCGGCGTCCGGCCCGTTTTCAAACGCATCGACACTTGTGCGGCAGAGTTCGAGTCGCACACGCCCTACCTTTACTCCTGCTATGAGGGCGATGGGGTCAATCCAGCCGAGTGCGAAGCGCAGCCGACCGACCGCCAAAAGGTAATCATCCTGGGCGGCGGGCCGAACCGTATCGGCCAGGGCATCGAGTTCGACTATTGCTGCGTCCATGCCGTCTACGCCCTGCGCGAGGCCGGCTACGAGACCATCATGGTCAACTGCAATCCGGAAACGGTCTCGACGGACTATGACACCGCCGACCGCCTCTACTTCGAGCCCCTGACGGCCGAAGACGTCATCGAACTGGTTGAGGTCGAGCGCCGCAACGGCGAGCTGCTGGGCCTGATCGTGCAGTTCGGCGGCCAGACGCCGCTCAAGCTTGCCAAGCCTCTCGAGGCAGTGGGCATTCCCATTCTTGGCACCTCGCCCGACGCCATCGACCTGGCCGAGGATCGCGATCGCTTCCAGAAGCTGATCCACGAGCTGAAGCTCCGCCAGCCCGCCAATGGGACGGCGACGTCGCAGGAACAGGCGATCGCCGTCGCCGAAAGGATCGGCTATCCGGTCGTCATTAGGCCGTCGTATGTCCTGGGCGGACGCGCGATGCAGATCGTCTACGATCGAGCTGGTCTGGAACGCTATACGCGCGAGGCCGTGAAGGTCTCGGGCGACACGCCGGTGCTGATCGATTCCTACCTTCGCGACGCCATCGAGGTCGACGTCGATGCGCTTGCCGACAAGGACCAGAACGTCTTCGTCGCGGGGATCATGGAGCATATCGAGGAAGCGGGAATCCATTCCGGCGACTCGGCCTGCTCATTGCCGCCACATTCGCTGCCGTCGAAGATTCTGGCCCAGATCGAGCGTCAGACCGAGGCGATGGCCAAGGCGCTCAAGGTCGTGGGCTTGATGAACGTGCAGTATGCGGTCAAGGACGGCGAGGTCTATGTCCTCGAGGTCAATCCGCGTGCCAGCCGCACCGTGCCGTTCGTCGCCAAGGCGACCGGCCAACCCATCGCCAAGTACGCCGCCCGTCTCATGGTCGGCGAGTCGCTGAAGTCCCTGGCGATCAAGAAGGTTCGCGGCAAGCACGTTGCGGTCAAGGAAGCGGTATTTCCATTCGCCCGCTTTCCCGGGGTCGATATCATCCTCGGCCCCGAGATGCGCTCGACGGGCGAGGTCATGGGCCTCGATACGAATTTCGGCCGCGCCTTCGCCAAATCGCAGCTCGGGGCAGGCACCAAGGTCCCGCTCGAAGGCCTCGTCTTCGTCTCGGTCAAGGACCCGGACAAGGCCGCGATGGTCAAACCGGTCAAGCGGTTGGTCGAACTCGGCTTCACCGTGGTGGCGACCGGCGGCACCGCCGACTTCCTGCGCAAGCACGGGATCGCGGCCGAGCGGGTCAACAAAGTGCTTGAGGGGCGGCCGCACATCGTCGACCTGATGAAGGACGGCAAGATCCAGCTCGTCTTCAATACCGTCGACGGGGCGACTGCGCTCACCGACAGCTTCACGCTGCGGCGCACGGCGCTGATGCATAAAATCGCCTATTACACGACCGTTGCCGGCGCCAAAGCATCGGTTGAAGGTATTGCGGCGCTGCACGCGGGACCTCTGGACGTGGCGCCCTTGCAATCCTACTTCAAGACCGCTTTTTAGGCGTCACTCCCGACCTCCCACGAGGGTGATCCGGGAGGGCAAACCGGGCTGATCCGTGGTCAGCCGGTCCCGTGGTGGGATTCGTTGGTCGTTGACGCCGCGCGATTCATTGAGGACGATCCGACAATGGAAAGAGTTCCGACGACGGCCGAAGGGCTGAAGAGCCTCGAGGACGAACTAAAGCACCTGAAGAGCGTGGAACGGCCGTCGATCATCAAGGCGATCGCGGCGGCGCGCGAGCATGGCGATCTTTCGGAGAATGCCGAATATACCTCAGCCCGCGAGCGCCAGAGCTTCATCGAAGGCCGGATCGCCGAGGTCGAGAGCATCATCTCGCGCGCCGAGGTCATCGACTTCAGCAAGCTCACCGGCAAGATCGTCAAGTTTGGTGCCACCGTCCGCTTGGCAGACGAGGACACCGAGGAGAAGGTGAGATACCAGATCGTCGGGCCCTACGAGGCTGATCTCAACAAGGGCAGCATCTCGGTAACTTCGCCGATTGGCCGGGCGTTGATCGGCAAGACCGTCGGCGACACGGTCGAGGTCCAGACCCCGCGTGGCGCGAAGTCCTACGAGATCGTCGGAGTCCAGTTCAAGTAGCTGCCATCATCGCCCGGGCGCGACGGATGCCGGTCGACTTCATCACGGCGTACTGAATCCCGAACAACGCGAGCTTGCTGCCGATCGCCCAAAACGACTTCACGGCTGCCCAGGTCGCGGGTTCGAGCGTGAGGGCGAGCACGATGTTGAGGGCGGCCGAGAAGAACATCAGGCCTGCCCAGACATAGCCGAAGGTGATGCCGAGATCCGGCACCGTGGCCTGCGCGATCGGCGGCAGGTAGCGGTTCATCCAGCCGCGCTTCAGCATCACGATGCCCACGACGACGTAGACCACGGTCGGCTTCAGCATCACGAAGACCGGATCGTCGGTGAGGAACGTCGCCGAGCCCGACGCCAGGATGATAACCAGGCTGAGCCACTGCAGGGCCTCGACGGGTCGCCGCTGCACAAGTTCCCATGCGATCTGGCCGATCCCCAGCGCCATGCCGACTGCCACCGCCAGCAAGATGTTGCCGGTCAGCAGATACACCGCGAGGAAGAGAAGCGTCGACGCCATGTCGAGCAGCAGGACCCGGGATGCCTGGAAGAGATTCTTCATGGCTCGCGACCTCCATCCGTTTGTGACCACGCCGTGTATTTATAGGACCCTATCCATACACGGCGTACCCCGCAAGAGGGAATCCGGATCAGACGACCACTTTGATGTAGGTATCTTTCATCACGATCAGGCCGCGGCGGAAGGTGTAGAGGTCGCAGCCCAGCCACTCCTGGCACTCGCCACTGGCGAGCGTGGCGGTGCGGTGCCACTCCGTGACCGCCCGGTCGCCGCAGATGAATTCACAGGTGTGCAGCCATTTCACGTCGCTGGTGCCGGCGAACAGGGGCTGGAAGTAGCTGCGGATCGCGGCCTTGCCCTTGAAGCTCTGGCCCCAATGGTGAGGCCCCTTGGCATTTCGGAACTCGCCGTCCTCGGCGAAGAAGCCGACGATTCCGTCGACGTCGTGGCGGGCAAAAGCGTCGGCGATCTCGTGCAGACGTTCGAGAGTCACGTCAGGCGCGGCAGTTCCGTCCATGGTCCGTCCTTCTCTCATTCGACCGGGCCTCACTCAACGGGGCCTCATTCAACGGGGATCGGTACCCCCGGCATCTGCTTGGCGGTGCGAAACACCATCATCGATTTCACGTGGCTGACGTTGGGCGCCGAGGTGAGTCGGGTCGTCAGGAACTTCTGATATTCGTCCCAGGTTTCTGCCACGATCTTCAGCAGAAAGTCGGCCTCGCCGGCGAGCATGTGGCACTCCCGGACCTCGTCCCACTTGGCGATCAGTTCCTCGAACGACTTGAGGTCGGCCTCGGCCTGGCTATTCAGCCCGACCAGGGCAAACACCGAGACGCTGTAGCCCAGCGCCTCGGGGCTGAGTTCGGCATGATAGCCTTTGATGATGCCGGCGCGTTCCAGGGCGCGTACCCGGCGCAGACACGGTGGCGCGGAAATACCGGCGCGCTCCGCCAGATCGACGTTGGTCATCCGACCGTTGGACTGCAGATCACTCAGAATGCGCCGGTCGATTCGATCGAGCTTTGCGCGGGCCATCTTCGAGGTTCCTCCGTTGGCCGCGCTCTATGCCAGAACCATGCCATCTGCGCAATAAAGTTGCGAGAACCAGCGTATGTGCTGTGAACAATTGCGCGGAAAACACGCTAGGCCGTGCATCAGGCCGTGCATCCGCGGCGAGGTTTGCATATATGTAAGAGATATGCGGATGGCGGGATGCGGGACGCACATGGCAGCAGCTCATCGTGGTAAAGTGCTTATTCTGGGGTCAGGGCCCGCGGGCTACACGGCAGCGATCTACGCCGCTCGTGCCAGTCTGAAGCCGATGCTGGTGCAAGGCATTCAGCCGGGCGGCCAGCTCACCATTACAACGGATGTCGAAAACTATCCGGGCTTCGCCGACGTCATCCAGGGTCCCTGGCTGATGGAGCAGATGCAGAAGCAGGCCGAGCATGTCGGCACCGAACTTTTCTTCGACACCATCGTCGAGGTCGACCTCGGTCGCCGGCCGTTCGTCTGTCTCGGCGATTCGGGCGACCGCTACGAGGCCGATACGCTCATCATATCCACCGGCGCCACGGCGAAATGGCTCGGGCTACCAACCGAGGAAACGTTCCGCGGTGGTGGCGTCTCGGCCTGTGCGACCTGTGACGGGTTTTTCTTCCGGGGCAAGGAAGTGGTCGTCGTCGGTGGCGGCAATACCGCGGTCGAGGAGGCTCTCTACCTCACGCATCATGCTTCGAAGGTAACCCTGGTCCATCGTCGCGATTCGTTCCGTGCCGAGAAGATTCTGCAGGAACGGCTGTTCAAGAACCCCAAGGTCACAGTGCTGTGGGATCATGCAGTGCAGGAAATCCTGGGAGAGAAGGCGCCGGCGCCGCTGGTCACGGGCGTGCGGGCACGCAACGTCAAGACCGGTGTCGAACAGGAACTCGCCACCGACGGTGTCTTCATCGCCATCGGCCACTCACCCAATACCGAGCTGTTCAAGGGCAAGCTGGCCATGGACAGCGAAGGCTACCTGATCACCAAGCCGGACTCGACGGCGACCGACGTCGAGGGCGTCTATGCCGCGGGCGACGTGCAGGACAAGATTTTCCGCCAGGCCGTCACGGCGGCCGGCACCGGCTGCATGGCTGCACTTGAAGCGGAGAAATGGTTGGCGAGCCGGGAGGCGCGTGTCGCGCAGGCTGCCGAATAGGCTGGCGACGAGGGATCGGCGTTTGGCGTGCAACGCCAAACGCCTTAGGGAGGCGATGTCATGGACTGGGACAAGCTGCGGATCTTCCAGGCCGTAGCCGACGCCGGCAGCTTCACGCATGCCGGCGAAACCCTGAAGCTCAGCCAGTCGGCGATCTCGCGCCAGATCGGCGCGCTCGAGGAACAGCTCGGCGTCATGCTGTTTCATCGTCATGCGCGTGGTCTCATCCTGACCGAGCAGGGCGAGCTGCTCTATCGCACCGCACGCGATATGGCGAGCAAGGTGAACACCGCCGAGGCGCTGTTGCGCGCCAACCAGGACAAGCCGGCGGGTCGCCTCAAAGTGACGGCGGCGGTTGGTTTCGGTTCGACGTGGCTCACCGCCCAGATGCACGAATTCATCGCGATGTATCCCGACATCGACGTCAGCCTCGTGCTTTCCGACAATGAACTCGATCTCGGCATGCGCGAAGCCGATGTGGCGATCCGCATGGTCATGCCGCGCCAGCCGGGGCTGGTGCAGCGTCACCTGCTGACCGTGCGCAGCCATGTCTATGCCTCGCATGGCTACATCCAGAAGTACGGCAAGCCCAAGACCGTCGAGGAACTCGACCAGCACCGCCTGATCATCTTCGGCGAGGATGCCCGGGCGCCGGTCCAGGACGTCAATTGGCTCCTGCGCGAAGGTAATGTCGATCCGTCGGCCCGGGTCGTCGTGCTGCGCGTCAACAACGTCTACGGCATCTTCCGGGCGGTCGAATCGGGCCTCGGCATCGCCTCGCTGCCCGATTACCTCGCGCGCGAGTCGACGAAGCTGGAGAATGTCCTGCCGGACCTCAATGTCCGTACGACCGATGTGTATTTTACCTACCCGGAGGAGCTGCGGCACTCCAAACGCATCGCGGTATTCCGCGATTTCCTCCTGCGGAAGGTCGCAGAGACACGATTCTGACGTTTAGACCTGCAGGATTGCATAGGCAGTGAAAGGCATGCGCTCCTCGCATGCCTGTATTCCACACTTAGCCTCTACCAATACGCCTCGCGAGGAATAGGTTTGCATCAGGTCTTCGATACGAAAAGCTTGTTCTGATCGTTATCGAAACTCGGGATCCGTTTGATCCCACGTCTCCCAGACGTGAAGCCTCCCTGTTTAACTCGCCGGGCCCGTTGGCCCGGCGTTTTTTTGTCCGGGACGAGCCGGCGGCGAGGGCGAAATGCCGCTGATTGCGGTAAACGGGAGCGCTCGACACCAATTGATGTAGATGTGGGCAGGGGCCCTCTGTAGCTTCCACCCCGACGGGGCCGATGTTCACCGAAGTTCGCCAAGCCATTCTTCCTCTCGCTCTGCGACGCATGAAGCGTCTGGATGACCTTGGGCGGGCCGGACTTCTGATCGAGTCACTGGCTCGCCACTGGCGCGGCCGCTCCCCGTTCGAACTCTTGATCGTGGCGCCTCGCTCGGACGTCCAGGAACTGCGCAGCAGCCTGCCGCGCTTCCCCAATCTCGACGTCTCGGTGCGTTCCGAGGGCGATTTCTTCGCCTTCGGCAGCCGCTTCTATTTGATGACGGGGTGGTACCGCCAACAGATCGTGAAGCTCCAGGTTCCGGCGATGCTGGGCTTCGGTGGCTTCCTGACGCTGGACTCCGACGTCTGCTGCGTCGGCGATTTCGATGAGACCACCTTCATCAAGGACCGGGTGGCGATGTCGCGCTGGGAGCCGAAAGCGCATCATGACTGGTGGCGCCATGTCTCGAAGATCGTGGGCGTGCCCTTCGACCCCGAGGCCCACGGTCTGTCGGTTACGCCGAACATTCTCCATGGCGATCTGGCTGCGCAGACACTTCAGCACTTCCGCCTCGGGCCCATCGATGGGCTCACGTCGCTATGCTATTGGCTCGGCCGCAAGATCAACACCGTGCCGTGGACGGAATATTCGCTCTACACCAGCGTGGCCGAGCTCAAGGGCAACCTGTTCGACTATCATGCTCACTGGGACCCTTGTTATTACGCCGATGAGCAGCTGTTTTCGCGAAAGTCCTGCGTCTGGGCCGCCGAGGATTTCGAGCGAAAGGTGTTGCTGCCCAATGGGAAGGATCCCGGCGGCAAGTTCATCATCGTACAGAGCCACGCCCGCATCCCCATTGAACGCGTGCGCGAGTACTGCCTGAGCTTTGCGGGCTGACGCTCAGACTTTGCCGTCGTGCTCGCCGATTTTCGGCGCCTTTTCGGCAGCTCCGGCGCGCTCTCCGTCGATGCTGAGCGGCAGGCCATGGAATAGGGCGTTCGAGCCGGCATAGGGCTGGCTGAACATGGCAAGTGCCGCCACCTGTGCGAGGTCCATCACCTGCGGCACGGCGTTCAGTGGCCCGTTGGGCACGCCCAGTGCGTCGAGCTTGGCCGCCCAGTAGGCCCGGCTTTCCGTCTTCATGATCTCGGAAATCATCCCCAGCAGCATCCCGCGCCGCTCGGCGCGCTGCACGTTGGTCTTGAAGCGTGCTTCGTCGGGCCACTCGGGATGGCCCAGCGCCTCGGCGAACTTGCGCCAGAGTCGATCGTTGCCCGGGCAGATCATCAACGGCCCGTCGCTGCATTCGAACGCCTGGTAAGGTGTGAGCGAGGGATGGCCCGTGCCCTGCCGCGGCGGCATCTTGCCCGTCACCGACCAGCCGGCGACGTGGTTCGACGTCCACATCAGGCCACTCTCGAACAGGGAGGTATTCACCAGGCTGCCCTGGCCGGTCGCTGTGCGCTTGGCCAGCGCCGCCAACACGCCGATCGCCGTCCACATGCCGGTCGAGAGATCGATGATCGAGACGCCGATGCGTGCTTCCGGTCCCGATGGATCACCATTCAGCGAGATCAGGCCGGCCACCGCCTGGATGATCGGTTCGTACCCGGGTCGCTCCCTCCAGGGGCCGACATGGCCAAAGGCGCCAAGGTCGGCATAGATCAGGCGCGGGAAGCGCTTGGTGAGCGTGGCGCCGTCGAAGCCGAACTTGCCCGGCACGTCGGCCCGCAGGTTGTGCACGAAGATGTCGGCTGTTCCGATGCGCTCGATCAGGGCCTCGCGCTGCGCCGGGTCGCCGAGATCGCAGGTGATCGATTTCTTGCCACGGTTGAGGGCGATGAAGCCCGTCGCATCGCCTTCGATGAACGGCGGTCCCCATTTGCGCGCATCGTCGCCCTCGGGGCGTTCGACCTTGATCACTTCGGCGCCGAGGAAGGCCAGGATCTGGCCGCAGTAGGGGCCGGCGAGATTCTGGCCGAATTCGACGACCTTGATGCCGGCGAGAGGTGCCGCGCTCATCGCAGGTTGCTGCCCAGGATCTCGCGCGCGATCACCATGCGCTGCACTTCGCTCGGGCCTTCGCCGACCCGGCGGATGCGCATCTCGCGATACCAGCGTTCCAGCGGCAGGTCCTTGGTCATGCCCATGCCGCCGTGGATCTGCATCGAGCGGTCGACCACCCGGCCGCCGCCTTCCGAGGCCGTGAGCTTGGCGATCGAGGCCTCGATCTTGAAGGGCAGGCCACGCCGCGCCTTCTCGGCCGCCTCCAGCGTGAAGTGCCGGGCGGTGCGGATGTCGATCTCGTTGTCTACCAGCATCCATTGCACGGCCTGGCGGTTGGCAAGCTTCTCGCCGAAGGTCGAGCGCATCTTGGCCCATTCGATGGCCATCTCGTGCGCGGCGATGGCGACACCGATGCAGCCCGCGGCGTAGGGGATGCGCTGGCGCGTCAGGCGGTCGTTGGCCACGGCGAAGCCCTTGTTGACCTCGCCCAGCACCTGGTGGTCGGAGACCCAGCAATCCTTGAACTCGAGCTCGGTCGCGTAGTGCGACGAGCGCAGCGTATGCACGACGCGGCGCACGTGGAAGCCCGGCGTGTCGGAATCGATGATGAAGCAGGTGATGCCGGCGCGACCCTTCGAGGCGTCGGTGCGGGCGAACACGATGCCGTACTGCGCGCGGTCGGCGTTGGAGATGAAGATCTTGGCGCCGTTCAGCACCCAGCCATTGTCCCTGCGCTCGGCCTTGGTCTGGATGGCGCGCGCCGGATCGCTGCCGCCCGACGGTTCGGTGAGGCCGAAGAAGGCCTTCTTTTCGCCGCGCAGCGTCGGATAGAGGTAGCGCTCCTTCTGGTCCTCGTTGGCCTCGAAGATCTGGGCGAGGCCCGCACCGCCGAAGGTGCCATAGCAAGGAACGTAAAGACCGGCGCGATGCTGCGCCATCTCGATGGCCAGCAGCACGCGGGTCACGATGTCGATGTCGGGGCCGCCGTATTGCTTCGGGATGTCGATGCCGAACAGGCCCATCGCTTTGGTCTTCTCGACCAGCCTGGCGTGATCGGCGGGCTCGAGTTCCGCGGCGTCTGGATCGAGCTTGGCTTCTAGCGGGATGATCTCTTCGCGCACAAAGCGGCGGACCTGGTCGATCAGCAGTTGCTGTTCTTCGCTCGGTTCGAAATCCATGGCTCTCTCTCAGGCCGGGCTCAAGCGTCCCAGCGGCGGCGGGTTTTTGGCATTGTCGGGCGGCAGCGCGCCGTGGTCGGCCTTGTGGACCATCAGCAATTCGAACCAGCGGCTGCGATACTGCATGTTCACTTCGACGCGGAACTGCCGGCCCGGGCCGCGCTCCTCTGCCTCGCGTACGAGTTCGCTGCGCAGGCCGAAGGGCGAGCGGCCGCCGGCCTGACCGATGTAGAGAATGGCACCCTCTGCATCGGCGATCTGGTAGACGCCGAGCTGCCCCGGCAGGCGCGCGGCCTCTTCCGGCGTCAGCGGCCTCCACGGCTTGTCGAGGCGGAGCCGGACCGACATGGGCTATTTACCCTGGAACTTGGCGGTGCGCTTTTCCAGCCGCGCCTTCATACCTTCCTGGGCGTCCTGGCTCTGCATCGCGGCGCGAACGGCCGCGTCCACGTCGTCGTGCGGGATGGCGTCGCGGAACTCGAGCTGGCGCACTGTCAGCGCCTTCATCGCCTTGAGCGACAGCGGGGCATTGGCGGCGAGTCGATCGATCACCTTGGCGGCCTCGGCCTCGAGCTGATCGGCCGGTACGCAGCGCGCGATCAGGCCCAGCGCGAAGAGCTTGGTCGAGGGCAGGGGATCGCCCAGCAGCAGCATTTCGCGCGTCGTCACCGGGCCCAGCACTTCCATCAGCTTCTTGGCCAGGAACCAGTTTGGCGCGAGGCCGACCTGGGCCAGCGACATGCCGAAGCGCGCCTTCTGGCTCGCCACCACCAGGTCGCAATGCAGCGCCAGCTCGTTGCCGCCGGCGATGGCGTCGCCGTGCACCACGGCCACGACCGGCAGCGGGCAGAGCTCGATGGCCCGCAGCATGATTTCGATGCCGCTCGCCTTGCCGTCACCGGCGCTCTTGCTGCGCTCGGCCATGTCGAGACCGGCGCAGAACACGTCGCCCTTGCCGCGGATCACGAGCACGCGATCCTCTGCTGCGACCGGCGCCTGCAATGCGTTGATCATGTTGCCCAACAGCTCGCTGTCGAGCGCGTTCTTCTTCTCCGGTCGGTTCATCCAGACGGTTTTGACCGGGCCGTTCTTCTCGACGATGACCTTGCTCATGGCGCTGCTCACTCCGGCTCGATTCCGGCCGCCTTGATGGACTTGGTCCACCATACGGTC
Source organism: Rhizobium sp. Q54 (assembly GCA_945903635.1). Lineage (GTDB taxonomy): Bacteria > Pseudomonadota > Alphaproteobacteria > Reyranellales > Reyranellaceae > Reyranella. Next base: position 23,962 of record CAMDOT010000003.1, on the reverse strand, counting down.
TCGCTCTTCACGAACGCATCGAACGCGTCGAGACCGAGCGGCGAGATCTCCATGCGGCCCTGCGTCATGGCCTTGCCCGTGGCCGGGTCCTTGAGCGCCTCGGCGATGGCGTCATGCAGGGTCTTGAGGATCGGCTTGGGCGTCGCCGCCGGCGCGAACACCGCCAGCCAGTAAACCAGCACATAGCCGGTCACGGTCTCGGCGATCGCCGGCAGATCGGGCGCCACCGTCGTGCGCTTGGATCCGGTTACGGCGAGACCACGTACGCGGCCGGCCTCGATCTGGGTCAATGCCTGCGGTAGATCGGGAAACATGACCTGCACCTGGCCTGAGGCCACGTCGCCCAGTGCCTGCGGGCTCGCCTTGTAGGGCACACGCTCGATCTTCACGCCGGCCAGCTGGTTGAACATCTCGGCGGACAGGCGCTGTGAGGCGCTGGCCTCGGCGTAGTTGAGCTTGCCCGGGTTCTTCTTGGCGTAGTCGATCAGCTCGGCCACGGTCTTCACCGGCACATCGTTGTTCACGACCAGCGCGTTGACGCCGGTGACGCAGCGGATGACCGGGGCAAAATCCTTGTCGGGATCGTAGGAGAGTTTCTTGAACAGCGCGCCGTTGGCGGAATTGGTGGTGTTGGTGCCCATCAGCAGCGTGTAGCCGTCGGCCGGCGCCGTCGCGACGGCCGAGGCGCCGAGCTGTCCGCTGGCGCCGGGCTTGTTCTCGATCACAATCGGCTGCTTGAGGATGTCCTGCAGCTTGGCGCCCAGGCCGCGTGCGGTCAGGTCGGTGGCGCTGCCGGCGGCGAAGGGCACGACGATCTTGATCGGCTTGTTGGGGAAGGCCTGGGCGAAGGCCGCCTTGGAGAGCGGCAATCCTGCGGCCGATGCAGCGATTGCCCCCGCAAGCGTAGAGCGACGGTTGATTTTCACGAAAGACCTCCCTTGGCCTCATCGGCCGGTGCCCGTTGTAGCGGGCCGGCGCGGCGAGGCAAAGGTGGCAGGCTACATGAACAGCTTTTCCGCTTTGCGGTCGGTGTAGAGGCCAGCCACGAACTCGGCATAGCCGTTGTAGAGCAAGGTCGGGATGCGGGCGTCGCTGCCCAGCGGCTTCTCGGTCGCCTGGCTCCAGCGCGGATGCGCCACCTCGGGATTTACGTTGGCCCAGAAGCCATATTCGCTGGATTGCAGCTTCTCCCAGAAGGTGACCGGGCGCTTGTCGGTGAAATCGACGCTGACGATCGACTTCACGTTCTTGAATCCGTACTTCCATGGCGCCACGAGCCTGAGCGGCGCGCCATTCTGCTTGTGGATCGGCTTGCCGTAGAGCCCGGTCGCCATGAAGGCGAGATCGTTCATGGCCTCGTCCATCGCCAGGCCCTCGGTGTAGGGCCAGGGATAGAGAAGGTCGCGCTGCTCGCGCATCACCGAGGGCTTCGACAGGGTCTTCATGACGACGAACTTGGCGCCACCCTGCGGCTTGCAGAACTCGACCAGCGAGCGGACCGGAAAGCCGCTCCACGGGACGATCATCGACCAGGCCTCGACGCAGCGGTGACGATAGACGCGCTCCTCGATCGGCATCTTTGCCAGAAGATCGTCGATGCCGATCTCGAACGGCTTCTCGACCATGCCGCCGACCTTGATCGTCCACGGCCGGACCTCGAGCTTCTGGGCGTCGCGCCAGATGCTCTTGTCGGTCCCGAACTCATAGAAGTTGTTGTAGGTCGTGGCCTGCCGTTCCGCCGTCATGGGTGTCGGCACGCCGTACTTGTCGTTGCGCTTGGCCGGATAGAGGCCGGCCGACGGGTCGGGCGCCGCCTTGTCCTGGGCCAGTGCGGCAACCGGCAGCGCGAGAGAAGCAGCGCCGAGCCCCATCGCCCGCACGAGATCGCGGCGCTGCAGATAGTGGCTTTCCGGCGTTGCCAGCCGTTCCGGCAATTCCCAGCCGCGCGTGCGCTTGATCAGCATTCGTCGAACTCCTGTTACGCTCAGCCAGTCATGCAGTGTCGGCAGGGACCCCGCAAATCAACCTTGCTCACCGGACCGTGACGTCATCCTCACCTTCACCGATGGCTCGGGCCAAATCGTGGCGATGGCCCAGGACGACGACGGTCTCCGCCACCAGGAACATCGGTCCGATGAAGCCCTGGAAGATATTGTCGAGGAGCGCCGGCCGTTTGCCCTCGTAGTGATGACCGAGGAACTGCAGCACCCAGCCGCCGACGAACAGCACGATGAACGCCATCCATACCGCGGAGGGCGCCCCCAGTGCGCCGGCAAGCGCATCGGCTGCGTACCATGCCGGGGCCATCAGCACCGCCATGATGACGCCGATGCCGAGATCGAGCGCCATCCAGCCCAGGAGCGCCACCATCGCCACCGCCAGCGACACCGGCCATTCACGGCCGCCGAGCTCGAAGCGCCAGAGCGACAGCAGCAGCAACAGCGAGAAGACGATGAGGGGAATGCCGACGAAATGCGTCGCCTTGTTACGCCGGTCGCGATGCACCGAGGCGTAGCTGCCGAGTTGGCGGCGAAACAGATCGTTAGCCATCACAGATCATCCCGGTTGTCCGCTCGTCACGTCCTGAAGGGTGGGCCACATCACTTCCCGCCAGCCGCTGTTGCCGGAGGTGGAGAAGGTGACTTGCCCGTTCTGCACCAGGAAGAAGCGCGGAACCTCGAAGCCTTCCTGGACGCCGACCTGGCTCATCAGGAAGGTGTCGAGCAGCCAGCGCAGATCGGCCGGCCAAGTCTGCTGTTTGGCCAGCATCGACGATTTTTCGGGATAGATCACCCGGTAGTCGATCTTCTTGAACATCGGGGAGGCGACGAACATCGGTTCCCACTGTGTCCGCCAGGTCTTGCAATCTTCCGACGTCTGGTCGCCGACGAACACCAGCATCGGCCGGCTGGCCGGCGCCTGGGCCTCGACCGGGCCGGCGAGGCTCGCTGCCGCTGCCATCGCGAGGCCGCCCATCATCAGCGATCGTCTATCCAACATGCGCAATTGCCCCCATGAACTTCCCACGGGGGCAATATGGAGCAAGCCTGTCCGGAGGTGAAGACGGCTACGCGGCTTGATGCTTCTTCGCCTCCTCGACGATGCGTTCGGCGGTGCGCCCGGCCAGCTCCTGCAGATGGTCGAACTCGGTGCGGAAGGTGCCGACGCCCTGCGTCACCGAACGGATCTCGACGATCATGTCGGCGATCTCCGCTTCCGGCATCAGGGCCGAGACTTCGTCCCAGCCGTCCCAGCCGGGGCGGGCATCGTAGCCCAGCAACTGGCCGCGCCGGCCGGAGATCAGCCGTTGCAGTCTTGGTGTCGATTCGCTGGGCCCGGTGACCGTCACCTTGAGGATCGGCTCCAGCAACACCGGGCGGCATTTCGGCATGGCCTCGCTCATGGCGATGCGCGCCGCCATCTTGAAGGACATCTCCGAGCTGTCGACGGCATGGTACTGGCCGTCGAACAGCGTGACCTCGATATCGACGATCGGCTGGCCGAGCGGACCGGCCTTCAGATAGTCGATCAGGCCTTCCTCGACCGCCGGGATGAAGTTGCGCGGCACCACACCGCCCACGATCTTGTCGACGAAGTGGAAACCCGAACCGCGCGGCAGCGGCTTGATTTCGACCTTGATGTCGGCGAACTGGCCGTGGCCGCCGGTCTGGCGCTTGTAGCGTGCGTGCTGCTGGGCACCGGCCTGGATGGTTTCGCGATAGGCCACGCGCGGCGCCGCGGTCTCGACGGCCACGTTGTAGCGGCCGGCAAGCTTGTCGACCGCGACCTTGAGGTGCATCTCGCCCTGGCCCTTGATCAGCAGCTCGTGGGTTTCGCCGCGCGCCTCGAACGAGAGCGACGGATCCTCCTCGACGATCCTGTGCAGGGCGCCCGAAAGCTTGACCTCGTCGTTGCGGTTCTTGGCGGCAAGCGACAGGACGAACACCGCAGGCGCCGGCGCCGGAAAATCGACCGACGGGGCGATCCCGGCAGCCCCCAGCACATGGCCCGCCGAGAGCGCCTCCAGCTTGGCGAGCGCCACGAGTTCGCCGCTGCGGGCTTCGGCGATCTTGTCGAGGCGTTGGCCGAACGGCCGCAGCATCGCGCCAATGCGATGGCCGCCCAGCGTCTGGCCTTCGGTGAGCGTCCCCGACCAGACCCGGCAGAGCGAGAGCTTGCCGGCATGCGACTGATGCAGGACCTTGAAGCATTCCACGACCGCTGTTCCGTTAGTCGCGCCATTGGTCGAAAGAGACCGGCGTTTGGCGGTTTCAGCGGCGAACGGCGTGTCGTGGCGCAACGCCTTCAGGAGCCGGCGCACGCCATTCTCGCGATCGCCGGCGCCCAGCAGCACCGGCACGATCTTGTCGGCGCCGAATTCGTCGTGGAGATCGCGGTAGATCAGGGATTTCTCCGGCGCGATATCCTCGATCAACTGCTCCAGCAGCGTGTCGTCGAATTCGGACAGCGTTTCCAGGAGTTCGCGGCGAGCCTCCGATTCGCGCGGCAGGATCTCGGCCGGCATCTCGATCAGATCGGAAGCGCCGCTGCTCTTGTAGCGATAGGCGCGCTCGCTCACGAGGTCGACGTAGCCCACCGTCTCCTCGCCGCCGTCGGCGGTCGGCCGGCGGATCGGCACCTGGCGCAGGACGAGCTTGCGCGTCGACACCGACTGCAGCGCCGACAGCATGTCGCGCACGCGGGCTTCCGCCGAGTCGATCTTGTTGACGAAAATGATGTGCGGGATGCGGCGGTCCTCGATGCATTTCAGCAGCGGTGCCAACGCCACGACGCGCTCGGGCGAGGGTTCGCACACCACGACCGCCACGTCGCACACCGCAAGGGCGGCGAAGGCGTCGTGCTGGAACTCGATCGAGCCGGGAACGTCGAGGAAGGTCCATTGATCGCCGAGGTAATCGACCGAGGCGACATTGATCTCGGTGCCCATGCCGCGCTTGCGCGACTCGGCCGCGGCATCGCCGATGGAGGTGCCCGCGCGCGTCGAACCGCGCCGGCCGATGGCCCCCGTGGCGTAGAGAATGCTTTCGAGCAGGCTGGTCTTGCCCGAAAGATACGGCCCGCACAGCGCCACCACGCGATGCGCGCCGCTACCTGGCCTGCCGCCGGTGATGGTCTCGGTTTTGATGTCGGCCATGACAACGTCCTCCCTCTCGCGAAAATGCGCGTAGAAGCTCCGGATGGCGTCTCCGGAAGGACGGGCAGCCCCAGCGTCCGCGAACGGTCGCTCTCACTGACTCTCGGCCGTCAGACGAACGCGGAGGTTAACCCGCGACGCCGCGATCGGAGCGAAGCCCTGTGTCGATGGAAATCGTTTCACCCCCGCCGGGGGGAGTCAATCTGCCGGCGGGGGAAGAAATCTTTTGTCGTCCTGAGCGAAGCGAAGGACCTCACAGGACGCTCAGACACCGGCCGTCGAGACCGAGTTTGTAGCTGGCGTGAGGTCCTTCGCTTAAGCGCGGAGGTTACTCCGCGCGACTCAGGACGACACGGTGGCTCTAGCTCAGCGCGCCGCAGGCGCGTTGGATGCGGCGGCCGGCTTCTTCGAGCAGTTCGGTCGCCGTGGCATAAGAGATGCGGAACGCCGGGCCCTGGCCGAAGGCCGAGCCCTGCACCACCGACAGACCCTCGGCTTCGAGTAGGTAGTTCACGAAGTCGGTGTCGTTGGCGATCGTCTTGCCGTCGGGCGTCTTCTTGCCGATCGTGCCGGCGCACGACGGATAGACATAGAACGCGCCTTCCGGCCGCGGGCACTTGAGGCCCTTGGTCTGGTTCAGCATCGACACGATCAGGTCGCGGCGCTGCTTGAAGGTGGCGACGTTCTTCGGAATGAAATCGGTCGGGCCGTTCAGTGCCGCCACGGCGGCCGCCTGGCTGATCGAGCTGGCGTTCGACGTGCTCTGCGACTGCACGGTGATCATGGCGTTGATCAGCGCCTGCGGACCGGCGGCATAGCCGATGCGCCAGCCCGTCATGTTGTAGGCCTTCGACACGCCGTTCATGGTGAGCGTGCGGTCGTAGAGCCTGGGCTCGACCTCGGCCGGCGTCGCGAACTTGAAGTCGTCGTAGACGAGCTTCTCGTACATGTCGTCGGTCAGGATGTGGACCTGCGGATGCTTCAGCAGCACGTCGCACAGGCCGCGGAGATCGGCGTGGGTATAGGCAGCACCGGTCGGGTTGCTGGGCGAGTTCAGGATCAGCCACTTGGTCTTGGGCGTGATCGCGCGATCGAGCGCCTCCGGCGTCAGCTTGAAGTTGGTCTCTTCCGGGCAGTTCACGATGACGGGCGTGCCGTCGCCGAACATCACCATCTCCGGGTACGACACCCAGTACGGTGCCGGGATGATGACCTCGTCGCCCGGGTTCAAGGTGGCGAGCATCGCGTTGAAGATGATCTGCTTGCCGCCCGAGGTGACGACCGTCTGGTTCGGCTTGTAGTCGAGCCCGTGATCGCGCTTCATCTTGGCCACGATCGCCTGGCGCAGCGCCGGCGTGCCCGGCACCGCGGTGTAGCGGGTGTCGTTGTCGTGAATGGCCTTGATCGCCGCTTCCTTGATGTGGTCGGGCGTCGGCATGTCGGGTTCACCGGCAGCCAGGCCGATGACGTCTTTGCCCGCCGCCTTCATCTCCAGGAATTTGCCTTGGGCGGCATTGGTCGGAGAGGGCTTGATGCGGCTCAGACGGTCGGCGATGAAAGCCATGACGCAGATGCCTCCTTTCAGGCATTGAAAAAGCGCGCGACCGTACTTGCGGCAGGCTGCTTTCGCAAGAAGGCGAGCGGTCCGGAGATCGCTGCGAGGGCTATTTCTCGTAGGTTCGCGCCGTACCGGCGTTAAGCCTCGGAAAAGATCCCTCACTTCGTTCGGGATGACACCATCTTTAACCCGGCAAAATTGTCATCCCGAACGCAGTGAGGGATCTTTCTCGCCGTCAATCGACGACGCGAACCGACGCATCCACCGTCATCTTGGCGCCGCCGAAGCCGACACGCCGGCCGCTGACCGGAGCGGCGTCGTGATAATCGAGGCCGACCGCCACCCTGAGGCTGTCGCCGTGCGGGCTGATGCTGTTGGCCGGATCGAAGCCGACCCATTCGAGGCCGGGCACCCAGGCCTCGGCCCAGGAGTGGCTGGTGCGGCCGACATGCAGTTCGGGATCGTCGTTGCGCAGATAGCCGCTGACATAGCGCGCCGGCACGCCGAGCCTTCGGCAACAGGCGATGAAGGCATGCGCATCGTCCTGAGCCACGCCTGCGCCACGGGCCAGCGCTTCGGCGGCGGTGGTGTCGACGGTGGAGACGCCAGTCTTGTAGGCGATGCGCTTTGAGATGCGTTCCATCACCTCGTGCAGGACGGCGACGCGATGACTGGGGTCGGCGGCTCGCTCCGCCAGGCCCTCGATTACCGGATCGAAGCTGGCATCGTGGCGGGCGAGGCCCGAATTGCGCAGCCAGAACGGGGCCGGCAGCGTCGGCGTCTCGACATAACGCAGCCACTGGTCGGCGCCGCTGTATTCGTAGATGCCGCGCACCGTGATTTCGACGCTGTCGTGCCGGTATGCCGCCGAGAAGGTCGTCACCTGGTTGCCGTGGCCGTCGACCCATTCGGAGCGCTTGCCCGGGCCGTCGATGTGCCACGAGACGACGCGCTGGCCGGCCGCCGGCTTGGGCGTGAGCCGCACGTCATGGATCGAATGGCCCGACGGCTGGTCGAACTGGAAGCGGGTCGTGTGCTCGACGGTGAACCGCATGGTTGTTCAATCCAGCAGGAACTGGCGGCCGATTTCGTCGGACAGGGTCGCGATGTCGTCGCGCACCCCGCCCAGGAATTTGGCCAGGCCGATCTCGAAGATCTTGTCGACACGCGCATATCGTAGCCGCGTGTGCAGCTCGCCGGCCAGCCGGTCGGCCTCGCCGCGCGCGCCGTAGGTATCGGCGAGCTCGCGCATGTTGAGGTCGACCATCCACAGGCAATGGTGCACCGAGCGTGGCACGTCGCGGCGCAGCATCATCAGCTCGGCGACCTTCACCGGATCGAGCGCGCTGCGATAGATACGGCGATAGGTGCGGACCGCGCCGATGCAGGCGAGCACTTCCGACCAGGCGAAATAGTCCGGTTTGTCGGCGTGCGGATCGCCGTCGGGCCGCAACAGGTGAAACTTCACGTCGACGATGCGGGCGGTATTGTCGGCCCGTTCGAGGAAGGCGCCGAGCTGCAGGAAGTGATAGGCCTCGTCGCGCAGAAGCGTCACTTGCGCGGCGCCAAAGATCATCACCGCCTGCTTCTTCACCGATTCGATCAGCGCGCCGCGGTCGAGCGTGGCGCGGTCGCCGCGCAGGCGCGAGCTGAGGTCGAGCCACAGCGCGTTCAGGCTCTCCCAGACGTCGACGGTGATGTTGTTGCGCTCCTCGCGGGCGTTGCTGCGGGCGGCGGCGATCGAACTCACGATCGAGGAGGGGTTGCGTTCGTCCAGCACCAGGAAGTCGATGAGGCTGGCCAGGCGGCCGCCCTGTTCCTGGGTCTGGCGGAATTCGTCCTCCATGCCGAAGATCGCCGCGACCCCGGCGGCCTCCTCACCGCGCGACTGCAGTGCCATGCGCTGTGTCGCCTCGATGAGCCGCGCCGTCGACTTGGCCCGCTGCAGGTAGCGGCCCATCCAGTAGAGGTTCTTGGCGGTGCTGCTCAGCATGTGAAGAGCCTTCCTCCCCATTCAAATGGGGAGGTGGCCCGAAGGGCCGGAGGGGTCAGAGACCGTGCGGCACTACGGAGACTCATGACCCCTCCGCCCGCGGTGCGGGCACCTCCCCATTTGAATGGGGAGGGTTGGAAGGGTCAGGCGCGAGCACCCAGGTGTCCTTGGTGCCGCCGCCCTGGCTCGAATTGACGACCAGCGATCCTTCCTTCAGCGCCACGCGCGTGAGGCCGCCGGGAATGATGGTCACCTTGCGGCCCGACAGCACGAAGGGGCGGAGATCGACGTGGCGCGGCGCCACGCCCTGGCCGACGAAGGTCGGGCAGGTGGACAGCGCAAGCGTGGGCTGGGCGATGTAGTTGTCGGGCCGCGCCTTGACCAGATCGGCAAAGGATTCGATCTCGGCCTTGCTCGAGGTCGGCCCGACCAGCATGCCCTTGCCGCCGGAGCCGTGCACTTCCTTGACGACCAGCTCGGGCAGGTGCTCGAGCACGTACTTGTAATCGTCCGGTCGGTCGCAGCGCCAGGTCGGCACGTTCGACAGGATCGGCTCCTCGCCGAGATAGAAGCGGATCATCTCGGGAACGTAGGTGTAGGTCGACTTGTCGTCGGCCACGCCGTTGCCGAGCGCGTTCACGATGTTGACGCGGCCGGCGCGCAGCGCGCCCAAAAGTCCCGCGACGCCGAGAAAGGAGTCAGGCCGCATCGCCAGCGGATCGAGAAAGGCATCGTCGACGCGACGGTAGATGACGTCGACCCTCTGGGGCCCGCGCGGGGTGCGCATGTAGACGCGGCCCTCGTCGACGAACAGGTCGGCGCCCTCGCACAGCTCGATTCCCATTTCGTCGGCCAGGAACGCATGCTCGAAATAGGCGCTGTTGAAATGGCCCGGTGTCAGCAGCACGACATTGGGTTCGGCATCGTCGCTGAACGACACCGATCGCAGCGTCGCCAGGAGTTCGTCGGAATAGTTGGCGACCGGCAGCACCCGCATGGCCGAGAACAGCTCGGGCGCCAGCCGCATCATGACCTCGCGATTCTCCAGCACGTAGGAGACGCCGGAGGGCGTGCGGACATTGTCTTCTAGAACGTAGAAGTCCTTTTCGCCCACGCGCACGAGATCGATGCCGGCGATGTGGGCATGCACGCCGCCCGGCAGGGTGAGGCCCTGCGCCATCGCCACGAACTCGCCATTCATCAGGATCTGGCTCTCTGGCACCACGCCGGCGCGGCAGATCTCCCGCGCGCCATAGGCATCGGCGAGGAAGGCGTTGAGTGCCTGCACGCGCTGCACCAGACCCTTGTGCAGGTATTCCCACTCGTCCCAGGCCATGACCCGCGGGATGATGTCGAAGGGGATCGTCGCCTCATGGCCGTCGACGGCGCCATAGGCACCGAAGGTGATGCCGTGGCGGCGATAGAACAGGTCGACCTCGTGACGTGTCGCCGCCACGCGCTCGGGCGATGTGCGCGCGAGCCAGTTGGCGACGCCGCGATAGGGCGCACGGATCGAATCAGTCCCTCCCGGGCCCGATGCCCCGGAATTCATTTCGTCAAATGCCTTTGCGGCCATCCGGCATTTCACCCCTTATAGAATCATCTTATAAGCAATCACTGGGCCAACATAGGGGGCCAACAAGTAGGGGCCAACAAAGCGGCTCGCGGAGGAACAGCGTGAAGCAGGTGCTGATCGACAGCTACGGAACGCCCTGGGACGTCGCACGCTGTGCCGAGGTGCCGGATGTCGGCAACCCGGCCCCCGACGAAGTCGTCTTCGACGTGCTGGCCTTTCCCATCAATCCCGCCGACATGTGGTTCTGCAAGGGAAGCTACCGGCTGAAGCCGCCGCTGCCGGCGACGCCGGGCGCGGAGTGTGTCGGCCGCGTGACGGCCGTCGGCTCGGCGGTGACGCATGTCAAAAAGGGCGACCTGGTCATCAACCTGCAGCGCGAGAACTGGACGCAGCGCCGGCGGGTGAAGGGCGACGATGCCATCCCGCTCCCCGCCGGCATCGATCTGCAACAGGCCGCGATGGTGCGGATCAATCCGCCGACGGCGCAGCTCATGTTGTCGGATTTCGTCGAGCTCAAGACCGGCGATTGGGTGGTCCAGAACGTAGCCAACTCTGCTGTCGGCCGGCTACTGATCGTGTTGGCTAGGCAACGCGGCCTGCGCACCGTCAATGTCGTGCGCCGCACCGACCTCGAGGGCGAGTTGAAGGCGCTGGGCGCCGATCTCGTGATCGCCGATGGCGAGGATCTCGCGGCTCGGGTCGCCAAGGCCACTGGCAACGCCAATATCCAGCTGGGCGTCGAGGCGATCGGCGGCGCTGCGACCGGCCGCATCGTCGATTGCGTCGGCACCGACGGGACCGTCGTGCATTACGGTTCGATGAGCGGTGAGGACCCCAGGATCGGACGCTCCAACTTCATCTATCGCGGCGTCAGGGTCACCGGCTTCATGCTGGGCCGGTTCCTGGCCAAGCGCAGCCCGGAACAGATCCGCGCGATCTACGCCGATCTCGCGAGCCAGGTCATGGCCGGCAAGCTCAGCGCACCGGTGGACACCGTTTACCCGATCGACAAGATCAAGGAGGCGCTGGCGCACGCCGACAAGGGCGGACGCAATGGCAAGATCCTGGTGAGCCCCAACTCTGCGATTTAAGTGGGCGATCTGAGTGGGCGATTTGAAACTGAGGGGGAAGAAGTGATGAGTTCCGACGTCGCGGCGATCGAGAAGGTACTGCAGGTCTATTTCGACGGCCTCCACGAGGGCGACACCAAGAAGCTGGGCGAGGCGTTCCATCCGTCCTCGCATCTCTATGCTGCCGACGGCGCCGGCAAGGCTGTCGACATGCCGCGCGCCGACTGGTTCAAGATGGTCGAAAGCCGCGAGTCGGCGAAGTCCAAGGGCAGCCCGCGCGCCGATCGCATCGTGTCGATCGACTTTTCCGGCCCGGCCACGGCTTTCGCCAAGGTCGAGTGCCAGATCCCGCCGCGCTACTTCACGGACTATCTGACGCTGCTGAAGGTCGATGGCCGCTGGCAGGTCATCTCGAAGGCCTACCACACCGTGACTCGCGAAGGCTGATCGGGAGCGTCTGGCCACAGCCATGCGCTGCGAGCAGTCCAGAGTCGCGAAGACAGATTTGCAGGTTCAACCGAAATAGGGTAGGATTTTCCCTACAGTGGGGCAATGCGGCCCTCACGCAAACGCCCGGTGGAGAGATCCGCCGGGCGTTTTTCGTGGTCCATTTCGAGTCGTTTCGGCAGCTGGCAGCGGGACTCCCATCCCGACAACAAGCGGGCGCTGGTGGCGCAGTTCGTCAGGGGGTGATCAGGTAGCCAAATCAAGGGCTTGGCCCCGGATTTTGGCACAGGCAGCGGGACACTCCGTGGCACAACGAGGTGTGCTACGAAATGGTCCACTATCGTCAGCTCTTCGCGTCAGCGGCGACCTGGACCTTGATCATCTTGTCGGCGGGAGCGGCCACGGCACCCGACCCACCGGCGCCGCGCTTGATCTTGTCGACGAATTCCATGCCCGAGGTGACCTTGCCCCACACGGTGTACTGGCCGTCGAGGAAGTTGGACTCCTTGAACACGATGAAGAACTGGCTGCGCGCGCTGTTGGGGTCGCTGGTGCGGGCCATCGAGACGGCGCCACGGACATGCGGCTCCTTGGAGAACTCGGCGGGCAGCAGCTCGCCCATGCCGCCGCTGCCGGTGCCCTGGGGGTCGCCGGTCTGGGCCATGAAGCCCTCGATGACGCGGTGGAAGACGACGCCGTCATACTTGCCTTCGCGCGCCAGCTTCTTGATCTGCGCGACATGCTTGGGCGCGAGGTCGGGGCGCATCTCGATGACGACGCGGCCGTCCTTGAGGTCGATGTAGAGGGTGTTTTCCTTGTCCATGGCGAAGCTCGCTCCTGCGAACATGAGAAAGACAGCGGTAAAAATCGAGGTCAGCGCGAAACGCATGACGAAATCCTCGAGTTGAGCGCGCCCTGGATATGGCGGGCGCGCGACATTACTGTCCGTTGCCCGAAACACAAGAGGGGCAGGGAGGCCATTGGCCATGCGAAAATCCCGTCCTCGGGCGGCAGGCGGTTGTACACAAGTGCCCGCATCGCGAGGCGATATCCACCGCTCCGGACGGCCAACTGCGACCGGCCGCCACATACCGAGTAGGGGTGAAAACCCGTTACCTGCCAGAGCTATATCTGGTACTAACCGCTGTGAAATGCGGGGGATTTTGCGGTACGGAATCTTGCGAGATTCGGGGCCGCTGAGGGGACGGATGCATGATCGGTAAGCGCGTGTTGGGCATTCTTGGAGTTCTGTCGGCGATCGCCGGATTTGGCGTCGCGGGCAGTGCCAGCGCACAGCCGGTCATCGGCGTGCCGCACGAATGGCAGATGGACTTTCCGGCGCCCTATACGCCGTTGATGGTCAAGGTCGAGCAGCTGCACGACATCCTGCTGGTGATCATCACGGTGATCTCCGTATTCGTGGCGTTTCTTCTGCTTTATGCGATGTGGCGTTTCCACGCCTCGCGCAACCCGACACCGACCACCACCACGCACAACACGTTCCTGGAGATCGCCTGGACGATCGTCCCGATCCTCATTCTCGTCGTGATCGCCATCCCGTCGTTTCGCCTGCTCTACTACGGCGACAAGGCCGTCGACGCGGCCATGACGATCAAGGTGACCGGCCACCAGTGGTACTGGTCCTATGCCTATCCCGACCAGGGCGGCATCGTCGTCGAAAGCCGCATCCTGAGCGAGGCCGATCGCGTCAAGCTGAAGCCGAACCAGCCCCGCATGATGGCGGTGGACGATGAGATGGTGGTTCCGGTCGGCACCGTGATCCGGATCATCGGCACGGCGGCCGACAGCATGCACGGCTGGACCGTTCCCGGCTTCGGCATCAAGAAGACCGTGATCCCCGGCCGTCTCAACGAGGGTTGGATCAACGTCACCAAGGAAGGTTACTACTTCGGCCAGTGCTCGCAGATCTGCGGCAACAACCACTCGTACATGCCGATTGCAGTCCGCGCCGTTTCCAAGCCCGACTTCGACAAGTGGGTTGAGCAGAAGAAGAAGTCGGCGGGGCTGCTGCCCGCGACCGATGTCGCTTCCGCCACCCCTCCCGCCAACCGCTAAGCGCTCTCCGCAGGAGACTAGATAATGGCCACCGCGCACGGCGCCTCTCACGATCACGACGCTCACCAGCATGGGCACGACGACCACCACACCCCGACCGGTTGGCGGCGCTACGTCTACAGCACGAATCACAAGGACATCGGCACGATGTACCTGGTGTTTTCGATCCTCGCCGCCCTGATCGGCGCGTCGTTCTCGGTCTATATGCGGCTTGAGCTGCTGCAGCCGGGCGTGCAGTTCTTCAACGGCCCCGACGGCACGCCGGACGGTCATTTCTGGAACACGATCGTCACGGCCCACGGCCTGATCATGGTGTTCTTCGTCGTGATGCCCGGCCTGATCGGCGGTTTCGGCAACTGGTTCGTGCCGCTGATGATCGGGGCGCCCGACATGGCGTTCCCGCGCATGAACAACATCAGCTTCTGGCTGCTGCCGCCGGCCTTCATCCTGCTGCTGCTCTCGGCCCTGATCGGCGGCGGTGTCGGCACCGGTTGGACGATCTACGTGCCACTCTCCACACAGCAGGGGGCGGGCATGGATCTCGCCATCTTCTCGCTGCATATCGCGGGCGCGTCCTCGATCCTGGGCGCCATCAACTTCATCACCACGATCCTGAACATGCGCGCGCCGGGCATGACGCTGCACCGCATGCCGCTGTTCGCCTGGTCGATCCTGGTGACGGCATTCCTGCTGCTGCTCGCCCTGCCAGTGCTGGCCGGCGCCATCACCATGCTGCTGACCGACCGCAACTTCGGCACCTCGTTCTTCAAGCCCGAAGGCGGCGGCGACCCGACCCTGTTCCTGCACCTCTTCTGGTTCTTCGGCCATCCCGAGGTGTACATCATGATCCTGCCGGCCTTCGGCATCGTCAGCCACATCATCTCGACCTTCGCCCGCAAGCCGATCTTCGGCTACCTCGGCATGGCGTATGCGATGGTGGCGATCGGCGTCGTCGGCTTCGTCGTGTGGGCGCACCACATGTACACGGTCGGCATGAGCGTCGACACGCGCGCCTACTTCGTGGCGGCCACGATGGTGATCGCAGTGCCGACGGGCGTGAAGATCTTCAGCTGGATCGCCACCATGTGGGGCGGTTCGATCAGGCTCGAAGTCCCGATGCTGTGGGCGATCGGCTTCATCTTCCTGTTCACGGTCGGTGGCGTCACCGGTGTCGTGCTGGCCAATGCCGGCGTCGATTATGCGCTGCACAACACCTACTACGTGATCGCGCACTTCCACTATGTGCTGTCGCTCGGCGCGGTGTTCGGCATGTTCGCGGGCTTTTACTACTGGTTCGGCAAGATGACGGGCCGGCAGTACCCGGAGTGGGCGGCGCAGATCCATTTCTGGGTCACCTTCATCGGCGTGAACCTGACGTTCTTCCCGATGCATTTCTCCGGCCTCGCCGGCATGCCGCGCCACTATGTCGACTATCCCGACGCGATGTCGCACTGGAACTACGTCTCGTCGATGGGCGCATTCCTCTCGTTCGGCGCGACCATCTTCTGGCTGGTCTTCGTGGTGTTCGGTGGAATGATGTACGGCCGCAAGGTCGGCCCCAACTACTGGGGCGAGGGCGCCACGACGCTGGAATGGACGGTGGATTCACCGCCGCCGTTCCACACCTTCGAGGAACTGCCGCACATCTCTCCGACGGCACACCACTAGGAACGGAGCGGAGGCGCCCCCCAAGGATCAAGGGGAAGGCGCCTTCGCCTTGAAAGGCTCATGAGCGACACCGCACACACTTTCACAGGCAGCATCGACGGCGTCGCCGCGCCCGCGCGCGTGCGCGACTACGTCGACCTCCTGAAGCCGCGCGTGATGTCGCTGGTCGTCTTCACCGGTCTCGTCGGCGTGCTGATCGCGCCGACCCATATCCATCCGTTCACTGCGGCGCTCGCGGTGTTGGCGATCGCGCTGGGATCAGGCGCGGCCGGCGCCATCAACATGTGGTACGAGCGCGACCTCGACGCCTTGATGGCACGCACGCGCAACCGTCCTCTGCCGGCCGGCCGGGTGGCACCCGACGACGCGCTGGGCCTGGGCGTGCTGCTGTCGATCTTCTCCGTCCTGCTGATGGCGGTGGCCACCAATTTCGTGGCCGCGGCGCTGCTGGCGGCGGCCATCCTGTTCTACGTCTTTATCTATACGATCTGGCTGAAGCGCCGCACGCCGCAGAACATCGTGATCGGCGGCGCCGCCGGCGCCTTCCCGCCGATGATCGGCTGGGCCGCCGCGACCGGCGATGTCTCGGCCGTGAGCGCGGCACTCTTCCTGCTGATCTTCCTGTGGACGCCGCCGCATTTCTGGGCGCTGGCGCTCTATCGCAGCGACGACTACCGCCGCGCCGGCGTGCCGATGCTGCCGGTGGTCGCCGGGCCGCGCGAGACCAAGCGGCAGATGCTGATTTATACGTTGATCCTGACGCCGGTGGCGCTGGCGCCGACGCTGCTGGGCGCCGTCGGCTGGGCGTACGCGGCCGTTGCGTTGACGTTGTCCGTCGTGTTCATCGGCCATGCCGTCGCGGTGTGGCGCACGGCCGACGATGTCACTGCCTTCGGCGCGGCGCGCCGCATGTTCCGCTTCTCGCTGCTTTATCTCGCGGTCCTGTTCGCGGCCCTGCCGCTTGACCGGCTCCTCGAGCGGCTCGTCGGATGAGCGAGGCCATGGTCGAAGACCGCCGGCCCGGCGACACCGACCTGCACCGCCGCCAGCGGGGCAAGAACCTGGTCGTGGCCGGCTTCCTGATCGTAATGGTCGTGCTGTTCTTCGCCCTCACCATCGTGCGGATGGGAGACAAGGCATGAGCGCGGATGGGGAGACGACGCAGAGGGGCCGCAAGAACGCCCGGCTCGCGGGCTGGCTGATCGCCACCGCGGTCGGGATGGTCGGTCTCGCCTATGCCTCGTCGCCGCTCTACGACCTGTTCTGCCGCACCACCGGCTTCGGCGGCACCCCGGTCGTGGCCCAGCAGGGCGATCGCCCGTTGCTCGACCGCACCGTAAAAGTCCGCTTCGATTCAAACGTCGATCCCAACCTGCCGTGGCGCTTCGAACCGCTGGAGCGCGAGGTCAAGGTCCGTCTGGGCGAGGAGCGGCTGGTCCATTATCGCGTGACCAACGTCTCGCAGCGCCCGATCGTCGGCACGTCGGTCTACAACGTGACGCCCGAGCCCGCGGGTCCGTGGTTCAACAAGCTGCAATGCTTCTGCTTCACCGAGCAGCTGCTGAAGCCCGGCCAGTCGCTCGACATGCCCGTGGTATTTTTCGTCGATCCCGAGTTGGACAAGGATCGGCGCTACGACAACGTCCGCACCATCACGCTCTCCTACACCTTCTTCGAGGCGAAGACGGAGCGGGCGAAGACATTGCTTGGCGGCCTTGCCGCCGACGGAACTGGAAAGGGTGGATGAACATGGCCGAAGGCACACCGAAGCATCCGTATCATCTCGTGGATCCCAGCCCGTGGCCGGCGATCGGCGCGATCGGCGCGCTGATGCTGGCGATGGGCGCTGCGCTCGGCATGCACCCGGACATGCTCGGCAAGGGCGTCGAGAGCGTCGTCAAGGTGGTCAACTGGTGGATCGTGGCGCCGGGCTTCCTCGTCATCTTCGCCGTGATGTGGTGGTGGTGGCGCGACGTCATCGTCGAATCGCGCACCTACCACACCACGGTGGTCCAGCTCGGCCTGCGCTACGGCATGATCCTCTTCATCGCTTCCGAGGTGCTGTTCTTCGCCGCCTTCTTCTGGGCGTTCTTCGATGCCTCGCTCTATCCCAATTCGCCCGAGATGCCGGTCCGCGCCGAGGCGACCGGCGGTGTCTGGCCGCCCAAGGGCATCTCGATCATCGCCCCGTTCGACCTGCCGCTGATGAACACGCTGATCCTGCTGCTCTCGGGCACCACGGTCACCTGGGCGCATCACGCCATCGTCGAGGGCAACAAGCGCGACGCCGTTCGCGGCCTGGTGCTCACGGTGGCCCTGGGTGTCTGCTTCACCGGCATTCAGCTCTACGAATATCTGCATGCGCCGTTCGGCTTCCGCGACGGCATCTATGCGTCGACCTTCTTCATGGCGACCGGCTTCCATGGTTTCCATGTCTTCGTCGGCACGACCTTCCTGCTCGTCTGCCTGTTCCGGGCGATGGACGGCCAGTTCAAGCCCAAGCAGCATTTCGGTTTCGAGGCCGCCGCCTGGTATTGGCACTTCGTCGACGTGGTCTGGCTGTTCCTGTTCTTCTGCATCTACTGGTGGGGCGCCGGCAAGGCGCCGATCGCGCTGCACTGATCGCTCCCACTGGCCGCACGAAGCAGACTATCCTTGGAACCGCCGGGCGCTCCCCGGCGGTTCGCCTTTTGGGAGGCCGAGATGGCCGAGTGGCCGCGTCAATCGCCGCCTGACGTCGCGCTCCGCGGCGCCTGCCCGCGCTGCGGCCGCGGCCGGCTGTTCCGCGGCCTGCTGACCGTCGTCGATCGCTGCTCGGTGTGCGATCTCGACCTGCGAGGCAACGACGCCGGCGACGGGCCGGCGGTGTTCGTGATCCTGGGGCTGGGCGCCATCATCATGATCCTCGTCTTCTGGGTCGAGTTCCGCTTCGAGCCGCCGTGGTGGCTGCACGTCCTGATCTGGGGACCGCTCACCTTCGGACTCGCGGTGTGGTTTCTGCGCGTCCTGAAGGCGCTGCTGGTCGCCCAGCAGTACAAGCACCGCTCGACCGCGCTCGACGAATAGGGAAACCGGGATGATCAGGTTGAGGCCGGCCCTGTGGCCAACGCTTATTTCACTGCCGATCCTCGTGCTGTCGCTGACGCTTGGCGTCTGGCAGATGGAACGCCGCGAGTGGAAGCGCGACATCCTCGATCGCATGGCCGCGAACCAGGCGGCGGCGCTGATAACGCTCGACGAGCTGCTGCGCGGCAATCCGCTGCGCCATGAGTACGGCCGCGTGAAGGTCGCGGGATCGTTCGTGCACGACAAGGAATTCCATCTCGCCGCCCGCAGCCTCAAGAACAAGGTCGGGCTCCAGCTCGTGACGCCCTTCAAGACCGACGACGGCAAGATCGTGCTGTTCGATCGCGGCTGGATTCCCTCGGAGAAGAAGGAGCCGGCGAAGCGGGCCGAAGGCCAGGTTCCCGGCCGCGTCGAACTCACCGGCATCGTTCGCCGCAACCAGGAGCGGCGGCAGTTCGCGCCGGAAAATGCGCCGGACAAGAACGTCTGGTTCCATGTCGACGTGCCCCTGATGCGCCGGATGGCGGGAGCATCGCCCGATCCCAGGCTCGATGCCTTCTTCCTCGACGCCGACGCCGCGCCCAATCCGGGCGGCGTGCCGGTCGGCGGCCAGACGCGCCTCGATATTCCCAACGACCATCTGCAGTACGCCATCACCTGGTTCCTGCTCGCGCTGGCGCTGGTCGGCGTCTATCTCGCCTATCACTGGGAGAACGGGCGGCTCACGATCGGCGGCCGGACCAAAAAACCATGATCACGCCCAAGATCAGCAACGACCCCTACGCCGAGCTGGAGCGCCGCTTCGCCCGCATGAGCGCGGTTAACCGCGCCGGCGCGATCCTGAACTGGGATCGTTCGACCATGATGCCCGACGGCGCCAGCGAAGACCGCGCCGACCAGCTCGCGACCCTGGGCGTCATCGCCCACGAGATCATTTCTGCCGCCGACATGCCCGACCTGCTGTCGCGGGCGGAGGAGGGCAAGGGCACGCTGGATCCCTGGCGGGCGGCCAACCTGCGCGAGATGCGCCGGTCCTGGGTGCACGAGAGTGCGCTACCGGCCGATCTCGTCGAAGCTCGATCGCGCGCCTGCAATGCCTGCGAGCATGCCTGGCGGACGGCCAAGACGAACGCCGATTTCAAATCGCTTCTGCCCACCCTGCAGGAAGTGCTGACGATCATGCGCCGGGTCGGCGAGGCCAAGGCCGCCGCCCTCGGAACGTCGCTCTACGACGCGCTGCTCGACGAATTCGAGCCGGGTGGGCGCGCGGCGCGCGTCGACGTGCTGTTCGACGAACTGCGCGCCTTCCTGCCGGATCTGCTCGGCCGCGTTCTCGAACTCCAGCGCAGTGCCCCAGCGCCGCTCGACCTCGACGGGCCGTTCCCGGTCGACGCCCAGCGCAAGCTTGGCGAGGAGATGATCCGCATCATCGGCTTCGATTTTCATCACGGACGGCTCGACGTCTCCGCCCATCCCTTCACCGGCGGCACCGCCGACGATGTGCGCATCACCACGCGCTACGACGAGGCCGATTTCGCCCGTTCCCTGATGGGCGTGCTGCACGAGACCGGGCACGGCCTCTACGAAGCCGGCCTGCCGCGCGAGTGGCGCCGGCAGCCGGTCGGCAACGCGCGCGGCATGGTGCTGCACGAGAGCCAGTCGCTGCTGATGGAGATGCAGGCCTGCCGCGGCCGGTCCTTCATCGACTTCGCCGCCCCTCGCATGCGCGCGGCCTTCGGCAAGAGTGGACCGGCCTGGACGGAAGCCAACATCCATCGCCTCTACACGCGCGTGGCGCCGGGCTTCATCCGGGTCGACGCCGACGAGGTGACCTATCCGCTGCATGTCATGCTGCGCTACCGGCTCGAGCGCGCGATGCTGGCGGGCGATCTGGCGTTGGCCGACCTGCCGGGCGCCTGGAACGACGGCATGCGTGAATTGCTGGGCGTGGTGCCGCCCGACGATGCGCTGGGTTGCCTGCAAGACATCCATTGGCCGGATGGCGGCTGGGGCTATTTTCCGACCTATACGATGGGAGCGCTCGCGGCGGCGCAGCTCTTCGCCGCTGCCCGCCAAGCCGTGCCGGGCCTGCTGGAGGCCATCGGAAAGGGCGATTTCGCCCCCTTGCTGGGCTGGCTGCGGGCCAACGTTCACAGCAAGGGCTCGATTGCCGGGACCGACGAGATCCTGGCCGTCGCCACCGGCTCGGGCCTGGGCGTCGCGGCCTTCAAGGCGCATCTGGAAAGCCGCTACCTCTCGGCGTAAGAGAGAGCCATGCTCGACCTGCGCCCCAATTGCGAATGCTGCGACAAGGACCTGCCCAACGGCGCGTCCGATGCCTTGATCTGCACTTTCGAGTGCACATTCTGCACGGACTGCGCACGAACTCGTCTGGGCGGCCATTGCCCGAACTGCGGCGGCGATCTGGTCAAGCGCCCGACCCGCCCCGAGAAGATGCTGGCCAAGTATCCAGCCTCCACCAAGCGTGTCCGCAAGGACCACGAGGCCTGCCGCCAGGTGGCCTAACCCACCTGGCGTGACGGTCGCGTAACCGGAGCTTCATTTTGCGCTACATCAGCACCCGCCACGGCTCGCAGGGGGAACCCGCGCCGCTCGGCTTCGAGGACATCATGCTCGCGGGTCTCGCCCGCGACGGCGGCCTCTATCTGCCGGCCGAATGGCCGCACTTTTCCAAGGCGGAGATCGCCGGGCTGAAAGGCCTGGGCTACACCGAGCTCGCCTTCCGCATCATGCGGCCCTTCGTTGGCGACACCTTCGACGAGGCGACCTTCCGCCGCCTGATCGCCGAGGCCTACGCCTCGTTCGAGACACCCGATGTGGCGCCGGTGAAGCCGCTCGGAGATTCAGGGCTGCACCTGATGGAGCTGTTCCACGGCCCGACGCTCGCTTTCAAGGACGTGGCGCTGCAGCTGCTGGGTCGCATGCTCGACCACACGCTCACCGCCCGGAACCGGCACGCCACCATCGTCGGCGCCACCTCGGGCGACACCGGCTCGGCCGCCATCGAGGCGGTGCGCGATCGCAAGACGATCGACATCTTCATGCTCTTCCCGCATGGCCGGGTGAGCGAGGTCCAGCGCCGGCAGATGACCACGGTGCTGGCGCCCAACGTGCACAACATCGCCATCCAGGGCACGTTCGACGACTGCCAGGATCTCGCCAAGGCCTGCTTCAACGATCTCGCCTTCCGCGACCGCCATGCGCTGACCGCTGTGAACTCGATCAACTTCGCCCGCGTGATGGCGCAGATCGTCTACTACTTCTGGGCCGCCCTGAAGCTCGGCGCGCCCGAGCGCCCGGTGGCCTTCACCGTGCCCAGCGGCAACTTCGGCAACGTGTATGCCGGATATGCGGCGAAGCAGATGGGCCTGCCGATCTCGCACTTCGTGGTCGGCGCCAACAGCAACGACATCCTGGCCCGCTTCTTCGAGACGGGCGTCATGACCATGTCGGAGGTCGTGCCGACCTATAGCCCCAGCATGGACATCCAGGTGTCGAGCAATTTCGAGCGCCTGCTGTTCGACCTCTACGACCGCAACGGCGTGACCCTGGCCGATGCCATGACCGCCTTTCGCAGCACCGGCACGCTAAAAGTCGGCGCCAATGCCCTCGCGGGCGTGCGCCAGCTCTTCGACGCCGGCCGCGTCGACGAGCCCGCCACCCTGGCGGCCATCGCCGATTGCCGCCGCCGCTTCGGCGAGACCATCGATCCGCACACCGCGGTGGGCTATGCCGTGGCGCAGCAGCACCGCCGCGACGCCTCGATTCCGATGGTGGTCCTGGCCACCGCGCATCCCGCCAAGTTTCCGGACGCCGTCGAAAAGGCAACCGGCGAGCGGCCGAAGCTGCCGGCGAGGCTGGGCGATCTCATGGATCGCGCCGAGCGTCTCGACGGGCTACCCAACGATGTGGAGGCACTCAAGGCGATGATCGACGAACGCCGCGCAACGTCACAGACCCCCGCCCGCGCCAAGGTGCGGTCATGAGCGACGTCAAGGTCACCACCCTCGGCAACGGCCTGCGCATCGCCGTCGACGCCATGCCGGAGGTCGAGTCGGCGTCGCTCGGAATCTGGGTCGCCTGCGGCACGCGACATGAGAGCGCCGAGCTGAACGGCATGGCGCACATGCTCGAGCACATGGCCTTCAAGGGCACCCGGACACGCAGTGCCCGCGCCATCGCCGAGGAGATCGAGAACGTCGGCGGCAGCCTCAATGCCTATACCGGCCGCGAGATGACCGCCTACCACGCCTCGGTCCTCAAGGAGGACGTGGCGCTCGGCGTCGAAATGATCTCCGACATCCTGCGCAATTCGGTGTTCGATCCGGATGAGCTGCAGCGCGAGCGCGGGGTCATCCTGCAGGAGATCGGCCAAGCGCTCGACACGCCGGACGACCTGATCTTCGACCAGTTCCAGGAGACCGCATTGCCCGGCCAGCCGCTCGGCCGGCCGGTGCTGGGCACGGCCGAATCTGTCGAGGCGATCGGCCGCGACGATCTCTTCGCCTATCTGGCCCGCCACTACACCGCCTCCAACATGGTCCTGTCGGCGGCGGGCCGGGTCGAGCACGACCAGATCGTCGATCTCGCCGAGAAGTATTTCGGCTCGGTGCCGCGGACGCCAGCCAACGCCATCGCGCCGACACCGCTGCGCTATGTCGGCGGCGACGGCCGCGAGACCCGCGTGCTCGAGCAGGCCCACCTCGTGCTGGGTTGCGAGGGCATCGGCTATCGCGACCCCGACTACTTCGCGCTCGCCATCTATTCGACGCTGTTCGGCGGCGGCATGTCCTCGCGCCTGTTCCAGCGCATCCGCGAGGAGCGGGGCCTAGTCTACGGCATTCACTGCTTCAACACCGCCTATGCCGACGGTGGCCTGTTCGGCATCTATGCCGGTACTGGCGAGGACGATCTCGCCGAGCTGGTGCCGGCGGTGTGCGAGGAATTCGTGGGCGTCGCCGACACGCTGAACGAGCAGGAACTGATCCGCGCGCGCAACCAGATCAAGGCCGGCACGCTGATGGCGCTCGAGTCGAGCGGGGCGCGCTGCGAGCAGGCGGCCCGCCACCTGATCGTGCATGGGCGGACGATCCCCTATGCCGAGATCGTGGCCCGCATCGAAGCCGTCGACCAGGACGCCGTGCGCCGCGTCGCGCGTCGCCTGCTGAAAGGGGAACTCACCCTGGCCGCTCTCGGCCCGATCGACGGCCTGGAATCCATCGACCGCATCGCCGCAAGACTCGCCGCTTAGCTCATTCGGACCGCGGGCCTCCAGGCCCGCTCAAGCTCTTGATCTTTGCTGGGCGCGCGCCGCTATGAGCGGGCCTGGAGG
>CAMDOT010000002.1 GCA_945903635.1 Rhizobium sp. Q54 | reverse complement strand
AGGTGCAGCTCGCCGAGTTGAACTGGACCAAGGCCGGATCGTTCACCAATGCCGACGGAACGTTCGACCGCTGGGTCCTCGGCAATGCCGAGGTCGATATCGAGCAGGGCATTTCCGTTCCGGGCGTCAGCATCGTGGGAACGAACGGTGACGACGTGATCTCGCTGATCGAGACCGTGCCCGGCCAGCCCTTCGCGACCGACCGCGACGACACGGTCGACGGTGGGAGCGGCAACGACACGCTCGACGGCGGCGATGGCGTCGACATCCTGACAGGCGGCACGGGCAGTGATGTGCTGATCGGCGGCCTTGGCGCCGACCAGCTGTCCGGCGGCGATGACGCCGACTATCTGCGGATCGACGGCGCCGACACCGGCATCAATGGCGGCGCGGGTTTCGATTCCGCCTTCGTGCAGACCGGTGCGGCGGTGACGCTGGACATGGGCGCGGCGTCGATCGAATGGGTGCAGGGCAATGCCGGAGCGGACAATTTCAACGCCGCGAGCCAGACCGGCGCTGTTTACATTTACGGCATGGGCGGCAACGACACGATCACCGGCTCCGCCTTCGGCGATTACCTCGACGGCGGTGACGGCACCGATACGCTGGCCGGTGGCGACGGTGCCGACCTCCTGCTGGGCAACGGCGGCGCCGATATCCTGCTGGGCCAGGACGGCGACGATTCGCTGATCGAGCTGGGTGGCGACAGCCAGATCAATGGCGGCACAGGCTTCGATTCGCTGTTCGTCTGGTCCGACGCAGGCCTGGCGCTCAACCTCACGACGGCCTCGATCGAATGGGTGCAGGGCTCGGTGCTGGGCAACGACAATTTCAACGGCGCCGGCAACACCGTGAACACCTTCCTCTACGGCTGGGGTGGCAACGACAAGCTGAGGGGCGGCTCGGGCGACGACTACATCGCCGGCGGCGCCGGCAACGACTTCCTGACCGGCAACGCGGGCAACGACACGCTGATCGGCGAGGCGGGTGACGACCGCTATATCTACACCGCCGCCATCTGGGGCTCCGACACGATCCATTCCTTCGACGCCAACGGCGAGAAGCTGGATTTTACGGGGGTCGCGGGCATCGACTCGTTCTCGGACTTCACGACGTCCGAGTGGGATCCCGGCGGCCTGGGCTACAACTCGACGACGCTGTTCTATACCAGCGGCGGCACGACCAGTTCGATCACGCTGATCGGCGTGCAGACGGCGAGCCTCTCCGACGCGGACTTCCTGTTCGCCTAGGCCTGAGTCGGTGGCATTTGCATGCACTGCATGCAGCCCGATGGAATGTGCAAGGCAGATTTGCAACGTCCGATTTGCAGGTTCAGCAGGCTTCAGGCTATCTTTTTGATACATTGCCACGACGTGCGCAAAGCGCGGGCCGCCCGGTTCACTTGCCCGGAGCGGCCTTTTTCGTGGGCCGGTGGCGTCCCGCTCTCCGACCGCATCCGCGGGATGCAACAACGAGCCGACCGCCGGAGGACCGCTCCTGGTGGTTGGCGCAAGAGCGGGTAGACACCCCGCCGAGCCCGAACCCTCGTCCCGGGCCAAAGGACGATGCCATGCGGTCACTGGCCTCATCGACCCCGTGTTCGCAGCGGTACAACTCCGCGATTCGGAGGTGTGCCCGAAGCGCCTTGGTGCTGTACCGCGGGGTGTTGGCAAGACGTTGAACGGCCGAACAAATTACGAGGGAGTGGCACACGCTGCGGCACAGCTGGCGCCGTTTTGCGGCACACTCTGTGTGCCGCTGCTCGTCTTCTAGAAGAGGCAGTCCGCGCGGGCAGCGGGCGGGATGGGATCGGCCGGCATATCGAGACGGCAGTGATAGTCGAACGCCGTCCTGAGCGGCTGGGCGATGCGGGCCCTGGCCTGGATGGGCAGGACGAAGCGGCCGCCGCGACGGTCGATCTGCTGGCGGCCGTAGCCGATGTTGGTGCCGTCGGCGAAGTAGGCGTCGAAGAACGAGTGTCCCGCCGTCGAGGTGAACTCCACGACCAGGATGGCGCCGTCCAGGCACTCGAAGCGCGGGCCGCTCTTCAGCGTGCCGGTTTCGGTGGTCTTTCCCGCGGGGCCGGAGATCGTCCAGCTCGAGGTCGCGGCGGTCTTAAAAGTCTCCGCCTTCAGGACACCGCAGGCGAGCGTGCTTGGCGTCGGGGCAGGCTTGGTCTGGCCATACGCCGGCCCGGCGAGGAGCGCCGCCAGCAGCAGCAAGCCGGCCCGTCTCATTTGGCCAGGGCTCATTTGGGCAGCGCGTCCAGCGCCTTCTTGGCGTCGGCGTCGTTCTGGGCGGCGGCCTGCTGCAGCCAGGTCTTGGCCTTGGCGGGATCGGCGGGGAGGCCGGCGCCGCCCTTGGCCAGCAGGAGGCCGAGCTTGCGCTGCGCCTCGGGCACGCCCGCCAGCGCCGCGCGCTCGTACCAGTCGGCGGCACGGGCGCCCTCGGGCGCGAAGCCGCCGCGGGCGGGCTGGGTCAGCGGATCGTAGAAGGTGCCAAGTTCGAGCTGGGCCGCCGGGTTGCCGGTTTCGGCGGCACGGCGGAACACCAGGAAGGCCGTGGCCGTGTCACCCGCCTTCAGCGCGTCGCGGCCCTTGGCCAGCATCGCCTCCGGCGTGGGCTTGGTGGCGAGATAGTCGGCGACGGTGTCGCGGACAGATTTCGGCGGCGGCTTCGAGATGGGCGTGGGGGTAGGCGTGAGTATGGGCGTGGGGGACGGAGCCGGCGGCGCGGTCGCCACGACGTCCTGCGGATGCCGCTCGAAGTAATAGTAGTAGCCGTAACCCGCACCTCCGACGATCAGGAGCAGGATGAGGGCGATGGCCCAGTTGGGGAAGCCTGAGCGCGGCGGCACGGGCGTGGGCTCACGCGCGGCGCGCAGTTCCGGGACGGGCTTGGGCGGCTCGAACGGCGGCGGCAGCGGCTCGGGCTCAGACTCCTCGATCGGCGCAGCCTGCTGCTGCATCCGCTTCAGCCGCACCGTGTCGTCGTAGGTACCGCTCGAACCCGCCGCACCCGAGGTCAGCATCGTGGGCCAGGCGACCACGGTCGTGCCCACCACGCCGATGTCGGGCTCCTTTACGCGCAGCCGGATGGTGGCGATGCCGGCTAGCCGGTCGCAGATTTCCGGGCCGAGATGGAATTCCAGGACATCGCCCTTGCGCCCGACCTCGGCCGGGATGAGCCAGGCCTCGGTGCGCCGCCAGCCGTCGTCGGCGAGATGGACGTCCGGTCCCTGCTGGCGCTGGATCGAAAGCGCCAGGCCTTCGGGCGCGGCGTCGAGCTCGCTCACGCGCAGGACGGCATGACCCGGCTCGGGAAGGGCAACGACGGACGCGCGGACCGGCATGGAGCCGCTCAGGCGGGCACGGCGCGCAGGATGGCGCCCAGCCGGTCGTTCTGTTCCGCCGTGATCTCGCGGCCGCCCTCATAGCCCACGTTGTCCATGGCGAGCTGCAGGAAGGCGCGCATCCAGTCCTTGCAGTAGTCGGCGTAGATCGGCGCCGGATCCTCGCTCAGCCGCGGAATGCCGTCGATCGTCATGGTCGGATTCTCGAACACGCGGCGGGTCGGCGCATTGGGGGGCAGGCCGGGACGCTGCTCGAGCGGCAGGCGGTCGAAGCCCAGCGCGCTGATGTAGCCGTTCAGCGCCGAGGCGGCCGTGCGCACCTGGCGCTCGGCGATCTCCTCCCACTTGGCGTTGGCGGCGTTCTCCAGGGCGCGGACTTCGCCCGAGAGCTGGTCGATGACCTTCAGGCGATGCGCACCCACCACCAGCTCATCTATCAGCCAGCCGAGATGCTGGCGGTCGACGCCGAAGTGCGACAGCGCCTTCTCGTCGGCGCCGATGCGGCGCATGTTCTCGAGCCAGTATTCGGCGGCTTCGCGGGCGAAGCGCTCGGCACGGTCTTCCAGCACGCCCGAGGGCGGCGGCGCGCTGTGGCCGGCATCGTCGCCGAAGACATCGGCGAAGATGGCACCGAGGTCGACGGCGGCGCCGGTCGACTGCGCCACGGCGCCGCCGGACTTGCTACTGCCCCGGCCATTCGCCTTGCCGTTGGCGGCGGCCTGTTCGTCGGAGGGCCGCGCGGTGGCGATGCGGAAATAGATGTCGCGCAACGCGGTGTCGGCGATCTGCAGTGCACTCACCAGCTCGCCGAAAAGCTGCTGCTGGATGCAGGTCGCGAGGCCGCGCAGCACGGTGTGCACGAGATCGCGCTTCTTGGCGCGGGCGTCGCCGTCGGAGGCGCTGTGGAAGCCGGCGAGACGGTCGACCAGGCGGCGGACCTGGATGTCGAGCTGGCCGCGTACCTGGGCGCGCTTGATCGCGGGGTCGCAGACCGGGGTCAGGCTCTTCACCAGATAGGCGACGCCGCCGTCGTTGGCGCGGAAGGCCTCGTCCCAGGCGCGGGCGGGATCGGCGAAGTGGCGCCTGACTTCGGGGTTCTCCACGAAGTGCTTGCGCAACTCGACGGCGCGCAGGGCAAAGTCCTGGGCGATACCGGCCTCGCGGCCGTCGCTGTAGTCCATCAGCCGCTCGTCGATGACGGTCGGATTGCGCAGCCAGAAACTGTTGTCGAAGGGCTTGCCGTTCCAGTTGGCCGGCCACTCGCCGCGGAAATTGTTGACCAGCGAATTGTTGAGCCGCGCGCTCCAGCGCAGGCGGCGCGACTCCTCGGTCTCGCCGGCCTTCTGCTCGAACTCGCGGTCCATCTTGGTCAGCACCAGGAACAGCGCGTTCTTCTGCTTGGCGCGGTCGGCCGGCGTGGCGCCGATGGTCTGGTCGATCCACGCCGTCATCATGTCGGAGAGGTCGCGGACTTCCTGGTTGCCGTCGGGGATGCAGAGCAGGATGGCGCTGAGTTCACGCTCGGCGGAGTAGCGCTGGAACAGGTAGGCGACCTTGCCGCGCAGCAGCAACTCGCGCAGCGGGTTGGCGCCCTCGGCCACGCCCTTGGTCTTGGCGACGTCGTCGAGGTTGGCGAGTTTCAGCCGCGAGCGCGCGCCGGGGAAGTCGAGCAGGTCGGTATGGTCAAAGAAGTCCCACGGCTTCTCGTCGATGGCGACGTTGAGTTCGGCGGTGAGCGCGCAGACCAGCGAGCGCGGCAGCTTGGCATCGGGCGGGTTGCGGCCGTCGGCCTGCTTGGGCCGCACCAGCAGCGGGTCGTCGGAATCGGCGCCCAGGCGATCGAGCGTGAGCACGTCGACGATGCTCTTTTCGCGCGGGATCAGTGCGTCCATGCCGAGCAGGGCCTCGGGCGCGTGGCCGAGCTTCTGCAGGCCGTCATAGAGCGTGAGGTAGAGATCGGTGAAGGGCTGGAAATCGTACCACAGCACCGACCACAGCCGGGCGCGGTCGTGTCCCGACAGGCGCGGCGCAAGCTCGATCGCCTCGCGCCAGTAATCGGTGCGCAGCTCGGCCGTGACGCCGGCGAAGAAGGTGTCGAAATACTCGATGAGGTCGAGCACGTCGTCGGAGTCGAGATCGCCGATCGGCGTCGGCTCCGCCTTGGCGCGAAGCTCGGCCAGGCGCTTGCGGATCGCGGCGCCATCGGGCCCCTCGAACTCGGCCTTCTGGTGGTCGAAGTCGAGCAGGAACGAATTGCCCAGGATTTTTACGATATCGGTCTGCGTGAGCAGCCGCACGCGCACCGGAAAGTCGGGCGCGCCGTCGCTCAGCCCCAGTCCGAAGCGCGTGACCAGGCCGGTCGACTCGCGATTGCCCGGCGGGTTGATCTCCCGCAGGAAGTCGTAGGTCTTGTCGGCGAAGCGCGCCTGCAGCGGCCGGCCGTCGCGGCTGGCCAGGATCGAGACCAGGTAGGACTTGCCGGCCTGGCTCGGGCCAAACACGCCGACGCACATGCGCCGGCGGGCGGCGCGCGCCAGCTTGCGGCTCTGGTTGCGGACCTTCTGCAGCTCGCTGATCAGCGACGGCGCCTGCTGGGCCACGGTCGGCGATTGCGCGGCGGCCGTCTTCAGCCAGTTGACGCCTTCACCCGCGGCGACGGCCAGCGACTCACAGTCCTGGGCCAGCTTGAGATCGACGGTGTCCATTTCCCTACCCGGTCTTCAGCATGCCCGTGTCGAGCCAGTAGCCCTCACGGCGCGGCAATGTCTGCAGGCGGAGCGTCAGGCGATCGAGCGCCACGGCGCGGCCGTCGCGGTTGGTGATCTGGCGCAGCCGGAAGCGCTCGACGTCGCCCGAATCCTTGTCCTTGGGTTTTACCCGGGCGAGCGCGATGTTGAACGGCGTCTCGCGGGCGTGGCGCTCGGCATATTCCGGCTTGGCGAATTCGAGCGCATAGAGCCGTGCTGCCGGCCAGCGCGCGAGGTCGAGTTGGCGGGCGCCCAGCCACATGGGTCCGCGGAACTCGAAGCCGATTTCCGGCAGTTCGTAGTCGCGATTGTCGAGATCGACATCGCGATAGACCAGGTCTTCCTTCTGCAGCCGTCCGCCGCCGTCGAGCTTGCCGATGAACTTGGCGATGCTCTTGGACTTCAGCAGGTCGGAGCGGAACGAGAAGTCGGGGAGCTGCGATTGCGCGAGTGCCGCGATCATAGCGCCCACCGCCACGGTGGTCTTGGGATCCTCGACCCTGAGGCGGGCGTCGCGGAACGGATACCAGGCCCCGACGCGATATTCGTGCAGCGAGATCACCCGCTCCGGCGGCAGCGGCAGCAGCTCCATGACCAGGGAGCGGATGCCGGGCAGGCGCGACGGCCGGCCGGAGAGCAGCAGGATGTCGCAATCGTAGGCGTGCACGATCTCGGCGAGCGGCGCCAGCACGCGCGCCATCTCGGCCCGCACGGTCTTGTCGAGGTTCGGCAGATCCACCGGGAAGACCACGGCCTTGAGGTCGAAGTCCTTGGCGCCGCGCTTGCGTGCCGCGTCGTTGACGAAGGTCACGACCTCGGTCGATGGCTTGGCGCCTTCCGGGAAGAACGAGTCATAGGATCTTGGCTCGGCCGCGACGACACCCGAAGTGGGATCGTAGGTTTCGGCGGCGCGCAGGAACTCCAGCGCCACCGGATGGGCGATCTGCAGCGCGAACTGCTGGCGCAGGTTGCGATGGATCACGTCCTCGCCGCCGCGATCGCCGCCCACCAGCTCGGCCATGAGGTCGGCGGGATTGGCGATACCCGACGCGCGCAGCGCCGCCTCGATCGGCGGCAGCACGTGGCCCTGCACGACGCGCAGCAGGATATCGTCGCCCGCCACATTGAAGCCCTCGCGGAACTTCTGCTCCGGCAACAGCGTCACCGAGGTGCCGGCGCCTTCGAGGCGGTCGGACTTGATGATGAGGTCGGTCGTGCCGCCACCGACATCGATGCTGGCGATGCTGAGCACGTCCTCGGCCGGCCGGCCGCGCGGCTTGCGCGCGATCTGGAAGAAGCGTCGCGCGTCGCCGCCGAAATTGCGCGCGACCTCGGTGTAGAGATAGACGAGCTGGGTGCAGCTCGCCTCGTCCCAGTCGGTCAGCACGCGCGGCGCCGGCGCTGCCGGATCGTCGAGCTTCCAGCCCATCATCATCCAGACGAGGTCGCGCGCGGCCTCGGCGCGCTTGCGGAATATCAATCGTTCGGCCAGCGGCATGCCGGTCGGCAGCGTGAGCACGATGCGGCGCAGGCGGCGTGGTGTCTCGGCATGGGCGCGACGGCCGCGCTGCTGCGGCGAGTTCATCAGGGTGAGGGCCTGCAGCAGCACCTCGGAGAGCACGAAGGTCATCACCGACGAGCGCGAATAGAGCGGCTCGAACACCGGCAGGTGATCGGCCGAATCGGCATCGGCGTCGACCAGATGCAGCGGCTCGCCCTTCTGGTTGACGAGCTGCGCCATCGGCCCGGCGGCCGCCGGCATCGCCGTCTGATCCTGGGCATAGGCGACATTGAAGCGCCATTCGCGGGTCTGCGGCTCCTCGTCCCACAGATAGCGCTTGGGACTCGACATGCCGGTGTTGCCCTCGGTGCCGCGGCGGCGCGCGGCGAGCCGTGTTGCCTCGGGGCCAACGCGCGTCATGGTCGGCCAGACGAAGGCGTCGGCGCGGCCACCCAGGCGGGAGAGGTGGTTCTTGCCGAACCAGGCCTGGGCGAACTCGACGCGCGATTCGAACGGCTTGGTATGCACGCTCTCGGGATGCGAGAGGTCGCGCAGTGCGAGCTCGTAGGAATCGTTCAGGTTGACGCCGAGGTCTCCCGACGCCTCGATCAGCAGACCGCAGGTGCGCGAGTTGCCGACATCGAGCACGAGGTCGACCTCGATCGCGCCACGGCCCGGCCGCTCGGCGTCGCCCACCAGCTTGATCGGCGGGAAATGCGCCGCGGCTGCCAGCAGGCCCAGGAAGGCGAGGTAGCGCGCCGTCGCTTCCTGCGGCTTCTGCTTGATGTCGGCCTCGACCTCCTCGAGCGTCGCGCGCGGATGAAGTTCGCGGAACAGCTCCTCCAGCCACTGGCTCATCCAGCTCTGGCGCAGCAGCCAGTGATTGGCGCGCTGCTGCGGCGCCAGGGCGAACAATGCGCCCGAGGTCACGTCCTTGGGCGAGGGGGCGAGATAGGCGCGGCCCTCGGCTTCGGCGATCAGGCCGGTGTCGAACGCGAGAACGGCGCGGTAGCGGTTGCCTTGTTCATCGCGATAGCCCGCGCCGTAGCGGGCTTCGAGATCGACCACGCGCACGCGGGCCCAATCGGCCGGACCTTCGCGGAACTGGCTGTTGGGCCGCACCTGCAGGAACGGGACCGGCACCCACTTGTCGAGAAAGGGCGCTAGCGCATCCTTGGCCGTCACCACGAGGTTGGGCTCGGCGGCGCGGCGCCGCCCTGCCTCGATCACCTCGTACTGGCCGCGGCCTTCGTCGAAATCGAGCTGCACCAGATCGTCGACTTCCTTGCTGGCGGCCGCATCATGGAAGCCCCATTCGCGCACCTTGAGGCGCACCGGGTCGAAGCCGAAATCGAGGAACTGAATGCCGGATCGGGCGATCAGAGTCGTCGGGCTGGGGTAGCTCGGCAGGCGGGCAAGGTCGCTCATGTCATGCTTTTTCGGCTATAGGTCCAGTGTAGGGACTCAACGGCCGATCTGCACCTGATAGCTGCGCTGATCGCCGGGCTGGCTGCCCTTGCACTGGGCCACGCCAGCAGCGTCGACCTCGCAATTGACCGTGTTGCGCGCGTAGGTCTTGCCGTCGGTGCACTTGGGATTTGTCTTCTCCTCGATCACCAGTTTGCCATTGTCCCAGCGCGCTTCGGCCGGGGCCTCGCAGGTGGCACCATTCTTCTGCACGAAGCTCACCTTGCCCTTGCCCTTGTCGTCGAGCGTATAGCTCGGGCGCAGGTCGTTCTCGCCGCTCGCCGTGGCCAATCCGGTGCGCGAGCGCCAGTCGCCCTTTAGGAAGGCGAGCTCCTGCTTCTGCTTGGCCTCCGGCGGTACGACCATCGGTTTGGGGTCATCCTTCTTCGGGTCGTTCTTCGGATCGTTCTGCACGCCGGCGGTCTTGTCCTTGGCCTTGTCATCCGGAGTCTTGTCGTCTGGACCTTTCGCGTCGCCCTTGTTGTCAGTCTTGTCCGCAACACCAACGCCCGGACCCGGCGCTGGTTCCGGTGCCGCGCCGCGCTCGATCGGTGCGCCGGGAACAGCGCCCACGATCACGCCACCCGGACCGATGATACCTGCCGCACAATCGCCGCCGCGCCGCGAGAGTTCGTCTGTCAGTCGCGCCAGCTCGAGGCGCAGGTTCTCGTTGTCCTGCTGCAGCGTGTCGGAACGCGTCTGCTGCAACTGTTGTGGGTGGCGAACGGCCAGGTTGAGGGCACGTTCGCGGGCTTCGGCTTCGAGATAGGGTTCGAGGCGCGGCAGATAGGGCCGCACCAGCCAGGCGAGCAGCGCCAGCATCAGCAGAAGGAGCAGCGCCAGCAGCAGCCACTGCCACCAGGTCGTCCGGGATGTCGCGACCGCGAGGGCAGGCGCCGAAGCCATGATGGCTTCCGGCCGCGCAGCGGCGGGCATCGGCACAGGCGGGCGCACAAGAAAGGCGCCGGGCAGACTGGCGTCGGCGGTGAAGCCCCAGAAGGTCATGACCGGCTTGCCGTCGACGACGTAGAGCGTCTCCTCGCCGGGCGCGGTGAGCGCATGGCGCAGCAGGCGGGCGAAGTTTCGCTCGGCACTCGAGCGCTCCGGCGCTTCCATCGTGTCGGCCATACGTGCGAGGTCGCCGTGCAGGCGCTGCACCTTGTCGAGCACTTGCGCGCGTTCGGCGGCGTCGATGTCGCCGAGACGGCGGCTCTCGCCGTCGAACGGCGCATACCAGTCGATGCGACGTCCCGTGGGATCGACTTCGGGAATCGCCAGCAGATCGGCATGCTCGCGCGACAGCCGCGCGGCGATGGCGGCGCGCAACTGGCCGGCGGCACGCCATACGGGATCGCCCGCCAGTCCCAGCGCGCGGTAGCGCTGGAGCGGTTCACTTATAAGAAGCGGACCTGCGGCCATTTCTGTTCCTCAGCGCGGACACGTCATGGCGTAGTTCCATCGCGTGCCCATCTGTTCACCTGTTACGACGACATCGACCGAATAATCCCCGGCGACCGGCTTCCAGTCGAAGCCAAACCCGCCGCGGCCGCTGCGCGGCCCGCCGGTGCCGTTGAGCACCTGGCCACGATAGATCACCTTAATATCGTCGGGCCGAACAAACAGGTTGTAGTTGATCGCCACAAAACCAGGCTTGTCGCCCAAGAAATGTTTGTTGCGCGTAATGCCCTCGCCGCCGGAATCGCCCGCCCAGTTGCAGGGCAACTGGCCGGGGGGCGGCCGGTTGACGGGTGGCGCTGCCGGCGGCGGGGGCGGTGCGGGCGCCGGCGCAGGCTTGGCAGCCACCTGCGGCGGTGGCGGCGCGGGCGGTGGCGGCTTGGGCAGCTCGATCGGCTTGCATTGATCCAGCTTGGTCTTGAGGTCGGTCTGGAGCGCCGCGAGTTCGGCTTTGAGCCGCTTGTCGTCGCCCTGCGCTTCGTCGAGCGATGCCTTCAAGAGAGGCGTCGGATCGGGCGGCGCTTCGGGCGCGGGTGGTGCCGGTGTTTCGATCGTCGCGACGTTCAGCGTCGGATCGACCGGGATGCAGGCGCGCAGCAGCCACGAGGCGATCAGCAGCAGCAACAGGAGAAGGAGGCCGAACAGCAACGCGCTCAGCCAGCGCGACCAGCCGACACGTGCCGGCAAGGCGACCATGGGGACGCTGGCGAAGGTGGCGACCGGCCGTGCCGCCTGGAGCGCGGGCGGCGAAGCGAAGGTCTGCAGGCTCTGGGCGGCGTCGGCTTCGTAGCCCCAGGCGACGATGACCGGCTGACCATCGACGACATAGATGAAGTCGTCAGACGGGCGGGCTGTCGCGAGTTCGAGCGAGCGGCCGATCAGACGCGCTTCCTCGCTCGCGTCGGGCGTTTGCAGTTGCGCGCCCAGCGCGCGGATGGCGGCGAGATGAGTCTCGACCGTCTGCAATGCCTGGGCGCGTTCACTTTCGCCCAGCTCGGAGAGACGACGCACCTCGCCGGTGCGCGCGGCGTACCAGTCGATGCCGTCGTCCGATTCCCGCATCTGCGGGTCGGCCAGCAGGTCGGCGGGTCCGTCGCCCAGACGGCGGCGGATCACGGACAGCAGTTGGCCAGCCACGGCGTGCAGCGGATCGCCTCGCACGCCGAGCGGTCGTACGCCCAGGCGCGTGGTCAGGATCAGGTTGGGGCGTTCGCCCATTCGATGCCGCTGGTTGTTGCCTACGGCAGCATAACAGGCGTGGATTCCGGCGGGTTTATGTCCGCGGCGAGATGTTTCCGCCCGGACTCAGGAAGGCCATGGCCCCGGCTGCTTCGAATCGCACGATGGGCGTGGCGAAAACGGCCGACAGCCGGTCGGGATCGAGGGTTTGCCGGGTGGGGCCCAGCGCCGTCATCCGGCCGTCCTCGATGATGGCGACCCGGTCGGCGTAGCGTGCCGCCATATTGAGGTCGTGCAGGACGGCCAGAACGCCCAGGCCCCGGTCGGTCCGGCGGCGCGCGCTGGCCAGGGCGGCATGCTGGTGGGCGAGGTCGAGGCCGGTGATCGGCTCGTCGAGCAGCAGGAAAGGCAGGCGTTGCGGATCGGCGTCGCACTGCGCCAGGACGCGGGCGAGCTGGACCCGCTGGCGTTCGCCGCCGGACAGGACGGCATAGGGCCGGTCGGCGAAGGCCAACGCCTCGGTCTCCGTCAGGGCTTGTTCGGCGAGAGCGCCGATCTCGCGATCGGACAAACGGCCGCGATGCGAGAGCATGCCCAGTTCGGCGATCTGGCGGCCGGTGAAGTCGAAGGCCACCGTCGAGTGCTGGGGCAGCACGGCACGCCGATGCGCGAGCTCTGCCTTCTTCCAGTGCGCCAGTGGCCGGCCGGCAAGCAGGACCTGGCCGGCAGCGAGAGTCCGGTCGCCGGACAGGGCCCCCAGCAGCGTGCTCTTGCCGGCGCCGTTGGGGCCGATGATGGCAAGGAACTCGCCCGGGATGACGTCGAGCGAGATGTCTTGCACCAGAACCTTGTCGCGGACCCGGACCTCGACCCCGATGGCTTGCAGGGCGCTCACATGCCCCCCCGTGCGGCCCGGCCGGCGAGCAGCCAGAGGAAGAACGGCCCACCGACCAACGCGGTCAGGATGCCGATCGGCAGTTCGGCCGGTGTCACCATGGTGCGAGCAAGCGCGTCGGCCAGAACCAGGAAGGCACCGCCGAACAGGGCGGCGGCCGGGAGCAGGGTGCGGTGCGCGGGCCCCAGCAGCAGACGCACGATGTGCGGCGCGATCAGGCCGACGAAGCCCACGATGCCCGAGATCGCCACGCCCGCGCCGACCGCGAGGGCCACCTGAGCGACCAGGCGACGCTTCAGTCGTTCGACGTCGACGCCGACGTGGCCGGCCTCGCGCTCGCCCAGCGCCAGAGCGTCGAGCAGATGCGCGACGGGCAACAGCGTCGGAATGCTGATGGCTAGTACGACGAGGGCAGGCGCGATGGCCACCCACGTCACGGCGCCGAAGCCGCCCATCGTCCAGAAGATCAAAGTGCGCAACTGCTGTTCGTCTGCCACGAACACCAGCATGCCGATGCCGGCCGAGGCCACGGCATTGATGGCGATGCCGGCCAGCAGAAGCGTGCCGACCAAGGTGACGCCTTCGCGCGCGGCGATGCGATAGACGACGACCGTCGCCGCGAGGCCGCCGAGGAACGCCGCCACCGGCAGGCACCACGGCCGCAGGCCCGGCGGCACGATGTGGAACACCTTTTCGCCCAGCACGATCACCGACACCGCCGCCAGTGCCGCGCCGCTCGAGACGCCGAGCAGGCCGGGGTCGGCGAGCGGATTGCGGAACAGGCTCTGCATCGCAGCACCTCCGGCGGCGAGCGCCGCGCCGACAGCAAAGGCTGCAATCACGCGCGGTGCGCGGATGGCGTAGAGCACCGCGGCCGTCGTGTCGTCGAGCGGCGTGCTCGACAGTCCGACGGCCGACAGGAGCTGGTCGAAACTGACCGGGAACGCGCCGATGCAGAGCGCGCTCGCCACGCTTACCGCCGCCGCGAGAGCAAAAAGCGGCAGTGTCCGCTGCGACGTCAACGCCATCACGGTGCGCGCGCGAGATTGGGATGGAGTGCCATTGCCAGTTCCTGGGCCGCTTGCGGTGTACGTGGGCCGAAGCCCAACAGCAGCAGCGTGTCGAACTGCAGCACCTTGCCGGCCCGCCCGGCCGGTGTCTGGCGCAGCGACGGCTGGTTGAGGACGGCCTCGATGCCGCCCATGGCCTGCACTGTCTGACGCGTGACCAGTACGAAGTCGGCACGCGAGGCGAGGACCGCCTCGGGCGTGAGCGGCCGGTAGCCGGCGTAGCTGTCGATCGCGTTGGTGCCGCCGGCGAGGCGAATGATGCCGTCGGCGGCCGTGTCGCGGCCCGCGGCCTGCGGCGCGCCACCGCCCATCGACAGCAGGAACAGCACACGCGGCTTGCCGGTTGCCGCAGCGAGCCGCTTCGCCAGTTCGACCATGTCGGCGCGTCCGCGTGCGATCATCGCCGCGGCCTCTGCCTCCTTGCCCGTCACGCGCCCGACCGCGGCGATCTTGGCGATCACGCTGTCGTAGTCGTAGTGATCGGGCAGGACGAGGACCTCGACACCGGTCGCGCGCAACTGGTCGAGCGTTGTGGCCGGCCCCGCCGCGGTCGTGGCGATCACCAGTGTGGGCTTCAGCGACAGTACGCCCTCCGCCGACAGCGCCCGCATGTAGCCGACCTGCGGTAGAGCCTTTGCGGCTTCGGGGTACAGGCTGGTGGTGTCGACACCGACCAACTGGCCCTCGGCACCCAACGCATAGACGATCTCGGTGAGAGCGCTGCCGACCGATACGACTCGGGGCGGCGTCTGCGCCCCGGCCGGCAGGGACGCTACGGCCGCGGCGCCCAAGCCGATCGTGAAGACAAGGCGTCGCTTCATCAGGAAGCTGCCTGTTTCTCGGTCCGGGCCACCAGCGCGCGCCATTGCTCGAGTTCGGGCTTGCCGGGTTTGCGCGCGCCGAACATCAGAAGGATGTTGCGGTCGCGATCGTCGAAGGCTTCGATCGAGGTGACGATGCCGTCCTCTGTCGGCTTGCGGACGGAGAACACACGCGCCACGCCCTCGTCGCGCAGATGCAGGTTGAAGGTCGGATCGAGCACGTTGAACCAGCCGTGCGTCTCGACCAGCCGCTTGACCGGGCCGGTGTGGATCTGGATGCAGCCGCGGTTGCCGACAAAGATCATGATCGGCGTTTCGTCGGCCGCAGCGGCCTCCATCGCCGAGCGCAATGCGCGTGCCGGCAGCTCGCGGGCGAGTTCCTGGCCGACCAGGCGCAGCGCCTGCACACGACCGACCTTGAACTTGGCCAGCATGCCGAAGAATTCGTGCGTATCCTTCATCGCGCGCCAGGCGGTGCGCAGCCCTTCCAGGTCGATCTCGGAATCAGGGCGGTCGGTGGCGTCAGGCTTGGCCGGTGCGATGACCATTTCGGCCGGCGCCTTGGCGCGGTTGCGGACGACCAGCGCGTCGAAGGCCGTCCGGTCGGTCTCGTCGGTGGCGTAGATCTTGTGCACGGCTTCGCCCGAGGCGTCGAAGAACTGCAGGCTGAGCCGTTCGCCCTGCTTCAACGGTTCGCGGACGGCGAAGCCGTAGGTCCAGTTGGACAGAAACAGGCGGAGGTCGATGTCGGGGCCGAGCACCAGGCCGTGCGGGCCACTCACCGAGACATCCTCGAAGCGGCCGTGGCGCTCGTGGACGCAATGGTCGTTGCGGGTCAGGCACATGACCCGGCCGGCGGACGGCAGTTCATTGAGAATTGCGCGCCAGTCCGCCGTGAGTGGCGTTGCCGTCCGGCCGACGCCCAGCGCCACCAGCTCGGCTTCGCTGACGCCCAGCGTTGTGGCGGCATCGCGAATACGCAGTGTCGGACGTTCGTCGCGCAACTGTGTCCAGCGGGCGGCAAGATCGCCGTTCGATGTTGAAAGCATGAGAGTCTCCTTGTCAGTGCAGATTAAAACGAACCGGAAATTCGACCCAGGCCGGGACTGGATGGCCACCGCGCGTCTCCGGGTGGAAGGACCAACCGCGGACCGCGGCGAGCGCCGAACGATCGAGCGCCTCGAAGCCGCTGCTGCGCCATAGCTTGATTTCGGCTGCCGACCCGTCAAGGTCCAGACGCACTCGGATCACCACTTCACCCTGCTGGCCGAGTTCTCTCGCGCTTGACGGATAGACTGGCGGCTTGGGTGTTGTGCGATAACGTGCCCTACCCACGAACACCGCAGTTTCTGCGGGAGCGGCAGTGGCTTGCTGGGTGACGGCCGCATTGCCCGTGTCGGGCGTGACCACTGCCTGCGCAGCGGCAGGCTTCGCGGCCGGGCGCGGCGCTGCGGGCTTCGGCGCTGCCGGTTTCGGCTTGGGCGGTTCGACCGGCTTCAGCTCCGTCACTTTGACCGGCGGGGGAGCCTCAGGCGGAGGGAGTTCGACGGCGGTCTCCGCGATCAATTCGAGGGGCGGCGCTTCCTCGGGCGGGGGAAGATCGATGGCAATCTGGGCGACCGCTTCGGGCGGCGGCGTTGCTTCGGTCGGCCGTTGTGGCTCCGTCGGCTGCGCCGCCATTTCCACGGGCGTGGGAAGCGACGGCTCCGGCGGCGACGGCAGGTCGGCGGTTGTGCCGTCAGGTTCGGCGTTCGGCCCCACGGTCGGTGCGGCAACGGAGAATTCGACGATGAGGGCAGGCTCCTGGGACGTGCTGCCCAGGGTTCCGGCGATCAGGAAGAGTGGAAGGACGGCGAGCCCGTGCAGCGTCAGCGACAACACCATCGGCACGCGGGGTGCGCGTGCCGATGGCGCCGGCAGTCGGCCGACAGAGAGGGCCGCCGGGACTACCATTTTGCCGTGAGGTTGGCGCCGAAGTAGCGCGCGGGCTGGGCGTAGAGGTCGAGCTGACGGTTCGTGGTCTGAATGCCGATCACGTCCGCCGAGTTCCAGTACTTCGCATTGGTGACGTTGAAGACACCGGCGTTGAACTTGATGTGATTGCCGAAGGTGTAGCCGACGGTGGCATCGATGTTGAAGTAGGCCGGCGTCTGGAAGTAGGTCGGGTTGCTCACCATGTTGTGCTGCGCGACCATGGTGCCGATGATCTGGGCGTTGACGCCGGTTTCACCGCCGTAGCGAATGCGCGCCTGCGAGGCCCACGGGGCGACCGAATCCACCGGCAGGCCGGTCCGCTGGTCCTTGCCCTGGGCGAACGCCGTCCAGCCGAGGACCGCCCATTCCGGCGTGAAGCGGTACTCGCCGCGCGCTTCGACGCCCCAGATCGTGACGTTGGTCAGGTTGACGTACTGGTACTGGGTGACCGGCCCGACCATGCCGACGACCACCGTTTCGATGAAGTTGTTGTAGAGATTGTAGAAGCCGGTGAGCTGCCAGCTCGACCCGGTGGGATACTTGCCGCGAAAGCCGACTTCGAAGCTGTTCGCCGTCTCCGGCTGCAGGTTGGCGTTGGGCAGGATCTGGTAGAACGACGCCGTGTTGGTGAAGCCGAAGTTGGCATTATCGTAGGGCGGCGCGCGGAAGCCGGTCGCATACTGGAAGTAGCTCGAGTACCTCTCACTGAAATGATAGAGGACGCCGAGCTTCGGCGACGCCGAGACGTAGGTGCTGGCGCTCGGGACGATGCCGAGCGAGGCACCGGTGGAATTCCAGAAATATTTGTCCGGATTCGGCGTGAGGCTGTAGTAGTCGAGCCGCACCGCCGGCGTGACGACGAGCTTCCCGTCGTACGCGGTGATTTCGTCCTGGATGTAGGCGCCGCCCTGGACGGTGGTGGTGTCGGGGAAGTTCTTGTTGGGATAGGTTTCGCCGCCGACCACCTGGGTCGTGGCACCGGTCGCCAGGGTGATCTGCGCGCGGTTGCGCGGGCGGGTCGTGTCCGTATAGGTGAAGCTCAGGCCATACGTCAGGAAATTGCGCAACCCGAAGAACGTCGCGTCGGTGTTCATCTGCAGTTCGGCGCCGGAGACCGACTGGTTGAAGAGCCCTGTCGTTACTCGGGCGTTGGTCGGGATGGTGCCGAGCGTCGCGCCGCGCAGCGTATAGGTATCGGCCTGCGTGTTGACGTTGTTGTAGTAGACGAGGAGGCTGAGGCGATCGACGAAGCCGATCGG
This sequence comes from Rhizobium sp. Q54, assembly GCA_945903635.1. Taxonomy (GTDB): domain Bacteria; phylum Pseudomonadota; class Alphaproteobacteria; order Reyranellales; family Reyranellaceae; genus Reyranella. The sequence continues at coordinate 59,205 of CAMDOT010000002.1, read as the reverse complement.
CGCCGTGCGCTCATATTGGCCGCTCAGCCGGTAGGTGTTGGTGTAGTCCTTGCCCCATTCGTCGTAGATGCGCGTGAACAGGCTCGGGAAGACGCCGACGCCCGACAGCCCTTGGGTGGTCTGCTGGCCCTGGGTGTAGCCGCCCGTGATGCGGATGGTGTCGACCTCGGTCAGCCTGACCACGATCTTGGCCAGGAAGTCGTTGTTGAACCAGGTCGTCGGGTTGGGCCCGAGCGAGGACTGCGCCGGGGTGAACTGCTGGCCGTCGCGGCGCGTGTAGATGCCGAGGAACTCGAGCTTGTCGGCCTTCACCGCGCCGGTGAAGGTCTCGGCGAACATCTGGTTGGCGCCGCTGTAGGCACCCTTGACACTGCCGTAGACGTTCTCGCCTTCCCTGACGTAGTCGCCCGGATCCTTGGTGGTGTAGGCCACCACGCCGCCGATCGCGTCCGAACCGTAGAGGGCCGATGCAGGGCCGCGGATGATTTCCACGCGCTTGATGTCCTCGAGGTCGGGCTGCTCGCGGGTGTAGGTGCCGGCGCCCAGGTTGGATTCCGGGAAATCGGGCACGCGCATGCCATCGACGATGACCAGCACGCGGTTGCCGCCGATGCCGCGGATCACGAAGTTCTGGAAGCCGGCGCGATTGGGATTGTTGCCGACCGTGACGCCGGGTTCGTTGCGCACGAGGTCGCGGACGTCCTGCATGTTCTCGCGCTCGATGTCCTCGGTCGTGATCACCGAGACGGTGGCCGGGACCTCGTCGAGCGGTCGCCTGTTGCGCGTCGCCGCCGTCGTCACGGCGTCGAGCTGCGTGGGAACGCCAATGGGCGTCGCGTACGGGTCCGGTGTCGAGGCGGGCGGTGTCGAGGCGGGCGGTGTCGAAGCAGGCGGCGTCTGCGCAAATGCCGGCATCGTCGTGATGCCTCCGATCGTCGTGGTCGCCAGTAGCGCATAGAGAAGTGAGCGGGTTTTCATTGGCCAGGTCCCCCAAAGGCGGAAAAGGACGCCTGGCTGGCAATGGCCCGAACGGGCCGGCTGGCTGGGCAGTTTGACCGGAGAGGGATGGCTCCCCGGGGTCTCGATTTACTTGGTGAGAATCAACTTGTTGGAAGCGGTGACTCTTAGGCGGTAGGCGTCGGCGCCGTGCCGGATGATCAATTCGCGCCGTCCGCCCATCAGCGTGACGCTGTCGACACTCGGCGAGCCGGAATCCGGTCTTTCAGCTTCCACATCACTCGCCCGCGCAACGCGCGGTGGCTGGTTCATACGCTTCTCACCTCCCCCGAAATAATTGAGTTGCGACTGACTCTCAATTGCATAAAATGTGAGTCACTGTCAACGCTTTACTAACCCTTGGAGAGGTCATGGAAAGCTCGCCGGAACAGAGACTTAGTGCTCTCCAGGCATCTCCCAAGCCAGGCTGTGGCAGGGCCGGTTGCGCGTGCAATCTGCCGATCGGCGAGCGCTTCGTGCTCTGGGCGCTGCGTCAGTGGCAGCAGGACAGGGCCTTGCCGGCGGAGGGCTCGACGCTCCACCGCGGCTTCCAGATGGCGGGCCTTCTGGAAGCGCTGCCCGACTTCGCCATTGCCATGGACGCGTTTCTGTTCGGCGCCAGGCGCGCCATGGAGATTCACCTGCCGACCTGCTCGAAGGTGAGCCGTGACGAGGCGACGCTGGTCGCCCTCTGCGGCCTGGCGCAAGGCGACCTCGACGGGCCGATGCTGGCCTCGCTCGACCTGATGATGGCGCCGACCGCCTCGCGGGTTGCCGCGATCCGGCTAAAAGCGTTCGCCGTTGCGCTCTCGACCGCGGGCCTGCGGCTGGCACCTGCGGCGGGCACGGCCGGCGCGCGGCTCAACTGACCATGATGCCCCGCACCCCTGGTCGTATCGACGACCTGCATCTTGCCATGCGTCTGATCACGGACGCGGTCGAGGCCTTGCCGTTGCAGTGCCGGGATCTTGCCGGCAATGCGCTCCTCAACATCGCCGCCGAAGCCGTGGCGCAGGATGTCGGTTGCGCCGAAGCGGGCCGTATCTTCGCCCGGCTCGCCCACTTCCTGTCGTCGGGCATCCAGCCGGCGAAGGGCGACGCCGTGGCGCTCACGGGCTTCGACGCGTGACACCCGATCCCGCGCGCGGCATTCCAGTGCTGGCGTCGCTCGACATTGCCGAGACGCGTGATTTCTACGTCTGGCAGCTCGGCTTCTCCGTCGGCTACGAAGAGCCTCACTATCTCATCGTCAAGCGCGGCGACATCGAGCTGCATTTCTGGAAGACCGACCAGCGTCAGTTTCCCGAGAATACCTCCTGCTATATCCGCGGCGGTCAGGTGACGGCGCTTTTCCACGAGTTCACGCAGAATCGCGTGCCGCGTCTGTCACCCTTCGAGGTGCGGCCGTGGAACATGAAGGAATTCTACATCCACGATCCGCACGGCAACCTGCTCAGGTTCGGCTGCGGGGAATGGTAGGCACGACGGTGGTCGACGCCCTTGACAATTTCCTATATTGTCCTATCTTTCCTGTCTGTTCTATCCATCGTTCGATCGAGCTAAATTGTGCCGCGAGCCGAGGAGAGGGCAGGAGTCATGAAATTCGACACTTGGCGACTCACGCCCACGGGGAATAGCTCTCGAAAATCAATGGCTTGGAGCCATATTGGCCGCGCAAGATAGGAAAGGGAGCAGGCCGATCAAATCTCGAGCCGGCCGCCCAGTTCGACCACGCGGTTGGCCGGCAGGCCGAAGAAGTCGCCGGGGCTGGTGGCAAATCGGGCCAGCATCAGGAACAGCTTCTGCTGCCAGCGCGGCATCAGCGGATGCTCGCTGCCGACGATGGTGTTGCGGCCGATGAAATAGGTCGTGTGTTCGAGGTCGACCGGAATGCCGCTGCCGGCAAGGCCTGCCATGGCGTGCGCCACGTCGGGCTTCTCCATGAAGCCGTAGCGCAGCAGCACGCGGTGGATGCCGTTGCCGAGGTCGGCCATCTCGCGATGCGCCTCGGGCGCCACGAAGGGCTTGTCCACTGTCTGGACGGTGAGCAGCACGACATGCTCGTGAAATGCCTCGTTGTGCGTGAGGTTTCGCCTGAGGCAGTTCGAGGCGTTGTCGGCGAAGGCGGTGAAATAGACCGCCGTGCCGGTGGCCCGATGCCAGCCGCCAATATTGAAGCCGGCCAGCAGCGCGTCGAGCGGGACGGCTTTTTCCTTCTCGCGCAGGGAGACGGCGAGGCGGCCCTGCAGCCATGTCCACATGCAGATGAAGATCACCGCCGCGATGGCCAGCGGCACCCAGCCGCCGTGGACGAACTTCAGCATGTTGGAGGAGAACAGCGTGACGTCGACCGCGAGGAAGCAGCCGAAGACCAGGATCGAGGCCGGCCAACCCCATTTCCAGGTCCGCACCGCCAGGCCCAGGACCAGCACGCTGGTCACCAGCATCGTGCCGGTGACGGCGATGCCATAGGCCGAGGCGAGGCTCGCGGATGAGTTGAAGCCCAGGATGAGCGCCACGACGCCGATCATCTGCAGCCAGTTCACCGACGGCACGTAGATCTGGCCGTATTCGCTGGCCGACGTGTGCTGGATGCGCACACGCGGGCTGAGGCCGAGGAGCGCTGCCTGCTGGGCCATGGAGAAGGCGCCGGAGATGGTGGCCTGCGAGGCGATGACGGTCGCGGCCGTCGCCAGCACCACCAGCGGATAGAGCGCCCAGCCGGGCGCCAGCCGGAAGAACGGATTGGCGAGTGCGGCGGGATCGTCCAGCAGGAGCGCGCCCTGGCCGTAGTAGTTGACGAGCAACGCGGGAAACACCAGCGCCAGCCAGGCGATGCGGATCGGCAGGCGGCCGAAGTGGCCCATGTCGGCGTAGAGCGCCTCGGCGCCGGTGAAGGCCAGCGTCACCGCGCCCATAGACACGAAGGCCACGACCTTGTGGTGCATGGCGAACTCGAATGCATGCAGGGGCGAGAGTGCGGCCAGCACTTTCGGATGATGGATGACATGGACGATGCCGAGCGCGAACAGGGTCAGGAACCACAGCAGCATGATCGGCCCGAACCAGCGGCCGACGCCGCCGGTGCCGAAGTGCTGCACGGTGAACAGCCCCACGATCAGGCCGATCGAGATCGGCACGACCAGGTCGGCAAAGGCTGTCGTGGCGACGTTGAGGCCCTCGACCGCGCTCAGCACCGAGATCGCCGGCGTCAGCAGGCAGTCGCCGTAGAACAGCGCGGCGCCCGCAATGCCCAGCATCATGTAGACCCGCCGCCGCCTGTCGGAGATGCCCGGCTCCTGCGAGACCAGCGCCATCAGCGCCAGCACGCCGCCCTCGCCGTTGTTGCCGGCCCGCATCACCACCACGACGTACTTCAGGGTGACGACGATGATCAGCGCCCAGGTGATCAGCGACAGCATGCCGAGCACGTTCTCGGGCGTGGGCTTGAGGCCGGTATAGTCGCTGAAGCAGGTCTGGACGGTATAGAGCGGGCTGGTGCCGATATCGCCGAAGACGATGCCGAGTGCCGCCAGGGTGAGTGTCGCTGTGCGCATCCGGCCGACCGGTGCATTTGCGGAATTGCTGCCCGTCATGCCGGCAAAGCCTCGCCTTTTCCCGTGTGAACGCCGGTGTGAACGATTGATCCTACACGCGAATTCCGGGACGCTGCAGGTCTGATTGCAAACGGGAGGGAAGAATGGCTGAGAGCGAGAACTACAAGAAGGGCACCGAGATCCGCCGCACGCTGATGGGCGAGGCCTACGCCGACAAGATGAACAAGACCGTCTACGACGACCCGATCATGAAGAAGTTCGGTGACTACTCCCGCGAGGCGGTGTTCGGCATGCTGTGGTCGCGGCCCGGCCTCGACATGAAGACGCGGGCCCTGATCTGCGTCATCTCCGACACGTCCCAGGCGCGCTGGCCGGAACTGGCGATCCACCTGCGCATGGCGCGCAACCAGGGCTGGACCGAGGACGAACTGAGCGAGGCATTGATGCATCTCTGCGGCTACACCGGCCTGCCGTCGGTGCGCGAGGCGCTGCTGATCGCCAAGGAAGTCTTTCACGAGATGAACAACGAGAAATAGCATGATGTTGATGACGACCAGCGATCTGCCCCTGGAGCGGATCGCGCGGGGCAAGGTGCGCGATGTCTACGCCGTCGATGCCGACCGGCTGCTGCTGGTGGCGACCGACCGGGTCAGCGCCTACGACGTGGTGATGGCCGAGCCGATCCCGAAGAAGGGCGCGGTGCTGACGCAGGTCAGCGCCTGGTGGTTCCGGCAGCTGGGCGATGTGGTGAAGCATCACATGATCTCGGCCGATGCCGACGAGATCGCGGCATCGGTGCCGGTGCTGAAGCCGCACCGCGCCGCGATCGCCGGCCGCGCCATGCTCTGCCGGCGCGGCACGGTGTTCCCGATCGAGTGCGTCATCCGCGGCTACATCACCGGCTCGGCGTGGCGGGAATATGCCAAGACCGGCACGCTGGCCGGCGAGACGCTGCCGGCAGGCCTCCGGGAAAGCGGCCGCCTCGATCCGCCGATCTTCAGCCCCGCGACCAAGGCCGAGAGTGGCCACGACGAGAACATCACCGTCACGGAGATGAAGAAGGTGCTGGGCGCCGATGTCACGGCCGAGCTCGAGCGGCTCTCGCGTCTCGTCTATACGCGCGGCCGAGATGTCGCGCTGAAGCACGGCATCATCATCGCCGACACCAAGTTCGAGTTCGGCCGCACCGCGTCGGGCGAGATCCTGCTGATCGACGAGGTGATGACGCCGGACAGTTCGCGCTTCTGGCCGCTCGACGGCTATGCCGAGGGCAGGGGACAGCCCAGCTTCGACAAGCAGCCGCTGCGCGACTGGCTCGACGTCGAGCGTCATGCCGGCCGCTGGAACGGCGAGGCGCCGCCGCCCAAATTGCCGCCGGAAGTGGTCGAGGCCACCAGCCAGCGCTATCTCGAGGCCTATCGCCGGCTGACCGGGGCCGAGCTCATCGTTCCCGGCTAGATCGGCCGGGATATTCGACATCCCCGGCATGACATTTGCACCGCAGGCGATGCTAGATTTGCCGGCAATATGAGGCTTGAACACGGAACTTGAACTCGGGATTTGGGGAACGCAGGCATGAAGATCATGAGCCGTCTGGCCGTCGTCGTGGCCGGCATCGCCGGACTTGCTGCTTCCGCCGCCGAGGCCCAGCAGATGACCGCCGTCACCCAGCTCGGCTGGCTGCGCATCGGCGAGTACGCGCCGATCCTGGTCGCCGAAGCCAAGGGGTTCTTCAAGGACGAGGGGATCGACCACAAGACGGTCGATGGCGGCCCGGGCAAGAAACCGATTCCCATCGTCGCCGTCGGCCAGGCGCAGTTCGGCCTCGCCACCCAGGGCATGCAGATCATCTCGGCGCGCGCGGCGCGCGATCCGGTCGACGTCGTGGCGATCGGCACGCTCTTCCAGCAGGCGCCGTCGTCCTACATCAGCATCACCGAAGCCGATGCCCCGCCGTCGAAGCCCAAGGACATGGAAGGCAAGAACGTCGGCGTGCAGGCCGAGACGGAGTTCGTCTTCAAGGCCTTCGCCAAGAAGAACAACATCGATCTCTCGAAGGTGAAGGTCACTTTCGTCAAGGCGACCGTCGAGCCGCTGATGGCCGGACAGATCGATTATTTTTCCGGGTGGGTGATCAACCAGACGTTCCAGATCGAGACCGAGGCGGCGAAACCCGACGCGCCGGCCACGATCAAGGGCAAGAGCTGGCGGGCGCTTCGGCTCGCGGAGTGGGGCGTGCCGACTTACACCGACGTGATCTTCACCTCGGGCGACATGCTGAAGAAGAACCCGGAACTGGTGCGGCGCTACCTCAAGGCGGTGCAGCGCGGCATGCAGTACGTGATCGATCATCCCGATGAATCGGTCGACATCCTCGCCAAGTTCCCGGGCCAGATCGAGGACGCCAAGAAACTCGCCTGGCGCTTCAAGCTGCAGAACCCGCTGTTCCAGAGCGACGACACCAGGAAGAACGGCCTGCTCTGGATGAACCCGGCGACCTGGGAGCAGATGGTGGAATTCCTCAAGGACGGTGAGCAGATCCCGCGCGCCATTCCGGTGGCCGAGGTCATGACCGACGCCTTCCTGCCCAAGAAGTAATGGCCGCGCCGATCTCCATCCGAAACGTCTCGCGGCGCTTCGGCGACAACTGGGCGCTACGTCCGGTCGATCTGGAGATCGCCGCCGGCGAGTTCATTGCCCTGGTCGGCCCTTCGGGATGCGGCAAGACGACGTTGCTGCGCATCGTCGCCGACCTGCAGGATCCGTCGAGCGGCGAGGTCCGGATCGGCGAGGATTCGGCGGCCGAGGCGCGGCGCAAGCGCCTGCTCGGCCTCGTCTCCCAGCGCCCGGCGGTGCTGCCGTGGAAGCGCGCCATCGACGATGTTCGATTCACGCAGAAGATCGCCGGCCGCGTCGGGTTCGATCCGGCCAAGGTGCTGGCCGAATTCGGCCTGGCCGGCCATGAGAACAAGCGGGCGCGTGAGTTGTCCGGCGGGATGCTGCAGCGGGTCAACATCGCCAGCGCCATGGCGCACGATCCCTCCGTGCTGCTGATGGACGAGCCGTTCGCCGCCCTCGACGAGATGAAGCGCGAGGAAATCGGCGAGTGGTTCGACCGCGAACTCAGCGTTCGGCCCAAGACCGTGCTGTTCGTCACCCATCACATCGATGAGGCGGTCATGCTGGCCGACCGGCTGCTGGTGTTCTCGCCGGCGCCCGGCCGCGTGATCGAGGTCGTGTCGGTGCCGGTACCGCGGCCGCGTAGTCACGCGTTCCGTCAGGATCCACGCTTCGTCGCCATCGCGGCCCACGTGCGCGGCCTGCTGATGCATCAGGCGGCCGCCTGATGCCGGCGGACGTCGCCCTGAAGCAAAGCGCCAAGGTCACGGGCACCGGGCTCCGGACGACATCGTCGGTCCGCTGGGCCAGGCGCGTGCTGTGGCTGGTGATGCGGATGGCGATGCCGGTCGTTTCGGTGCTGCTGCTCTGGTACCTGGCGATCTGGTTTTCGGGCCTGCCCGCCTTCGTGATCCCGCTGCCCGAGCGCGTGCTGGAGGTATTGTGGGAGGAGCGCGCCTTCATCTTCGGGCACCTGCTGGCGACCCTGCAGGTGGCGGCGATCGGTTTCCTGTGGGCCAACGTGGCGGGCATCGGGCTTGCGGTGCTGTTCGACCTGCTGCCGCCGACGCGGCACATGCTGATGCCGGCGGCCATCACGCTGCGCAACGTGCCCTATATTGCCCTGATTTCCGTCCTGATGCTGGCCTTCGGCGATTCGATCCTGAGCAAGACCACGATCGTGGCACTGGCCGGCTTCTTCCCGGTCCTGATCAACACGATGCATGGGTTGCGGGCGGCCGACGAGGTCCAGCTCGACCGCATGCGCATCCTGAATGCCAGCTGGTGGCAGACCTTCAGCCGGGTGCGGCTGCCCTATGCGCTGCCCTCCATCGTGGCGGCCCAGGAGATCACCGGCAGCGGATCGATCATCGTGGCCATTGCCGCCGAGTGGATGATCTCATCGACCGGCCTCGGCTACGTCATCAATCATGCAATGCAGAACTACCGGGGCGACAAGGTCTATGCCGTTGCCCTGCTCGCGACGGCCCTGTCTTTTCTGATATATTCGTTCGTACACGCGCTGGGAAAACGGCTGGACTGGCGCACGGCCGGCGAGCAGCGGCGCGGATAGGCTTCTCAGCTAGGTTGCTCAACTAGGTATCTGGGACGTTGGAGGCGGTCATGGCAGCAGGTCTTTCAGCACAAACCCAGGCGATGCCGGCCAGCATCCCGGTGATCGACATCGGCGGGCTCTACTCGAGCGATCCGGCCGCCAGGAAAGCGGTCGCCGCCAAGCTCGGCGCGGCCTGCGATGACATCGGTTTCTTCTATGCCGTGAACCACAACGTACCGGTCGAGACCATCGATCGCGCGGTCGCCCAGGCCGACAGGTTCTTCGCCCTGCCCGAAGCCGAGAAGCTCAAGATCAAGGCCAACAGCAACAACCGTGGCTATCGCGACATCTGGGACAGCGTCCACCGCAACGGCAAGACCAACGCCAAGGACAGCTTCGATCTGGGCTTTCCGGTGACCGCCGACGATCCCGAGGTCAAGGCCGGCACGCCATTCTACGCCCCCAACTTGTGGCCGGAGCTGCCGGGTTTCCGCGAGGCCGTCGAGCCCTACTACATGGCCACCTACCAGCTCGGCATGAAGATCCTGGAGGGCTTCGCGATCTATCTCGGCAAGCCCGACGATTTCTTCACCAGCCACTTCACCAAGCCGGTCGCCGACATGGTGATCAACCACTATCTCGGCGCCGCCGGCCTGCACGTCTCGGATCAGGCCTCGGGACCGCACACCGACCACGGCATCGTCACCATCCTGTGGCAGGACAGCCTGGGCGGCCTCGAGGTCATGGGCAAGGATGGCCAGTGGATTTCGGCGACGCCGCTCCGCGGCAGCTACGTGATCAACATCGGCGAGTTGATGAAGCGATGGACCAACGGGCGCTTCCAGGCGACGGTGCATCGCGTCGTGCATCTGCAGGACAGGTCGCGCTACTCGATGCCGCTGTTCTGCAATCCCAATTTTCGCACCATCGTCGATCCGCGCGATCTCGGTGTCGGCGATGCCGAGGCGCAGTACCCGCCCATCCAGTCAGGCGAGTTCCTGATGTCGCGGTTCAAGGCGACGCGCAAACTATGGGGTGCCGACCTGAACAAGATCACGACCGGCGAGGTCGTCGAGGCCGCTGCGGAATAGCCAAACAGCACAATGGCCGGGACCGGCCTCAGCGTGTCATGACCGCTTCGGCAGGGTGAAGTCGGAGTCGCGCAGAACCCGTTCGAGCGTCGGGATGCCGGCGGCATAGTTGCCCTTGGCGCACTCGTTGATCGCGGCACTCACGTTGACGTCGGGCATGACGCGGGCGCCGATGCTGCCCTCGTAGCGGAGATAGAGGCCCGCGAGCTGGCCGCAATAGTCCCTGTCTTCGCTTGCGGTATAGGTCCTGGCGGGGCTTGCAGGCGGGGCGGCGGTCGCCGCCGGGACCGTGTCGCCGCTCCTCGTGCAGGCGGCGGCGGAGAGCAGTAGCAAAACAGGCAGGAGCTTGCGGGTCATGCCGCGCTGTTACGCCGGCAATGATGTCTCCCGCAAGCTCCCGTAAGGTCCCTCTACCTTATGCGCGCGCCTCTATGCGCGTGCCGAGCGTGCGTTGCGCTTCACGACCTGCTCGCGCAGCCACAGGAACGCCGCCGCCAACGGCAGCCAGCCCAGCCAGCGCAGGCCCTCGAGCATGTACTCGCCCTGCTCGCGGGCGAGCAGGTAGTCGACCTGGACCTTCCAGACGCTGGCCGCGACCTCGAAGCCCAGCATCCACACCAGTAGCGCCGGCAGCAGGACAACCAGCGGCTTCATGTTCTCCGACAGCCGCTCGCTGTACCAGGGGCCGAGCGAGATCGAGAAGATCAGGATCGCCAGGATCAGCTTGGTGGCGGTATGGGCCTCGAACCATGCCATCAGCAGCGGTTCGCGCACGATCATCGAGTAGGCGGTCCAGGCCAGCACCGCACCGCCCAGCAGGATGATCGAAGGAAAGCGGTCGACCAGCTTGATGACGAGCTGGCTGCCCCAGACGATGATCGGCACGCTGATGGCGAGGCCCAGCACGATCAGCAGGATGCTGCCGTGGGCCGCGCCGCCGATCGCCAGCACGTTGTCGACGCCCATGACCGCGTCGGCGATCACGATGGTACGCACCGCGGCAGCGAAGGTCGCGGCCGGCGCCTTGGCGAGATGGCTCGCCTCGGTATCCGAGTCGGGTGTGAGCAGCTTGCGCGCGATCCAGACCAGGGCGAGGCCGCCGCCCAGCATGAAGCCGGGCACGGCCAGGATGTAGACCACGAGGATGGCCATCGCGGCGCGGATGGCGATGGCGCCGAAGGTGCCCCAGAAGATGACCCTGTTCTGGGTGTCCTTGGGCAGGTTGCGGGCGACCAGGCCGATGATGAGGGCATTGTCGCCCGCCAGCACCAGGTCGATCAGGATGATGGTGAACAGGGCCGACAGAAAGGCGGCCGAAAAGAACTCGAGCTCCACGATGATCTCCAACGAAAAATGAACGCAAGCCGTCGGCTCGATGAGTCGCAGGCGGTTTCAGTCTGTCGTCAGAGCTTTATTGGAACCTTCTCGACGCCCCCGGACGGGGCAGGGCGCAGCGCCTTGAAGAAGGTGGTGCCGCCGATGCGCAGGACAGTGATGCCGACTGCCAGCGCGGCGCCGCCCAGCAGCAGTTGCAGGAGATGCCAGTGCCGCATCGCCAGCACCGAGAACTCGCCGCCGAGGTCGAACAGGGCGACCTCGAGGCCGGCTTCGCCGATCCAGGCCGGATCGACGGCGTCGCCGAACGACGCCAGGATCATGCAGATCACAACCGACGCAACGAACAGCTCGCCGCCGGGGGATACGGTCCAGACGGCGTTGGCGGCGCGGGGCGAGCGGTCGATCAGACGCATGGTCCGGATAATTTCCGCCCCGGCCGACTGCAGATCAAGTGCAAAGCGACAAGGCCGTCCCGAAATGTCGCAGGCGGATACCTCTTAGAGCCGGAGCCGCCGCAGTCGCAGCGCGTTGGCGATCACGCTGACCGAGCTCAGCGCCATGGCCGCGGCGGCCACGATCGGGCTCAGGAGAAGGCCGAACAGCGGATAGAGCAGGCCGGCCGCGATCGGCACCCCCGCCGCGTTGTAGACGAAGGCGAAGAACAGGTTCTGGCGGATGTTGCCCATCGTCGCCTGCGACAGCCGGCGCGCGCGCACGATGCCCAAAAGATCGCCCTTCACCAGGGTGACGCCGGCGCTTTCGATGGCGACGTCGGTGCCGGTGCCCATGGCGATGCCGACGTCGGCCGCAGCCAGCGCCGGCGCGTCGTTCACGCCATCGCCCGCCATGGCGACGACCCGTCCCTCGGCCTTCAGGCGCTGGACGATCCGCGCCTTGTCCTCGGGCAGCACCTCGGCCTCGACCTCGTCGATGCCCAGGCTCCGGGCGACGGCCGCCGCGGTGTGCCGGTTGTCGCCGGTCAGCATGACCAGGCGGATGCCGGCCTTGCGCAGCGCGTCGAGTGCTTCTTGTGTCGTTTCCTTGATCCGGTCGCTGATGGCGATCAGCCCCTCGACTTTTCCGTCGACCGCGAACAGCACGACGGTGGCGCCGCTTTCACGCAGCGCATCGGCCTTGCGTTCGGCGGCATCGGCATAGACGCCGCGCTCGCCCAGGAAACCCGCGTTGCCCAGCAGCAGATGCTTGCCTTCGAGCGTGCCCGTCACGCCCTTGCCCGACGGCGAGTCGAAATCGCCGACGTCGGCCAGCGCAATATCGCGCTCCTTGGCGGCGGTGATGATCGCAGCTCCCAGAGGATGTTCGCTGCCGCGCTCCAGGCTGGCAGCCAGCCGCAGGATCTCTTCCGCCGGCAAGTCGCCCAGGCTCTCGATGGCGGTGACACTAGGCTTGCCCAGGGTGAGCGTGCCGGTCTTGTCGACCACCAGCGTGTCGACCTTCTCCAGCCGTTCGAGCGCATCGGCATTGCGGATCAGGATGCCGGCTGCAGCCCCGCGGCCGACGCCGACCATGATCGACATCGGCGTGGCGAGGCCCAGCGCGCAGGGGCAGGCGATGATCAGCACCGACACCGCCGCCAGCAGGGCATGGGTGAAGGTGGGCGAGGGGCCCCAGATCATCCAGGCCGCGAAAGCTGCGACAGCGACCAGCATCACCGCCGGCACGAACCAGCCCGCGACCACGTCGGCCAGGCGCTGGATCGGCGCGCGGCTGCGCTGTGCCTCGGACACCAGTTTGACGATGCGTGCCAGCATCGTGTCGGCGCCGACGCGCTCGGCCTGCATAACGAAGGCGCCGCTCTGGTTGACGGTGCCGCCGATCACGCGCGCGCCGGCCTCCTTGGTAACCGGCATCGGCTCGCCGGTGATGGTCGATTCATCGACCGCGCTCCGGCCCTCGACGACGACGCCGTCGACCGGCACCTTTTCGCCCGGCCGCACGCGCAGCCGCTCGCCGACGGCGATGGCTTCGATTGCCACTTCCGAGTCGCTGCCGTCCGATCCGACGCGCAACGCCACGCGCGGTGCCAGCCCGAGCAAAGCCTTGATGGCGCCGCCGGTGACGTCGCGGGCGCGCAGTTCCAGCACCTGGCCCACCAGCACCAGCACCACGATGACGGCGGCCGGCTCGAAGTAGACCGGCATCGATCCGTCGGCGCCGCGCAGCGAGAGCGGGAACAGGCCGGGCGCTGCCGTCGCCACGACGCTGTAGAGCCAGGCCGTGCCGGTGCCGAGCGCGATCAGGGTGAACATGTTGAGGTTGCGCGTGAGCAGCGACTGCCAGCCGCGCACGAAGAACGGCCAGCCGGCCCACAGCACCACCGGCGTCGACAGCGCCAGCAGCAGCCAGTTGGTCGAACCATGCGGCAGCAGTCCGTGCAGGTCGAACAGATGGCCGCCACCCAAATGATGGGCCATGTCGAGCGCCACGACAGGCACGGTGAGCGCGCCGCCGATCCACAGGCGCCGCGTCATGTCCAAAAGCTCTTCGTTCGGTCCCTGGTCGAGCGAGATCTCGGCCGGCTCCAGCGCCATGCCGCAGATCGGGCAGCTTCCCGGCCCGACCTGGCGGATCTCGGGATGCATCGGGCAGGTGAAGATCGTGCCCGCGGGGACGGGCGGTGCAGGTGCCGCTTCGGCTGGCTTCAGGTAGCGGTCCGGTTCGGCCGTGAACTTCTGCAGGCACTTGGGACTGCAGAAATAATGGGCCCGGCCGTCGTGCACGGTCGTGTTCTTCGCTCCTGCGATCTTCACCTGCATGCCGCACACCGGGTCGACGGCGCGTTCCTCGGGCTCGTGGTGATGGCAGTGGGGGCCGTGCTGATGCGTATCGGTCATGCTTGCCATTTATACCCTACGGGGGTATAGTTCAAGCCATGGACGAGAAACTCAAGAAATCCCAGCTCGCCCGCCTTGGCCGCATCGAAGGCCAGGTGCGCGGCGTGGCGCGCATGATCGAGGAAGAGCGCTACTGCATCGACGTGCTGACGCAGATCCGCGCCGTTCGTGCCGCCCTCGACAAGGTCGAGCAGGCGACGCTGAACGACCATCTGCAGCATTGCGTGGCGCACGCTTTCCACGGCGGCTCGGAAAAAGACCGCAAGACCAAGATCGAGGAGTTGCTCGAAGTGCTGGACAGTCGTCGGCGGTGAGAGCATGTCGCAGCAACGTGATCGCGCCTCTCGATTGACAGGCGCCTCTCGATTGACAGGAGGGGGCAGGCAACTCATTTTCCCGGTCATGCGTGGAGCCCATCCCATTTCCTGGTTGCTGCGAGCCTTGTCGCTCGCCGCGGTGGGATTTTTGCTGTCTGTCGGGACGGCCGCCGCGCACGGTGGTCACGGCTCCGGCGGCGGACACGCCTCCGCAGTCGTGGCGTCGAATGACGAGGCGAGCCCCATCGACCGGAGTGGCGTCGACCGAAGCTCTGTCGACCGGAGCGGCGTCGTGACGGTGGTTTCGTCGAAGCAGGCGCACATCGCAAAGCCCGGCGGCGGCCCATGCTCCGACGATCAAGGTGACGGCAATCACGCTACAGGCTGCTGCACGATGGCCTGCCATGCCGCTCTCGCCACGCTTCCCGTAGGTCCCTTGGCCGTTCCCGATAGGCCAAGCCTGCGTCTTCCCGGCAATTCCGAGATCCTGCACGGTCGTTCGGGCGACCGCATGGAACGTCCTCCGAAACTCGCCTAGTTCGGTCCGCGCCTCAGGCGCGTGTCCGGTCGCTGCCTCGCCGTGAGGCCGCAGCCGTTCGGACATCCGACTGACGCGGAACCTCGGCCCGTCTCCGCCATGTGACGTGGTGCAGCGCGGGTGCGTCGTGTTCCCGATCACCGTTACGCGATTCCGGATTGTTCCAGATGAAACTCAACCTGTTCATGGTGCTTGGCATCTTCTTGTCAGGCTGCAGTGCCTCGCCGCTGCCCGAAACCCCGTCGCCCGACCCCGGCGACCCGCAGGCCCCCGCCGCGGCCATGCCCTACACACCCGTCATGGCCGGAACCGCCGCGCATGTGCCGGTCGGGCTGAAGCCGTGGCGCGAGCTGAACGACCGCGTCGCGCCCGGCGCGGGGCGGTCGCCATGAGTGCGGCCTCCAAGGTCGGCCTCACCGTTCTGCTGGGCCTGTTGGCCGCCGGATGCGCCAAGTTCACCGACGACGGCGGCATGGCGCCGGTCACGGACGGCGTTCGAAAGGAGATCGGCAAGGATGCCGGGAAACTCTCGTCGCCTGAAGATCATCGACGCGCCCGCGAACGCGTGCAGACGCTTCTCGCCGAACCCCTGAGCGAGGAGTCGGCGGTACAGGTCGCACTGCTCAACAATCGCGGCCTGCAGGCGGCCTACAACGATCTCGGCGTCTCCGAAGCCGAGTATGTGCAGACGAGCTTGCCGCCAAATCCCGCGCTCACCGTGGGACGCAACTTTGGCACCGGCGGCTTCGCGGAAGTCGGCTTCCAGCTCGTCGGCAACCTCCTGGCGTTGGCCACGCTGCCGAGAAGGACGGAAATTGCCAAGCGCGAGTTCGAGGAAGCGCGCTATCGGGCGGTCGCCACGACGCTCAGCCTGACCATCGACGTGCGGCGCGCCTATGTCCGCGCCATCGCGGCCCAGCAGCGACTGGCGCTGCTCGAACAGTCGCGGCAAACCGCCGATGCCTCGGCCAGGATGATGAAGCAGCTCGGCGAAACCGGCGCCGCCAACAAGCTCGATCAGGCCCGCGTTTCCGTTTTCTATGCTGATTTGAGCGCCCAGGTGGCCCAGGCGCGGCTGAGCGTCTCCGGCACGCGAGAGGCCCTCAATCGCCTGCTGGGCGTATGGGGGACGGACCTCGATTACAAGTTGCCGCCGCGGCTTGTGGCGCTGCCGGCGGCGGCGGACGCGCTGGCGAATGTCGAGGTCGAGGCCATGCGGCGGCGCGTCGACCTCATCATCCTGCGCTACGAGATCGTCACCCTGGCCAAGTCGGTCGGTTTCGTGAACGCCACGCGCTACCTGTCCTTCCTCGAGCTGGGCCTGGGCTACCGCAACGAGGTCGAGACCAACGACGCCGGCGAGCAGTCGTCGAAGAACCGCTACGGCCTCGAACTCGGCATCGTGATCCCGATCTTCGATACCGGCGAGGCGAGAACGGTGACCGCCCGGGAAATCTACATGCGGGCGGTCAACCGATTGACCGAGCGCTCGGTCAATGCGCGCTCCGAGGCGCGCGTCGCCTATACGACCTACCGGGCGACCTACGACATCGCCCGGTACTACCAGACCCGCATCGTGCCGCTGCGCCGCCAGATCTCGGCCGAGGTCCTGCTGCGCTACAACGGCATGCTGGTCGATGTCTTCGAGGTCCTGATCGAGGAGCGCGAACGCATCGCGGCCAACGTCGCGTCCCTCGATGCGTTGCGCGACTACCACCTGGCGGTCGCCGATCTCCAGGCGGCGCTGATCGTCGGCGGCACCGTGCCGCCGTCGGGCGTCGTCAACACGACGCCCCCGCCCGAAACCCTTCCCCTCGGCATCTAGCAACAGGAGATCGACATGAGTCTCTCGAGACGCGACCTCGTCGGGGCCACTGGCCTCGCTTCTGGCCTCGCCCTCCTCGGCGGCGCCGCCGTCAGCGGCCGCGTCCAGGCGCAATCCATCCCCGAAGCGCCGACGATGACGGCGAACACCATGCAGCCGCCGCTCCATCCCACGAGCGGACCGGACTATCAGCCGGTCGTGACGCTGAACGGCTGGACCCTGCCGTGGCGGCAGAACGGCGACTGGAAGGAGTTCCATCTCGTCGCCGAGCCGGTCGAGCGCGAAATGGCGCCGGGCATGGTGGCGCGTCTGTGGGGCTACAACGGCCAGAGCCCGGGGCCGACCATCGAAGCGGTCGAAGGCGACAAGGTCCGCATCTTCGTCACCAACCGCCTGCCGGAGCACACGACGATCCATTGGCACGGCCAGATCCTGCCCTGCGGGATGGACGGCGTCGGTGGCCTCACCCAGCCGCACATCAAGCCGGGCAAGACCTTCGTCTACGAGTTCGAGCTCAGGAAGAGCGGCACCTTCATGTACCACCCGCATGCCGATGAGATGGTGCAGATGGCGATGGGCATGATGGGCTTCTTCGTCGTCCATCCGCGCGACCCGAAGCTGCATCGTGTCGATCGTGACTTCGTCTTCCTCCTCTCGGCCTACGACATCGACCCCGGCAACTACGTGCCCAAGGTCGCGGAGATGACCGCCTTCAACATGTGGACCTTCAACAGCCGCGTGTTTCCGGGCATCGATCATCTGGTCGTGGCGAAGAACGATCGCGTGCGCGTGCGCGTCGGCAATCTCACCATGACCAACCACCCGATCCACATGCACGGCTACGACTTCGAGGTGACCTGCACCGACGGCGGCTGGGTGCGCCCGGAGGCGCGCTGGCCGGAAGTCACCATCGACATCCCGGTGGGCGGCATGCGCGCCTATGAGTTCGACGCGATCCATCCCGGCGACTGGGCGCTGCATTGCCACAAGTCGCATCACACGATGAACGCGATGGGCCACGACATCAGGACCTTTATCGGTGTCGACAAGAAAGCGTTCGCCAAGCAGATGAAGCGCATGGTGCCGGACTACATGCCGATGGGCAGCGCCGGCATGGCCGACATGGGCGAGATGGAGATGTCGCTCCCCGACAACACCCTGCCGATGATGACCGGCTTCGGTCCGTTCGGCGCGGTCGAGATGGGCGGCATGTTCACGGTCCTGAAGGTCCGCGAGGGACTGGCATCAGGCGATTACAAGGATCCCGGCTGGTACACGCATCCGCCCGGCACCGTCGCCTACGAATGGAAGGGCCCGGCCCCCGCCACCACACGCGTCCCATCGCCCACGCCGGCGAGCAGGGTCCAGCCGATGCCACGGGCCGTCAAGCCGTCGCACGATTCACACAAGTAAGCACAGGAGGCAGACATGAAACTGACAAATCTGATCGCGGCGTTCGTTGCCCTTGGACTCTTCACCGGCGTTGCCGTGGCGGCGCCCGGCCACAAGCCCGGCGAAGGGCACGGCCATGCCGACGACACGGCCTACGGCAAGCCCGGCGATCCGAAGAAGCCGGCGCGGATCGTCCAGATCGTCTTCCGCGAGGACGACGGCAAGATGCTGTTTCTGCCGAACAACCTGAAAGTGAAGAAGGGCGAGCAGATCCGCTTCCAGCTGCGCAACAACGGCGTCCTCGATCACGAGTTCGTCGTCGCCACGGTCGAGGAGAATCTGAAGCACATGAAGGAGATGGAGAAGAACCCCGACATGGAGCACGACGACCCCAACGCCAAGCGCCTGAAGCCCAAGACCACCGGCGAAATCGTCTGGCAGTTCACCAAGGCCGGCACCTTCGACTTCTCCTGCCTCATCCCCGGCCATCGCCAGGCCGGCATGTTCGGCACGATCGTCGTCGAGTAGTTCATCGTCGAGTAGTTCACCTCATCCCCCAAAGGAGATTCACATGTTCAAGACTCTGGTTTCTCTCGCCGCCGCAACCTTTCTTCTCGCCGGTACCGCCCTGGCGAACGCTCACCACGTCAAAGGCGAGGTGATCAAGATCGACAAGGCCGCCGGCAAGATCACGCTCAAGCACGGACCGATCAAGAGCCTCGACATGGACTCCATGACGATGGTGTTCCGCGTCGCCGATCCGGCCATGCTCGACAAAGTCAAGGCCGGCGACCAGATCGAGTTCGAGGTGGATCGCGTCAATGGCGCGATCACCGTGACGAAGATCGGCAAGGCACATTGAGGTTCGACGAAGCGCCGTGAAGACAACGATCGTGTTTGGCCTGCTGTCTGTGGCCGGCTTTTTCTCCCTGGACGGTGCGCACGCCAGCGACCGGGAACTGCAAGTCACCCTGGATCGCCTGGCATGCGTTCCGGCCCGCGTTGCGCCGACGAACCTGTCGGCAACGCTGGTCGCCTATGAGGTGACTTGCAAGGGAAGCGGACGGGTCGTTCAAATCGTCTGTCTGGAGACGGACTGCCGGCATCAGCCGAAGTCTCGCGAAGACGACGAGAAATAGACATCGAGGAGGTGACGCCAATCTCCGCGGACTGGCCGGGCTCAGGTTCCGGCTTCGAATTCTAGCTGTGCCGGTATTCGCCACGACGGCCGGTCGGGCCCGGGGATGCCTCGTCGGCCGGCAGGTCACCCTGCTTCATGCGGACGAGCCAGCGCGCGGCCTCGAGTTGCTGGCGGAAAACACGCAGGGGACGCTCGGCGCGCGCGGCCGATGCAAACACCTGGGCCTGACGAAAAGCCTCGTCCGTCGTCGCCACGATCGCGACCGGCCCGATCTTGCCGGTGAGCGCGTAGCGCTCGATGACGCGGCCCAGCGTCTTGATGTTCTCGTCGCTCAGCATGCTTGCCGAATCGATGAGGAACATCTTGGCGTAGCCGATGCCGCCTTCCAGGCCGACACCATGGAAATAGTTCTCGATCTCCCCGGGGCTGACGTCTCCCCGGGCAGCCGCCATCACCAGCTGATCCGGATGCGATATCGCCCATTCCAACGCCATCTTGGTCCCCGCGGCGCTTTTACCCCGGATTGGACCCTATCAGGCTGATCGACGGCTGACATGCGCCTCGGCTGTACCGGGCGGTGGGCGAAAGCCGCCTTTCACCAGGGCATAGATCGCCGGGATCACCAGCAGGGTGAGCACGGTCGAGCTCGCCATGCCGCCGATCATCGGCACGGCGATGCGCTGCATCACCTCCGAGCCGGTGCCCTCGTTCCACAGGATGGGCAGCAGGCCGGCCGTGATCGCCGTCACCGTCATCATCTTGGGACGCACGCGCTCGACCGCGCCCTCCATGATCGCCGCATGGAGGTCGGCGCGCGTGAAGGGGCGGGCCTCCGTTGCGCAAAGCGCGCGTCGCGCCGCCAGGGCCTGGTCGAGATAGATCAGCATCACCACACCGGTTTCGGCCGCGACGCCGGCCAGGGCGATGAAGCCCACGGTCACGGCCACGCTCATGTTGAAGCCCATGGCCCAGACCAGCCACAGGCCGCCGACCATGGAGAAGGGCAGCGACAGCATCACGATCATGGTCTCGGCGATGCGGCCGAAGTTGAGATAAAGCAGGACGAAGATCAGCAGCAGGGTCGCCGGCACGACCAGTTTCAACTTGGCCTCGGCGCGTTCGAGATATTCGAATTGGCCGCTCCACACCGCATAGGTGCCGGGCGGGAACACGACCTTCTCCTGCACGGCCTTGCGGGCATCGGCGACGTAGCCTGCGAGATCGCGGCCGCGGAAATCGACGAAGACATAGACTGCGAGCTGGGCGTTTTCGGTACGGATCGTCGTGGCGCCCTGTGTCAGGCGCACATCGGCGAGCTGGCCGAGCGGCAGCATTCCGCCGCGCAGGGTCGGCACCAGGATGTCGGCGGCGATGGCGCGCGGATCGGACCGGAAGTCTCGCGGATAGCGCACGTTCACCGAGTAACGCTCGCGGCCCTCGACGGTCGTCGTCACGGTCTCGCCACCCAGCGCGCTGGCCACCGCCTGCTGCACCTCCTCCATCATGACGCCGTACTGCGCGAGCTTGCCGCGGTCGGGCACGACGTCGAGGAAGTAGCCGCCGGTCACGCGCTCGGCGTGGGCGGATGTGGTGCCGGGCACGGCATGGATCGCCGCCTCGACCTGGCGCGCCACGACTTCCAGTTCGCCGTAGTCGCGGCCCAGCAGTTTTACCCCGACCGGCGTGCGAATGCCGGTCGCCAGCATGTCGATGCGCGCCTTGATCGGCATGGTCCAGGCGTTGGCGACGCCGGGAAATTGTAGCGCGCGGTCCATCTCGGCGATCAACTTGTCCACCGTCATGCCGGCGCGCCACTGTGACTTGGGCTTCAGGTTGATCACCGTCTCGAACATTTCGAGTGGCGCGGGATCGGTCGCCGTGGCGGCGCGGCCCGCCTTGCCGAACACCGAGGTGACCTCGGGGAACGACTTCAGGACCTTGTTCTGGGTCTGCAGCAGCTCGGCCGACTTGGTCACCGAGAGGCCGGGCAGCGTGACCGGCATGTAGAACAGCGTGCCCTCGTCGAGGCTGGGCATGAACTCGACCCCGAGCCGCATCGCCGGCCACGCGGTGGCGGCAAGGGCCGCCAGGGCAAGTCCCACGGTGAGCACGCGTGCACGCAGCACCAGACGGATCGCCGGCCGGTAGAGCCAGATCAAGGCCCGGTTCACCGGATTGCGCCGCTCGGGCAGGATGCGGCCGCGCACGAACAGCATCATCAGGGCCGGCACCAGGGTCACCGACAGCATCGCGGAGGCCGCCATCGCGAGGCTCTTGGTCCAGGCCAGGGGCTTGAACAGCCGGCCTTCCTGCTCCTCCAGGGCGAAGATCGGCAGGAACGACACGGTGATCACCAGCAGGCTGAAGAACAGCGCCGGCCCGACCTCGACCGCCGCCTCGATGATCGCTTCGGCGCGCGATTGACCGGGCTTGAGCCGCTCCAGGTGCTTGTGGGCGTTCTCGATCATGACGATGGCGGCGTCGACCATGGCGCCGATCGCGATGGCGATCCCGCCCAGGCTCATGATGTTGGAGCCGATGCCCAAAAAATGCATGGCGATGAAGGCCATCAGCACGCCCACCGGGAGGGTGACGATGGCGACCAGGGCGGAGCGCACGTGCAGCAGGAAGATCATGCACACCGCGGCCACGACCAGGCATTCCTCGATCAGGGTCGATTTCAGCGTGTCGATGGCGCGGTGGATCAGCTCCGAGCGATCATAGACCGCCTCGATCCGCACGCCCTCGGGCAGGCCGCCGGCGATTTCGCGCAGCTTCGCCTTCACGCCGTCGATCACGTCGAGTGCGTTCTGGCCGAAGCGCTGCAGCGCGATGCCGCCTACCGCCTCGCCCTCGCCGTTGAGTTCGCTGAGGCCCCGTCGCTCGTCGGGCCCCAGCTCGATACGCGCCACGTCGCGCATCAGCACTGGCACCGACCCGTCGGCCTTGAGCACGATCTGCTCGAGATCGGCGGTCCCGGTGAGGTAGCCGCGGCCCCGCACCATGAACTCGGCCTCGGCCATCTCGACCACGCGGCCGCCGGTCTCCCGGTTGGAGGCCCGGATCGCCTCGACGACGCGCGACAGGGGCACGCCGTAGCTGCGAAGCTTCAGCGGATCGACCACGACGTTGTACTGCCGCACGAAGCCGCCGACGCTCGCCACCTCGGCGACGCCGGGTGCCTTGGCGAGACCGAAGCGGATGTACCAGTCCTGCAGCGACCGCAGCTCGGCCAGGGTGCGGTTGGCACCGACCACGACGTATTGGTAGACCCAGCCGACGCCGGTGGCGTCTGGCCCCAGGGTCGGCTTCACATTGGCCGGCAGCTTCTGCGCGCCGGAGTTCAGGTATTCCAGGACGCGGCTGCGTGCCCAATAGATGTCGGTGCCGTCCTCGAAGATGACGTAGACGAACGACGCGCCGAAGAACGAGAAGCCGCGCACCGCCCGGCTCCTGGGCACCGCCAGCATCGCGGTGGTCAGCGGATAGGTCACCTGATCCTCGACGACCTGCGGTGCCTGGCCCGGCATCTCGGTATAGACGATGACCTGGGTGTCGGAGAGGTCGGGAATGGCGTCGAGCGACAGCCGCCCGACCGCGAACAGGCCGCCCCCAACCAGCCCCGCCGTGGCGATCAGGATCAGCAGGACATTGCGCGCCGACCAGCGGATCAGGCCGGCGATCATTTGCTGTCTCCCTTGTTTTCACCATGTCCGAACGCTGCAAGGGCGGTGCGGATGTTGCTCTCGGCGTCGATCAGGAAGGTGGCTTGCGTCACGACGCGCTCGCCGGCTTTCAGGCCGTCGAGCACCTGTACCCAACCCGGCACCCGCGCGCCCAGTTTCACCGGTCGCGGCTCGTAGCGGCCCTCGCCGCGCTCGACTAGCACGACCTGCCGCCGGCCGCTGTCGATGACGGCCGACTCTGGGACAGCAAGGCTGGAACCGAGAGGCGCGGCAATCTCGGCGGTTGCCGCCATGTCAGCGCGCAACCTGCCGTCCGGATTGGCGACCTCGATCCGGAGCCGCGCCGTGCGGCTTTCCTTGCCGAGGCCGGGATAGATGAACGTCACCTTCCCCTCGAAGGGCTGGCCCGGCCAGGCGTTGATGGTGACGCGCGCCACATCGCCCACCTTCACGAAGGCGAGGTCCTGCTCGTAGACCTCGGCGATCACCCACATGTTCGCGGTGTCGACGATACGGAACAGCGCGTCGCCCGGCTGGAAGTGCATGCCCTCGATGGCGACTTTGTCGACAACCGTTCCGGCGGCCGGCGAGGGAATGGTGACGGTGCGCGACGGCGGGTCGCCGCGGCGCAGCTTTTCGAGGGCTGCTTCGGGATAGGCGAGATAGCGCAACTTGTCGGTGGCGTCGGCGCTGCGGCCGGCCACCCGCCATTGCTGCTGCAGGATGTTCAGCTCGGGGCTGTAGGCGTCGAACAGTGGTTGGCCGACCGTCACGGCGTCACCGGTGGCATTGACGGCGAGCTTCTCGATCCAGCCGCTGAACTTGGGCGCCACCACGAACTGGCGGCGTTCGTCATACTGCACCGTGGCGAAGGCGCGGATGCTGCGGCTGAGCGCGCGCTCCTGCACCTCCACGCTGCGCACGCCCAGGAGCTGCACCTTGTCGAGGCTGATCTTGACCGTGCCGGGCCCATCGCCGGTCGCGTCCTCGCAGACCGGGATGTAGTCCATGTTCATGGAATCCTTTTTGGGCACCGGCGAGGTATCGGGCGTGCCCATCGGATTGCGGTAGTATTTGACCTTGCCGCCGGCACAGGCCGGATCGGCCGCGCTCGCTGGCGACGCGATGGCGGCAGCGGCAATGACGACCAAGAGAGCGGCGCCGGCGATGCCGGGCCGCAGCTTTGCGACGAACTTCATGAATCCCTCCGCGATGCCGGCGCGCGTCGATACGCGCCGGTTCAAGCCGACCGACGAAGAGTCAGGCTCGCGGAGGGAAGGGGTCGGGTGGTGGAGACAGGCCGGTCAGCACAACGAGTCGCGCCGGCCAAGGGATGGTGGCAGCGCCGATCGCCGGCAGCACGAAGGAGGCTACGCCGAGCGTCGGCGGCGCGGCGACACAGGCCAGCACGCACCCGGCGGCCGCAGGTTGGCATGGGCTGCCGTCGCAGTCCGGGCAGTGGCTGCAGGGTTCCGAGGCTGTCGTCTGCATGGGCATGGCGTTGGCCATCGGCGCCGACGCCAGCGCGACCGCAGGCAGGCCCGACGCCAGAACGGCGAGGCACCCTAGGAGGCCGGCAAGGAGGCGCAGACGCGTCATCGTCTTTATATTGCTCTCATCACGGTCGCAGGCCAATCAACAGATTGTCAGTGGCTTACAGGGCGCAGGTCCGGAAGCCGGCGACAACATCGTTGCGATCCGGCGTGAAGAAATTGCGATAGGTCGGTCGGGCGATGCGCGCGCTGGTCGCCCAACAACCGCCGCGCAACACCTTGCGGCTGCCGAACCAGGGCTCGGAATAGTCCTTGTAGGGATCGGCGGCGAAGCCCGCGAAAGGCAGGAAGTCCGACGTGGTCCATTCCCAGACGTTGCCGATCATCTGGCGGCAACCGAAGGCGCTGTCGCCCGCCGCGCAGCCGGCGACATCGACCGGTCCATCGAAGGCATAGTCGAGATTGGCGCGGGATGACGCAGGGGACGCGTCACCCCATGGCCAGCGGCGGCGCACGTCGGCCAGACGCCGGCCGTCGGTTGTCGGCTCGCCGATGGCGGCGGCCCCCCATTCGGCTTCGCTCGGCAGGCGCCGGCCGGCCCAGCGGCACCACGCTTCGGCCTCGAACCAGGTGACGAACACGACCGGCTGATGCGGCGCCAGCGCCTCGATCTCGCGATAGCGCCGGACGGTCCAAACGCCGTCGCGCTTGGGCTGCCAATAGATGGGACGTTCGGCGTTGCGAGTTTGTCGCCACGCCCAGCCTGCGTCGCTCCAGAACTCCCGGGCACCGTAGCCTCCGGCCTCGACGAAGGCCGCGAACTCGACGTTGGTCACCGGCGCACGGGCGATGCGGAAGGCCGCCAGCGCCGTCTCGTGCGCCCATTTCTCGTTGTCGAAGACGAACCCGTCGGCGGCGGTCGAGCCCAGCCGCCACGTTCCACCGGGCACGGCGGCGTCACCCGGCCATGGACCTCGGAGGGCGCTGGGGAGAGCGCCGGCGTCCGGTCGCGCGGCCTCGCCAAGTCCGCTGGGCGGCGCATAGGACAAGGTCTGGCGCGAATAGGTGAGCGCCTCGACATGCATGTCCTCGTGGCGCAACGCCAGTTCGTAGAAGTAGCGGGCGCCGTCGTCGACCGTGCCGCCGAGCCGATCCTCCTGCTGCGCCAGCACATCGGCCAGGTAGCTGAAAGTGCCGGCGCGGTCCGGCAGGTCGAGCTGCCAGCGCGTGGCGTGCGCCACCGCGCTCGAATCCCACAGCCGATCGCCGCGCTCGATCAGCGGGGCGCGGCCGTGGGCATGGCGCAGCGTCCAGTACTCGTGGAACCAGCCGACATGGCCGATCTCCCAGAGCACGGGATTGACGATGGAGATTTGCGGCCCCATCAATTCGGTCGATGAGAGTTCTTCCGTCAAGCGCCGGGTGCGATGACGGACTTCGCGCAGTTGCGCCACCAGTTCGGCCGCGGACGCTCCGCTGGTCGGGCGCTGCTCATGGATGTGGTCCATGAGGATCGTCCTTATCACACCCGATGGCCCCACTTCACGCACCGGCAACCGCGTGGCCGCCTCGCGCTGGGCGCGCATCCTGCGCTACCTCGGCCATCGCGTGCGCATCGCGGCGGAGTACGACGGCCGGCCGGCCGATCTGATGGTGGCCGTCCATGCCTGGCGGAGTGCCGCGGCCATCGAGCGGTTCAAGGCGACGTTTCCCGAACGCCCGGTGATCCTGCAACTGAGCGGCACCGACATCTACGAGTACATCGATACCGATCCGAAACAGACACTGCGCTCGATGGCGTTGGCCGACCGGCTGGTGGCGTTGAACGACCTTGCGGGACGTGTTGTTCCCAAAAGACTCCGCCCGCGCCTTTGCATCATCCATCAGTCGGCGGCCCGTTTACCGCATCCGCGCCGGCCCAGCTCGCGCGCCGTGGTCGTCTCGGTGATCGGCCATCTGCGTGACGTAAAAGATCCGCTGCGCGCGGCCGAGGCGGCGCGCCTGCTGCCGGCCGCGAGCCGCGTGCGCATCGAACAGGTCGGACGGGCTTACACGCCGGAATGGGCGGTCCGTGCACGGGCGGAGATGAAGGCCAACCCGCGCTACCTCTGGCGCGACGATGTGCCGGGTGCCGCCGTTCGCCGGCTGCTGGCGCGCAGCCATGCCATGGTGATCTCGTCCTTGAGCGAGGGCGGCGCCAACGTGATTTCCGAGGCCGTTGTCGCCGGCGTGCCGGTGCTGGCCTCGCGCATAGATGGCAACGTCGGGCTGCTCGGCGCCGACTATCCCGGCTATTTTCCTGTCGGGGACACCGAGGCGCTCGCCCGCCTGCTGCAGAAATTTGAGGATGAGCCGCGCTTCGTCGCGCGCCTGGTCAAGGCGTTGGCACGGCGTGCGCCGCTGTTCCGCCCCGCCCGCGAGAGGACGGCATGGCGGCACCTGCTCGCCGGACTGTGACGGCAAAGCCCGTGGCGTTGGAAGGGTCATCCGACGTTCTGTTGTAATTGTGTATCGGCGGTTCGAGCCCATATGTTTACGTCATGAGCGCCGCCTGTTGTCCTCCTCCCGGCCCGAACGGAAACGACCGGGCATCCGCCAACGCCCCCATCTATCGCCGCATCCTGTGGGCGGCTCTGGCCATCAACTTCGCGATGTTCGGCGTCGAGATCGCGGCGGGCATCGGTGCCCGCTCGGTGTCGCTGCTCGCCGACTCGCTCGACTTCCTGGGCGATGCCGCCAACTACGGCGTCAGCCTGTTCGTGCTCGGCATGGCGCTGCAGTGGCGGGCCCGCGCATCGCTGCTCAAGGGCGCGACCATGGCGGCCTTCGGCCTCTGGATTCTCTTCGTCACGGCGCGCCATGCGCTTTCCGGCACGGTGCCCGACGCGCCGGTCATGGGCGTCGTCGGGATGGTGGCGCTCCTCGCCAACTGCGCCGTGGCGGCGCTGCTCTATCGCTTCCGCGAGGGCGACAGCAACATGGCCTCGGTCTGGATCTGCACGCGCAACGACGTCATCGGCAATCTTGCCGTGATGCTCGCAGCACTCGGTGTCTTCGGCACCGGCATCGGCTGGCCGGACTTCGCGGTCGGCGCGATCATGGCGGCGCTGGCCCTCTACGGTGCCTGGCAGATCGTGCGGCATGCGATGGCCGAACTTCGGCAAACCGCGACGCACGTCCACGCGCCGGCCGAGTAGCGCGAAATCGGCGCCTTTCCGGAACGAAGTGATCTCCGGGACCGAATCGGCGGTGTGCCGGCGCTGGCCTCTCCCGCTTCGGGCTCGCCTGACGAGCGTCCCGTGTGGAAGGAGTGGCTCAACGATGAACGTGAGGACGTTGGCTCGCTTTCCTGCCGAGCACGTGCCAGACCTCCATCTGATCCGCGCCTTTCACCTTGATCGTCCCCCTGGCTTCGCAGTCGAAGTCGTCCTTGATCAGGTCAAAGGTGGTGCGCGTGATCTGGATGGCCTGCCTTTGTCCCTGCGATTCCATGCGGCTCGCCACGTTCACCGCTTCGCCCCAAAGATCGTAGATGAATTTCTTGCGGCCGATGACGCCGGCAACCACCGGACCGGAGTTGATGCCGATGCGGAACGCCAGCTCGCGGCCGCCGAAGCGGCGTTCCGCGACGGCGTCCTGCATGTCGAGCGCCAGATCGACGAGAGCGGTTGCGTGGTCGGGGCGCGACCGTGGCACCCCAGCGGCGACCATGTAGCAGTCACCTATCGTCTTGATCTTCTCCAGATCGTATTTCTCGACCAGGGTGTCGAAGCACTGGAAGACCTCGTTGAGGAGATCGACCAGATGCAGCGGCGTCATCGTCGCCGCCATCGGCGTGAAGTCGACGACGTCGGCGAAGAGGATGCTTGCGGCGTCATGGTGAGCGGCAATCGTGCGCCGGTCCACCTTGAGCGCTTCCGAGATCTCCCTGGGGAGGATATTGAGCAGGAGCGCTTCCGAGCGTTCCTGGAAGAAATTCCGCTGCCCGACGAAGTAGTAGAGGAGCCCGAAGACGATCGCGATCACCGTGCCCACGTTGAGCACGAAGAACCAGGTCACGAAGTCCTCGGGCAGGCCTGCGGGAGCCAAATGGGGCTCCAGGAACGCGCTCACGATCAGCAGAACGACGAACCCGACGATCCACAACATCGTTTGTCGCAGATCCTCGAGCAGAAGGGACACGAGCGGGCACAGAGCCGCCCAGATGATCACGACGCTCGACTCCTTGAAGCCCCCCAGGCTCATCATGAGAAGCCAGGGCAGAATCAGGATCAGGAGAAGCTGGGTGAAACGGTAGAAGCCGAGGTTGCGAGTCCAGGCGAACACCAGCGTGTTGATCGGGGTGATGACCGAATACAATCCCGGGACGGCGGCAGAGAGCGGGGCGCCAGCGACGACGTAGATGGCGCTCCACAGAATCGTGAGCGGCAAGGTGCCGACGGAGAGCAGGACGACAAGCCGCTTTTGCAGTGCTGTTTCGTTGCTGTCGGTCGGGTCGATGCCGATACGCCCGGCCAGGGCGACAAGACCCTTGGTGTAATCGGAAATCCAGCCCGGCCGACGCCCTGTTGCCCGATCTTGTTCCATGCGCAGCGTGCCCCGCCTCGTTTGATCTGACTATTCGCCTCTCGGCGCGTCAATGCAGGAATCCGCCATTTTGCGCCGCGTGGCACCGCCTGCCCTCCAGGCTTCCGGGGCGCTCTCGCAAGTTTACGAGCTGGCGTCCTTCTCGCGATTGTTCGGGTAGCCACTCGCCGGCTATCGCACCGGCTGGATCAGCATCCGGTCGAGCCGGAGATCGTGGGGTGTGCGGAACTGCGCGATGCCGATGGTCATGCCGTCATGGCCGTCCCGCGGCTGCGGACGATAGGTGCCCAGCAGGCGATCCCACCACGGCAGATTGAAGCCAAAATTGCTGTTGGTCTCTCCGGGATGAATGGAATGGTGGACGCGGTGCATATCCGGCGTGACGACGATTCGGCGCAGAATGCGGTCGATTCCTCCCGGAAGGGCGACATTGCCGTGATTGAACAGGGAGGTGGCGTTCAGCAGCACCTCGAAGATCAGCACGGCAAGGGCGGAAGGACCAAGGGCTGCTATCACCAGAAACTTGATGCCCATCGACAGCGCGATCTCGACAGGATGGAAGCGCAGTCCGGTCGTGACATCGAATTCGAGGTCGGCGTGGTGCATGCGATGAAGTCGCCACAGCACCGGGACGGCGTGAAAGATCCTGTGCTGCAGATAGATCGCGAGATCGAGCAGCAGCACGGCGAGCGGCAGGGCGAGCCACGCCGGTAAGGCGATCAAGTTGAGCAGCCCCCAGCCGCGCGCCTCGGCGATCACGGCGAGGCCAACGGCTGCCGTCGGCAGCAGCAGGCGCACCAGCACGGTGTTGAGGGCGACGAGGCCGAGGTTGCTGGGCCAGCGGACGAGCCGGCCGATCTGCTGCACCTGGCGCGGAAACAGGACTTCGCCCGACGCGACGAGGGCGAAAACGGCGATGCTGAAGACGAATCGGATCGCCGGCTCATGGCCCAGCAGAAAGTCGGACAAACACGCCTCCTGAACCTCAGGAATGCATCGGAAAGTCCGGCGCCGTGCGGCAACGCGGCTTCCGAGCGCGGCGAGGATACGCCTTGGGGCGATGGCCGCATACTCGCCTTTGCCATCAAGAAGCGTCAGGAAAGTTGGGCAGGTAAAATTCTAGACGGCGGGACGGGCGCCCTTCAGATTGCCGGTAGCTGGAGAGACTAGCTTCACACTTCGTGGTGAGTGTATTGAACCTTTCAGCCGTCCTCCTCGCCATTGGTTCGGCCGTTCTTTTTGGCCTCGCGGCGCCCGTGGCGAAGTTCCTCCTCGAAACCTCCGACCCGTGGATACTCGCCGGTATCCTCTATTGCGGCGCAGGGGTTGGCTTGTTCGGGGTGCATGTCGCCCTGCGGGGGATCGGCCCGTTGGCGGAGGCGCGGCTCACCCGTCGTGAACTGCCCTGGCTCGCGGCGGCCGTGATGTGCGGCGGCGTGCTGGGCCCCGGTCTTCTTCTGCTCGGCCTGGCGCGGGTCAGCGCGTCGGCCGCGTCGCTTCTCCTCACCCTCGAAGGAGTGCTGACGGCTCTCCTGGCATGGTTCGTCTTCAAGGAGAATTTCGATCGCCGCATCGCGCTCGGGATGCTGAGCATCGTTGCGGGGGCCATCGTCCTCAACTGGCAGCCGGAGGCGACGGCGAGCGATTTGATCGGTCCCGCGGCCATCGTCGGCGCCTGCCTTGCCTGGGCGCTCGACAACAACCTCACGCGCAAGGTCTCGCTGTCCGACCCCGTGCAGATCGCCATGATCAAGGGGCTCGTGGCCGGTCCGGTAAGCCTCGGCATCGGCTATCTGCTGGGCAGCGCCCTGCCGCCGCTTGCCACGGTCGGCCTCGGGGCCGTGACCGGGTTTTTGGGCTATGGCGTCAGTCTCGTGCTGTTCGTGCTGGCGCTGCGCCACCTGGGCACGGCCCGAACCGGCGCCTATTTCTCGATCGC
Organism: Rhizobium sp. Q54; assembly: GCA_945903635.1. Taxonomy (GTDB): domain Bacteria; phylum Pseudomonadota; class Alphaproteobacteria; order Reyranellales; family Reyranellaceae; genus Reyranella. The sequence goes on along the minus strand of CAMDOT010000002.1, from coordinate 28,276 downwards.
GCCGTTCGTGGGGGCCGTGGTGTCGGTCCCCCTGTTCGGCGAGGCCGTCACCTTTCAGCTGGTCTCGGCCGGCGCCTTGATGGCCTTCGGCGTCTGGCTGCATCTCAGCGAACGCCACGAGCACTTTCACGAGCACGCCGAATTCGCGCACGAACACCGCCATACCCACGACGATCATCACGGCCATCCGCACGAGGGACCCGTCGATCCCGCGCAGGCGCATAGCCATTGGCACGTGCACACACCACTGCGGCACGCTCACCCGCACACGCCGGACAGCCACCATCGGCACTCGCATTGACGCGATCGTGCCAGCAAAATGCCCGCAAACATAAAGTTGCAGGTTCAGCAGGATATGTGCTATATTTCTGTCAGGCTGGCGCTTGGCATGTAAATGCGGACGCCGGCCTTTTTCATTCCGGCAAAGACCCGCCCGCCGCCGCTCGCGGGTTCGCGTCCCAGAACGCAAGGTCGCCGCCGTGGGTCCTGACCCATGGACAGACAAAACAACAAGCCCGCCTTCTCGACGGCCGTCGCGGAGGCAACAACGTCGCCGGCCCACCGGCGCGCCGGGCCCGCTCGACCGACGGCCGCAACGAAGGAACGAAACAATATCCTCGGCGCGAATCGAGGACAGGTGTGGGCCCAACGCGGGGCCCAACACTCCCTGCGTTCAGGTGGGCCCGCCGGGCGCGCAAAAAGATTGGATTTGCTGGCACTCCGGCGGTTGGAGAGCCTTAGTTCGACACCGTGATTTGGGCCCTTTTCGCGAAGTTGGGCCCAGCCGGATCGGTTGAGGCGATCTCAATGCGCCATCAGCACGGGCACGGTCATGCTGCCGAGCAGGGTGCGGCTGGCGCCGCCCAGCACCATCTCGCGCATCCGCGAGTGGCCGTAGAGGCCCATGACGATCAGGTCGATGGCGTGATCGGCGGCGCGCGACAGGATGGTGGCGCCGACGTCGGCATCGGCCGCCGTGTCGCGCTGGACCGTGACTTTGACGCCATGACGGGCGAGCCAGCCGGCGACGTCGGCGCCCGGCTCGGCGCCGTGGCCGTCGGGCGAGGGCTTGGCATCGATCACCAGCACGATCACCTTGGCGGCGGCCTTCAGAATGGGCAGCGCCTCAGATGCGGCGCGCGCGGCTTCGCGGCTGGCGTTCCAGCACAGCAGCACGGTCTTGCCGGGTGGCGTCGCGACGCCGATGTGCGGCACCACCAGGACGGGCCGGCCGCTCGCCAGCGCCGTGGCCTCGGGCAGGTCGGAGGGTTCGGGCAGGCCGCTTTCGGGATCGGTCTGGCCGAGCACGAGGAGATCGGCATAGCGCGCCTGCACGGCGAGCTCGCTGTCGACGAAGCCGTCGACGACACGCCATTCGGTCGACAGGTGCCGGCCCTTGGCAGCCTTCTCGAAGGCGGCCAGGGCAGTGGCCTGGTCGGCCGCCGCGCTCGCCTCATAGGACTTGAACAGGTCGTCCATCGGAAAGCCGCCGTCGAAGAAGACCGGCGTCCGGAAGGGCGGGCGGGCGTGGAAGCCCACCAGGTGCGCGCCCTGCTGCTGCGCCAGCTCCGCTGCCACATCGAGCCGGTGCGCCGCGTTCTTGGCGGCATCGCAGTGAACCAGAATGGTCTTGTAGGTCATGGGCTACCTCCTCTGCCGGTCAGGCGGATCCCGACAGGCGTTCCAGCTGGCCATCGTCGAGCAAACGCACGGCGCTCGTGCCGATCACCTCGATGAGCTTATCCGATCTCAGCCGGCCGAGAACCCGGCTTACGGTCTCGATCGTAAGCCCGGTGTAATCGGCGATCTCGCCGCGCGTCATGGGCAGGGCCAGCGGTTGGGTGCGGAGGTGCCGCGCCCCCGACCGGTCGCGCAGGTCGAGCAGGAAAGTGGCGATGCGCTCGAGCGCCGTCTTGCGGCCCAGCAGCACCTCGTGGCGCGCCGCCTCCGCGAGATCGCTGGAAGCCAGGCGCAGCAGGCGCAGCGCCACGTCGGGGTTGTCCTCCAGGAAGCCGTCGAACGCCGCCCGCTCGAAGCGGCAGAGCTTCGCTTCGGTGAGCGCCTCGGCATCGCGGCGATGGGTTTCATCTGCTTCGAAGCCGATGAAGTCGCCGGGCAGGAGGAAGCCCAGGATCTGGCGCCGGCCGTCGGGCAGGCTGCGCGACAGGCAGACCGTGCCCTCGGTCAGGTTGTAGACGTAGCGCGCCGGATCGCCGGCCGAGAACAGCCGGCAGCGTTTGCCGACCTGCAGGCGGAGCGCCAGCGCGAACAGTTTTTCCTGCTGCGCCGCATCGAGCGCCTGGCAGACGTTGAATTCCCGCGCGCCACAGTGCCGGCACGGCGCCGCGAGATCGCCGCGCGTGGCGCAAAACTCATGCAGTGAGGTCATGCCCGTCATCAGGTCGTGGTCAGGGCAGCGCGGACGTCGACCACCTTGAAGGGCCGCGTCACGCCGTCGTGCTCGGTCACCGAGACGTATTCGCCCTGGCGGAAGACATGCTTGTCGAAGCGGAAGATCGGCTCGTCGTCGTCCTCGCCGGCGGCGTAGGAAAACGCCCACTTGCCGTCGCGGCGATGGATGAGCTTGCCGTGCTCGTCGCCGTCGCCCGCCCAGAAGCGGCGGACCATGCAGGCGTCCCGGGCCTTGGCCCAGTCGGCGGCGACCAGATGGCCATCCGCATCCAGTGGCGCCACGAACTCATAGCCGTGCCGGCTGCTGCCGTCGGGATGCAGCGGCGTGCGGGCCAGTTCCAGTCGAATACGCTTGAGGGACATTACTACCTCCAAGGTTCAACTATGGGGACGCCATGGTAGGCCCGCTTTGATCCAGATCAAATGTCCGGACACCCTTGGAAGCTGCGTCGAAACGGCCCTTAGTGCGGTTTGATCACTGCGGTTCGATTTTGGCGATCTTGACGTACTCGGCCCACTTGGCGCGCTCGTCGCGGTCCTGCTGGGCGCACTGCTCGAGCGAGAGCGCCCGGGCGGTCAGCGCGAATTCGTCGGTCAGGCGCTTGTTGATCTCAGGCGAAGTGATCGCCTCGTTGATCAGCGTGTTCAGCCGCTGCTGGATGGGCAGCGGCGTCGCCTTGGGCACAGCGATGGCGAGGAAGCCGGTGCTAGTGAAGCCGGGGAAGGACTCGGCAAGCGTCGGCAGGTCGGGATAGAGCGGGCTGCGCGCCGGCAGGGTGAGCGCGAGCGGCCGCGCCTTGTTGGCCACGACCTGGCCGCGGCCGGCGGTGAGGTCGACGAACATGAACTGGATGGCGCCCGAATAGAGGTCGGTCCAGGCGTTGCCGATCGCCTTGTAGGCGACGCCCTGCCATTCGACGCCGGCACGCTTGCCCAGCACCTCGGCCGGCACCTGCGAACTCGCATTGAAGTAGCCGAAGTTCAGTTTGCCCGGATTGGTCCGCGCGTAGATCAGCAGATCGTCCAGGATCTTGTGCGGGCTGTCGGCCGGCACGACCAGGAAGGCGCCGCTCGAGCCGATGATGCCGACGACGGTAAAATCCTTCTCCGGGTCGTAGCCCGGGTTCTTGTACATGTGGATGTTGGCGGCGTTGGTCGAGGTCGTGGCCAGCATCAGCGTGTAGCCGTCCGGTGCCGCCGCCTTCACCGAGAGGGCGCCCACGATGCCGTTGGCGCCCGGCTTGTTCTCGACCACGAAGGGCTGGCCGGTCTTGTCCTCGATGTACTTGCCGACCAGGCGGGCGGTGATGTCGCCCGAGCCGCCCGGCGCGAAGGGCACGATGATGCGGATCGCCTTGGTCGGGAAGGTTTCGGTCTGCGCGACAGCGGGAAGGCTGGCGAGAAGGGGCAGGGCGAAAAGGCTGCGACGAGACAGCGACATGCGGAATGTGTTCATGGCGGCGGAGTCTAGCGCATCTGCAGCGCATGGACAGCGCGCTGCCTGCAGCCCTACCTTGCATCCATGGCAACATCAGGTCGTCCACCGCTCGACGGTATCCGCATCATCGATTTCTCCCGCGTGATCGCGGGCCCCATGTGCACCCAGATGCTCTCCGACATGGGCGCCGAGGTGATCAAGATCGAAAATCCCGACGGTGGCGACGACACGCGCAAGGGCGCGGGGCCCCGGGTTGGCGGCGACCAGGGCGAGAGCCACTTCTTCATGACCTACAATAGGGGCAAGAAGAGCGTCGCCCTCGATTTCACCAAGCCCGACGGCCAGGCGATCGTGCACAAGCTGCTCGAAAAGGCCGACGTCATGCTGGAGAATTTTCGGCCGGGCGTGCTCAAGAAGTACGGCCTCGACTACGCCAGCCTCTCCAAGAAGTACCCGAAGCTGATCTACCTCTCGATCTCGGCCTACGGCCAGACCGGGCCGCTGTCAGACCGGCCGGGCTACGATCCGGTGCTGCAAGCCGAGTCGGGCATGATGAGCGTGAACGGCGAGGCCGACGGCGAGGGGCTGCGCCATGCCATCGCCATCGTCGACACGATGACGGCGATCCATTCGGCGGCGGCGATCAATGCCGCGCTGTTCGCGCGCACCTCGACGGGCAAGGGCCAGCACATCGATCTCGCCCTCTATGACACAGCGCTGGTGTCACTCGGCAACATGGGGTCGTACTATCTGATCGGCGGCGAGCAACCCAAGCGGGCGGGCAACGGCCATTTCGCCTCGGCGCCCAACAGCTCGTTCAATACGTCGAACGGCAAGATCTACATGGCAGTGGCCAACCAGAAACTGTTCGTCGACACCTGCAAGGCGATGGGCCATCTCGAATGGGCGACCGATCCGCGCTTTTCGACCATCGCCCAGCGCGTGGCGAACAAGCCCGAGCTGACGCGCCTGATGGAAGAGGTCCTGATGACCGACACCAAGGAGAACTGGACGCAGAAGCTGCGCCACCTGCCGGCCGGGCCGATCCGCACCATGAAGGAGGCGCTCGACGAGCCCGAGGTGAAGCGCCGCGGCATGCTCAAGACCTATAAGCACACCAGGGTCGGCGACGTGCCGCTGATCGGCTCGAACTACCACTTCTCCGACACGCCGGTCGACGACACGCGCCCGCCGCCGTCGCTCGGCGAGCACACCGACCGGGTGCTGCGCGAGATCGCGGGCGTGAGCGACGCCGATCTGGCCGCGCTGCGCGGGAAGAAAATTATCGGTTAAGCCAGCGACGCAGGATCGCGTTGGTCTCTTCGGGCTTCTCTATCGAAATGAGATGCCCGCACGCCTCGATCACGATCAGCTCGCTGCCCGGGATGGCGGCGACCATTTCCTCGGACAGGAACAAGGGCGTGGCGGCATCGTCACGGCCGCACACCACGATGGTCGGACATTTGATCCGGGGGAGGTCGGGCCGCCGGTCGGCGCGGATGGCTGCCAGCTCTTCCTGGCGCCTGTAAATCTCGACGCCGACCTCGCCGCACATCGTCATCACCTCGTCGACCAGCGCCTTGTCGGGCAGCCGGTAGGCCGGGATGAAGCGCGACATCTGCAGGCCCAGGACCAGCTCGAAGTGTCCTTCGTTGGCGAGGCGAATGCGGGCGCGGCGGATGGCACGCTCGGTCTCGTTCTGGCTGCGCATGCCGGTATCGAGCAGCGCCAGCTTCGTCACACGGTCCGCGGCGATCTGCATGATCTCGACGGCCAGCATGCCGCCCAGCGACAGGCCGGCCAGCGCGAATTTGCCGGGCGGCATTTGTTCGATGCACCAACGCGCTGCGCTCTCCCAGCTGTCCCAGATCTCGAGCGGTGCCCGGCGCCAATCCGGCACGACGACCTCGGCCGCATCGGCAAGGGCTGCGGCCTGCGGGGCAAACAATCTCGGCGAGCACAGCAGGCCCGGGATCAGCAGCAGGGGTGTCTTGGCCATTCGTTCCTCCGGGAACGAGCGTAGCGCGGCTCTTCCGGCTGCGATACCAATGGGCCATGGCCGCCGCCGCGCCCTACGTCGCCCCACCCGAACGCGACATCCGCCTCGACCTGTTCCGTGGGCTGGCGCTGTGGTTCATCTTCGTCGACCACGTGCCGGAAAACATCGTGAGCTGGCTGACTGTGCGCAACTACGGTTTCAGCGACGCCACCGAGATCTTCGTCTACATCTCCGGCTACACCGCTGTGATCGCCTACAGCCGCATGCTGGCGCGCGAAGGCTGGCCGCGCACGGCGTCGCGCATCTACCGCCGCGTCTGGCAGCTCTATGTCGCGCATATCCTGCTGTTCGTGGCCTTCATCGCCCAGATCGCCTGGGTGTCGATCGCGCGCGACACGCCGGCGCTGATCGAAGAGATGGAACTGCTCGGCCTTGGGCAGAACCCCTACCAGGCCATTCTCGAGGCGGCGTTGCTGAAATTCCGTCCGGTCAACCTCGACGTCCTGCCGCTCTACATCGTCCTGCTGGCGGCTTTCCCCTTCGTCCTGCCGGCGGTGGTGCGCTGGCCGCTGGCGGTCATCGGGGTGTCGGTCGCCCTTTATGCGGCGACTTGTCACTACAACTGGAACCTCGCCGCCTACCCGGACGGCAAGGTCTGGTACTTCAATCCCATGGCCTGGCAGGTCGTTTTCCACGTCGGCGCCGCTGCGGCCGTGCTGGGGCCCCGGCTCGCCTGGTTCGATCGGTGGCGCTGGCCGCTGGCGATTCTGGCTGTCCTCTACCTGCTATTTTCGGCGCTTATCGCCTTGTCCTGGCACTATAATTCGCTATCCCGCCTCATTCCGGAATGGATCTCCCGGCAGATCTACCCGATCGACAAGACCAACATCGATATCCTCCGGTTCGTCCACTTCCTGGCAGTGGCCTGGCTGGTGCGGCTGGCCGTCCCGGCCGATGCGGCGTTCCTGAAATGGCGCGCATTAGAGCCAGTTCGCAGATGCGGGGAACATTCGTTGCAGGTATTCTGCCTGGGCACGTTCTTGGCTCTCACTGCCCAGGTGGTTGTCGCCAACTATGAAAATTCAATCGTGTCGCAAGTCGTCGTGAGCATCGTTGGCATCGCCATCATGTGCGTGATCGCCTACAGCGCCGCCTGGTTCGGCGCCCCGCCAGCCCGCAAGGCTGCCGCATGAAGAAGCATGTTTTGATGGCGATGGGTCTGGTGGCACTGGCCGTTTGCTCGGGCAGCGCGTTCGCGCAGAGCCGCGACTGCCGGGCCAGCCGCGAGCTGCTTGATCTCGGGAATCCGCTGGAGATTGCCCGCGCCGCCGTGGCCGACGAGCATGAGCTGCGCATCGTCGCGATGGGCTCGTCGTCGACCCAGGGTTACGGCACCACCAATCCGCAGTTCGCATATCCCGCCCAGCTCAAGATGAAGCTCGAGGCGGCAATGCCGGGTGTCGCCATCCACGTCACTAACAAGGGCATCGGCGGCCAGGACGCCGAGGAGATGACGGCACGCATGAAGGCGGATGTGAAGCCGGAGCGCGCGCAGCTCGTGGTCTGGCAGGTCGGCACCAATTCCGCTATCCGCCGCACGCCGATCGATCAATTCGCCAATCGGCTCCGCGCCGGCATCGACATCGGCAAGTCGCTGGGCGCCAACTTCGTGCTCATGAACCTGCAGTATGTTCCCGCCGTCGTGGCTTTGCGCGACGAGGAGGACTACGCCCGTGTCATGGCCGACGTCGCCAAGGAGAAGGGCGCGGGCCTTTTCCGCCGCTTCGAGATCATGCGCGCCTGGTACAATGACGGCATGCCGTACTCCCAGTTCGTCACCAGCGACGGTCTGCACCTCAACGATTTCGGCCAGAAGTGCATCGGCAAGCTGCTGTCGAGTGCCATCATCGACACCATCGTTCCGAAGAAGTTGACCGGCGCGCCAAATACTTCACGCTGAGGTCTTTCCGCCTGCGGGAGAAAGGCCACATGAAACGCCGCTTCGTCGATCTCTCCATCTATCTCGAAAATGACGTCATTTCCGATCCGGTGCCGTTCGGCCCGAAGATCCAGTATCACAAGCACGAGAACACGGCGGCGCAGATCGCCAGCTTCTTCCCCGGCCTGAAGAAGGAAGACCTGCCGGACGGCGAGGGCTGGGCGGTCGAGAACGTCAATCTCAGCACGCACAACGGCACGCATCTCGACGCGCCCTATCATTTCCATTCGACGATGAACAAGGGCGAGCGCGCCATCACTATCGACGAGGTGCCGCTCGAATGGTGCTTCCAGCCCGGCGTAAAGCTCGACTTCCGAGCGATGGAGGATGGCCACGTCATCACCGCCAAGGAAGTCGACGACGAGTTGAAGCGAATCGGCCACGATCTGAAACCGCTGGAGATCGTCGTCGTCAACACACGCGCGGGCTCGCGCTACGGCAACAGCGACTATGTGAACTCGGGCTGCGGCATGGGTTACGACGCCACCATGTATCTGCTGGAGCGCGGCATTCGTCTGACCGGCACCGACGCCTGGAGCTGGGACGCGCCGTTCTATTTCACCGCCCAGAAATGGGCGAAGGACCACGATCCGTCGATCATCTGGGAAGGCCACAAGGCTGGCCGCGACATCGGCTACTGCCATCTCGAGAAGCTGCACAATCTCGAGGCCCTGCCAGGCCACGGATTCACGATCTCCTGCTTCCCGCACAAGATCCGCGGCGCCTCGGCCGGCTGGACGCGGGCCGTGGCGATCTTCGAGGAGTAGCGACTAGAGCGACGCAGGACGGCGTGCGAAGACGAGTGCCAGGCCGAGGCTTGCGATACCGAGACCGGCGCCTTGTCGTAGACGCTTCAGCAGCGAGGGCCGGGCGACCGCGATCGAGCGTGCCCGCGCCGCCATGACGGCTACTCCGATGTCGACCGCGGTATTGAGGGCCACCGAGACCAGCCCGAGCAGCAGGAATTGCAGCCATACCGGGCCGGCGGCAGGGTCGACGAACTGCGGCAGGAAGGCCAGGAAGAACGCTGCGGTCTTGGGATTGAGTGCCTCCACGACGATGCCTTCGCGGAAGGCGCGCCGCACGCCCGTCGGTTCGGCACGCATGTCGATGGCGACCCGCGCCTCGCGCCCCGCCTCGCGCCCCGCCTCGCGCATCGTCTTGATGCCGAGCCAGACGAGATAGATCGCACCGGCGATCTTCAGAAGTGTAAAAGCCTCGGCACTGGCCAGCACGAGCGCCGAGACGCCGGCCGCGCCCGCGGCGACATGGACGAGCCCGCCCAGGCCGGTGCCGAGGCTCGAGGCAAGCCCTTCATCGCGGCCGCCGGCCAGGGCGCGTGCCGCGACGTAGAAGATGCCCGGCCCTGGCGAGACCGCAATGACGAGTGCCGCGAGGAAGAACAGAGCGACGCTGGAGAGATCCATCTAGGCGAGCGGCCCCTCTAAAGGAGTGGGTCTGGTTCGCCCGGCGGCAGCGGCATCTCGAAGACGTTCAACGTCATCGAGACCAGCATGTAGTAGCCGCAGACGCCGACCAGATCGACCACACCCTGCTCGCCGAAGGCATCGATGGCGCGCTTATAGTTGGGTGTCGCCACCCGGTTGGTGTCGAGATATTCCGTGACGAAGTCATAGACCACGCGCTCGACGTCGCGCGTGAACGGCGGCGTGGCGCGCGTGCGCACGGCCTCGATGATGGCGGGCGCCAGGCCGGCTTCCTTGGCCAGTCGCGCATGGGCGTAGAACTCGAACTGCGCCTTGAAATGCCGGCCGACGAGGCAGATCGCCAGCTCGGCGAGGTCCTTGGGCAGCGACGTGTTGAAGCGGCAGTACTCGCCGAGCTTCTGTGCCCGGTCGGCCAACCCCGGCGCGCGCAGCCACGGGTCGAACGGTCCACGCAGCCCGCCGCGAGGTCCCGCGACGATGGCATCGGCCACCGTCTTCTGTTCGGGCGTGAGCTTGTCGAGGTCGAGCGGGGTCAGACGCGGCATGAACAAAGATTCCTTGAATTCGGGATGGGTGTTAGAGCGGGCAGCCGGCGTCGCCGACGCGATTCTTGTCGGCATTGTCGAAGATGTTGTTGATCATCATCTCGCCGGCGCGCTGGGCGATGTCGGCCTGGGTCACGCAGGACGTCGTGGCGCTCCACAGCACTTTGCCGGTGTCGACGGAATAGAGCGAGAGCGAGATGCGCAGCGTCGGGCCGGCGGTCGAAGGCGTGCGGCCGGTGTTGCGGCCGATCGGGTTGGCGGGGGTGGGCAGGAACGGATTGGAGCCCGTCTCGGCGTAGCCTGGCCGCTCGCCGAGCTCGCCGTAGCTTCGCCCGCTGCCCCCCAAGAGAGAGAAGTAGCTCACATCGAGGCGCATGACGTTGCTGCCGCTGAAGCCCACCTCGTTGCCGCGCTGCGACAGGCGGATCATCACCTGCCGGCGCAAGTCGCGTCCCAGTTTCGTGTCGGAACCGAGCTGCACGGCGGTCTTGGTCTTGGGGATCGGCTGCCAGGCCTTGATCTCCATTTCGCCGAGCTTGGGGCCGGTGCCGATGTTGCCGTAGCTCTGTGCCGGCGCTGGCGCCGAGGTGGCATGGGCAAGCGCCCAGACGGCGACGAGAGCTGCTACGATCCGCATTGATGTCCTCCTAGGCCGTCGGCTTTTGCCAGCCGGGCTCGTCCCGGTCCAGCAGGCGCTTGAGCGATTCGAAATGCAGGAATGCCTGCTGCGCCTCGCCGGCGATCTGGCGGGCGGTGTGCTCGGCCATCGCCTCGTCGATATTGTGCAGCTCCCGGCCGGTCTGCATGGCCAGCACCTGCACCATCGCGGCGCGCTCGAGATAGTAAAGGTCGTCATAGGTCTGTGCGACAGTCGGGCCCGAGACGATGATGCCGTGGTTGCGCAGGAACAGGATGTCCTTGTCGCCCATGGCGCGGCACATGCGCTCGCCCTCGTCGTTCGACAGCGCCACGCCGCCATATTTGTCGTCATAGGCGATGCGGCCCCAGTAGCGGAAGGCGTTCTGCGTGCACATCTCGATCCTGCCGTCCTTGATCGAGGTCAGCGCGGTCGCATAGGGCATGTGGGTATGCAGCACGACCTTGGCGCGGGGGTTGCCGGCATGGATACGGGCATGGATGTAGAACGCGGTCGGCTCGACCGGATACTTGCCCTCGACGATGTTGCCGTCGCCGTCGGCCATGACGATGTCGGAGGGCGTGATCTCGGACCAGTGCAGTCCCTGCGGATTGACCAGGAACAGCTCCTCGCGACCGGGCACGGTCATGCTGAAGTGATTGCAGACGCCTTCGTTCAGCCCGTGCCGCGCGGCGGCGCGCAGGGCTGTCGTCAGGTCGATACGCGCCTGGGTTATGGGATCGTTGACCAGCATCGAAGAGACTCCGTTCGCAAAATCCGTTGCAGCGCGGATGATGCGGCCTAGGGCCCTTTCGGCCAAGGAAAATTCAGGCCGGCGAAGAGTGGCGCGGGCTGCCGGCGTCAGAGATCTCGCGGACCAGCTTGGTCCGTACGGCGCGGCTGAAATGATCGAAGTTGTCGGCCACGACCATGAAGGAGCCGGGCCCGCCGATGACGTTCTCCTCGTAGTATTTGTCGAGCATGAGATCGGGTGGGCGGCCGAAATTGGTGCGGTTCATCATCACCGGCAGGCCGTTGATCACGATGCCCTGCGCGACCAGCTTGTCGCGCACGATCTCAGCGGGTGGCCCGTCGTTGGTGCGGCCGTCGCCGGACACATCGATGACGCGGCGCTTGGGGGCGAAGCCTGAATTCTCAAAACGCTGGCCGGCATGGGCAAGGGCGGCGCCGACGGCCGTCCAGCTCTGCGACTCGCGCGGTGCCTCGGCGAGCTTTTCGGCGAAGCGGCGCGCGGCGGTGGGGCTGTCGAGCATCGTCCAGTCGATCACCACGATCTGATAGTGCGTGCCGGCCCATTCGGTGTAGCAAATCGCGATGCGCCTGTGTTCACCCGACAGGATGGCGTCGATCACGCGGTCGTTGGTGAGCGCCTCGATGTAGCCCCGTCGCTGGAGCTCGGCTTCGACCTCGTCGATCGAGCGCGACACGTCGACCGCGAGCACGAGTTGAAGATCGACGGGCGTGTCGGCTTTGGCAGCCGTCGCCGCCGCAACCATCGCCGCCAAGGAGCCCACAAGCGCCGACCGTCGCTTCATGCCCACCTCCTGCCGCCAGCCTCTCACCGATGGCGTCGAGCATAGCACCGGATGGACGAGGGCAAAGAAAAACGCCGGAGGAAAAGACCTCCGGCGTTGCATTCGACCTGCTGTGAGCGGTCTATTGATCGTCGTCGAACCCGCGCTTGCGCGGTTCGTAATCACGTTCGCGGCGCTTGTCCGGGCCGGGGGCATCGCGCCGCCGTACCGGCTTGGCGACTTCACCGCTCGGAGGCTCAAACCCGCCGGAAGGCGGGGCACCGGAGAAATCGGCGCGCCGGTCGCGCATCGGGCCGCCGTCGCTCGGGCCGGACGGTGCGCCGCGGTAACCACCGCCGCCGCCGCCGCCGGCACCGCCGCCGCCACCACCATATCCGCCGCCACCACCGCCGCCGCGATAGCCACCGCCACCGCCGCCGCCGCTGTAACCGCCGCCGCCACCGCCGCCTTCACGGCCGCCACCGCCGCCGCCGTAGGGCGGACGCGGACCGCGCGGACGGAAGCCGCCGCCATCGCGACCGCCACCACCACCACCACCGTCACGGCCACCGCCGCCGCCAAATCCACCACCGCCACCACCGGGCTGGCGTTCGACGGCTTCACGGACCGCGATCGAGCGGCCATCGAGCAGTGCGCCGTTCATGGCCTGCATGGCCGCGGCGCCCTGATCGTCAGTTTCCATTTCGAGGAACGCGAAGCCGCGGCTGCGGCCGGTCTCGCGATCCGCGATCACTTTCGATGAGCTCACGGTCCCGAATTGGGAGAACGCTTCGCCCAGACGCTCGGACGTGACCGAGTAGGGCAGATTGCCCACAAACAATTTGCGACTCATTCAAAGCTCTGTGCTGGAGGAAGGATCGAGCGGAGTCCGGCGCCCGCTTGCTGGACCGCTGTGTCCAAGCGTTTCGTTGACCGTTGACGGGTGACCAAGAATCTCACGGGAAGACGTTGCCGGTATCGCGCTCCGCGACTGTACCGAGACTCGTGATGATGCTCGTCGGCCAGTGTCGCAATGCCGCACTTATGCGCTGATTCACCGTCTGAGTCTACCGCTTGCGGGCAAGGTGACGGCGGTGAGGGTTGAGATCGTATCGAGCAGGCCACACAATCGCCGCGGAAATTGGAGGAACGTCATGATTGTCGACCATCGAACCTACGAATTGCAGCCGGGCAGATTGCGCGACTTCCTCGCGCTCTACGAAAAGGAAGGTCTGCCGGTGCAGATGAAACATCTCGGCAATCTTGTCGGATATTTCACCACTGAGGTCGGCAATGTGAACGAGATCGTGCATATCTGGGGCTACGAAGATCTGGCCGATCGCACCAAGCGCCGCGCCGCCATGGCAGCGGACCCTGCATGGCAAGCCTATTTGCAGAAGAGCCGAGAATTCATGAAGCACATGAATAACAAGATATTGGTGCCGACCAGCTTCTCACCCACGAAGTAAGGGAAAAATCATGGCGACCGCCCATCCGCGCCGCAGTGGCGCGCAGGTTCTGATCGACCAATTGCGCATTCACGGAACCGAAACGATCTTCGGCGTCCCCGGCGAGAGCTATCTGGCTGCCCTCGACGCGCTCTACGCCCAGAGGAATTCCATCCGCTACGTGATCTGCCGCCAGGAAGGCGGCGCGTCCTACATGGCCGAGGCCTACGGCAAGCTGACCGGCAAGCCCGGCATCTGCTTCGTGACCCGCGGCCCCGGTGCCACCAATGCTGCGGTCGGAATGCATACCGGCTTCCAGGATTCGACGCCCATGATCCTGCTGGTCGGCCAGGTGGCGCGCGAGACCACCGACCGCGAGGCCTTCCAGGAGATCGACTACCGCCGCATGTACGGCGAGATGGCCAAGTGGGTGACCCAGATCGAGGACGCCCGCCGTATCCCCGAGCTTATAAGCCAGGCCTTTCACACCGCGCTCAACGGCCGGCCGGGTCCGGTCGTGGTGGTCTTGCCGGAGGACATGCTGACCGACGAAGTCGAGGTGGCGGATGCCGGTCCCTACCGGATCGCGCGCGGTGCGCCTTCGACGGCCGACATGGCGACGCTGCGGGAGCTTCTCGCGGCATCCAAGCAGCCGCTTCTCATTCTGGGCGGCGGCGGCTGGAATGCCGAGGCCTGCGCCGACATGAAGGCCTTTGCCGAGGCCAACCATCTGCCGGTCACCACGGCCTTCCGCAACCAGGACCTGATCGACAACCGCCACGCCAACTTCGTGGGCGATCTCGGGTTGGGCGTCAATCCGCCGCTCGGCAAGCGCATCAAGGAAAGCGACCTCATCATCGCCGTCGGCCCTCGGCTGGGTGAGGCAACGACCGGCGGCTACACCATGTTCGACCTGCCGGTGCCGGCGCAGAAGATGGTGCATGTCCACGCCAGCGCCGAGGAACTCGGCCGCGTCTACCAGGCGACGCTGCCGATCAACAGCGGCATGGCCCAGTTCGCGGCGTCGGCCAAGGCGATGAAGCCGGTCGATGCCTCGGCGTGGAAGGACAAGGTCGCGGTGGCGCGTGCCGATTACCTGAAGAACATCGAGCCGGTGCCGCAGCCGGGCTCGGCGGATCTCGCCGCCATCGTCGGTTGGCTGAACACGCGCCTGCCCGATGACGTGATCGTCACCAACGGCGCCGGCAACTATGCAGGCTTCGTCCATCGCTTCTTCCAGTATCGCGGCTTCCGCACCCAGCTTGCGCCGACCAACGGCTCGATGGGTTACGGTGTGCCGTCGGCGGTGGCAGCCAAGATCGCAGCGCCCGGCCGCATGGTCGTGTCCTTCTCGGGCGACGGCTGCTTCCTGATGAACGGCCAGGAGTTCTCGACGGCGGTTCAGCACGGCGCCCACATCGTGTTCATCGTCGTCGACAACGGCATGTACGGCACCATCCGCATGCACCAGGAGCGCGACTATCCGACCCGCGTTCACGGCACCGAACTCAAGAACCCCGACTTCGCCGCCTATGCTCGCGCCTTCGGCGGTCACGGCGAGACTGTCGAGAAGACCGAGGATTTCGCCGCCGCATTCGAACGTTGCGTCGCGGTCGGCAAGCCGTCGATCATCCACATCAAGACCGACGCCGAGGCAATCACCTCGCGTATTACCCTCACCAAGCTGCGTGAGCAGTCGTTGGCCAAGCAGAAGCACTGAGGACCGCCATGAACATCACGCGTCGCGCCGCTTTTGCGGTGCCCGTTGTTGCGCTTGCATCAAAGGCCTTTGCGCAAACCGAATGGCCGAAGGGCCAGCCGATAAAAGTCCTCATCCCGTTCGCACCCGGCGGCGTGCCGGATATCATTTCCCGTATCGTCACGCCCCGGATGGCCGAGGCGCTCAGTCAGTCGTTCGTCGTCGACAACAAGCCGGGTGCCGGCGGCGGACTGGCGGGACAGCTTCTCGCCCAGGCGACACCCGACGGCTACACGCTGCTGATGGGCACGGTCTCGACCATGTCGATCGTGCCGGCGGTCAATCCGTCGCTGAAGTACGACCCGACCAGCTTCGCCGCCATCGGCCTTGCCGCTGTCGTGCCGATGGTGGTCGTGGTGCGCGCCGAATCGCCGGCGCAGGACATGGCGGGCCTGGTCGAGCTCATCAAGAGCAAGCCCGACTTCAACTACGGCTCGTCGGGCAACGGTTCGATCCTCCATCTCACGGCCGAGCTCTTCAAGCTCAGGACCGGACTCAAGATGCAGCACATCCCCTATCGTGGCTCGGCACCGGCGCTGCAGGCGCTGCTGGCCGGCGAGATCGACGTGGTGTTCGACGCGCTGCCGCCGACGATGGGCCAGATCAAGGCGGGCAAGCTGCATGCGCTCGGCCTCGCCATGGCCAAGCGCTCGCCGGCGCTGCCTGATCTCAAGACCCTCGCGGAGCAGGGCATCACGGGCGTCGAGGCCTATACCTGGGCGGGGCTCTATGCGCCGGCAGGCACTGCGCCCGCCATCGTGAACCGGCTGAATGCCGAGCTGCTGAAGTCGCTGAAAGATCCGGAGAACGCGCGGAAGATCTCGGAACTCGGCTACGAGCTGGCACCCTCGACTCCGGCCGAGCTGGCGGCCCACACCGCAGCGGAGCTGAAGAAGTGGACCGAGGTGGCAAAGGCCGCTGATGTGAAGCCCGATTGATGGGCTTGCAGAAGGCGGGCTTCGCCTATATAGAGGGGGTCCGTGGAGATTTGAGCCGACCGGCTTGCGACCACGTTAAACATCGCTAAAAGGTCGGAGGTGCTCGCAAAAGCCCCCGACTTTCCAGGTCGGGGGCTTTTTCGTTGCGCGCTTATCCTCGAGGGGAGGGCGCGGACGCGAGGAGAGTGAGATGGACGGATCGATCCCGAGGAAGAAGACGCAGGCGGACATCAAGAGCTGGCGGCCGCAGACGCGGGCCGTACGCGCCGGCCAGCAGCGCAGCAACTTCGACGAAACCTCGGAGGCGTTGTTCCTGACGTCGGGCTACGTCTATGCGAGCGCCGAGGAGGCCGAGGCCACCTTCAGGGGCGAAGGCAACCACTACCAGTATTCGCGCTTCGGCAATCCCACCGTCAGCATGTTCGAGAACCGCCTCGCCGCGCTCGAAGGCGCGGAGGCCTGTCGCGCCACCTCGACCGGCATGTCGGCGGTGTTCTTCTCCCTGCTCGCCCTGCTCAAGTCAGGCGACCGCATCGTGGCGGCGCGCCAGCTCTTCGGCTCCTGCCATTACATCGTGGCCGAGTTGCTGCCGAAGTACGGCATCCAGGGCGAGTTCGTCGACGGCGGCGATCTCGCTGCCTGGGAGAAGGCGCTGTCGAAGCCGACGCAGGCGGTGCTGTTCGAATCGCCCAGCAACCCGATGCTCGACATCGTCGACATCAAGGCGGTGTGCGATCTCGCCCACAAGGCCGGCGCCAAGGTCGTGCTCGACAATGCCTTTGCGACACCGATGCTGCAGCGGCCGCTCGAGTGGGGCGCCGATATCGTGGTCCATTCCGCGACCAAATACATCGACGGCCAGGGCCGCACCCTGGGGGGCGCGGTGCTGGGCTCCAAGGAGTTCATCCTGGAAAAGCTGCAGCCGATCATCCGCAACACCGGCCCATCGCTCAGCCCGTTCAATGCCTGGGTGCTGGTAAAGGGCTTGGAGACGCTCGGTCTTCGCGTCGATCGCCATTGTGCCAATGCGGCGCGCGTCGCCGATGCGCTGGCCGGCCACCCCGCCATCTCACGCGTGCTCTATCCCGGGCGCAGCGACCATCCGCAGCACAAGCTCGCGGCCAAGCAGATGTCGAACTTCGGCGGCGTCGTCACCTTCGACCTCAAGGCCGGCAAGTGGGCGGCATTCGAGACGCTGAACCGCCTGCAGCTCGTCGACATCGCGAACAACCTCGGCGATGCCAAGAGCATGGTCACCCATCCGGCGACCACGACGCACATGCGCATCGGCGCCGAGGAGCGCGCCAGGCTCGGCATCAACGACGGCACGGTCCGGCTCTCGGTCGGCCTGGAAGACGCTGACGATGTCATCGCCGACCTGGTGCAGGCGCTGGGCGGCTGAGGGCCAGTGTCGCTCGCGGCGACACTCTGGCAGGACAATATCCATGAAGCCGAGCGCATCCTGGCGCACGGCTTCGTGCGCGGGCTGGGCGACGGCTCGCTGCCGGTCGACTGCTTCAAGAGTTACGTGGCGCAGGATGCCTATTTCCTCGAAGCATTTGCGCGGGCTTACGCCTTCTGTCTCGCCAACAGCACGACGCGCGCGGATCTCAACGATTTCGCCGACCTGATCGCGGGCGTCCGCGACGAGCTTGAGCTGCACAAGAGCTATGCCGAGCGCTGGCAGGTCGATCTGACTGGGGTTGTGCCGCTCGCGGCGACCCAGGCCTATGTCGATTTCCTGCTAACAATCGCGCGGCGCAGCGATCTTGGCGCCACGATCGCCGCCATGACGCCCTGCATGCGGCTCTACGCGTTCCTCGGGCGCACGCTGTCGGCCGGCCGCGTGGCGCCGCTCTACGCCGAATGGGTGACGGCCTATGCCGATCCCGGCTTCGAGGCGCTGGCGGCGCGACTGGAAGCGCTGCTCGACAGGCACGCCACGAACAGCAACGAGGTGCGCGCCAACTATGCAAGCGCCATGGACCTCGAATACGGCTTCTTCGACGCCAATCTCTAGAGCGCGGCGAGTTTTTCCATCGACCGGTCGAGGGCGCCGTGCAGGTCGGCGGTGAGCTTGGCCCCCATGGCCGTGCGCACCTCCTGCTCGGCAGCGGCCCACAGCGGCAGGGCGCGCTTGAACAGGGCCCGGCCGGCTGCCGTGGCGACCAGCTCATGTCGGCGGCGGTCGCCGGCGGCGGTGCGCTCGATGGTGCCCGACGACAGAAGCGGCCGCAGGTTGCGGGTCAGCGTCGTGCGGTCGGTGCTGAGCATTTCCGACAATTCGGTGATGCTTACCGGCCCGCGCGCCGCGACGAAGCCCAGCAGCGAGAATTGCGATATTTTCAGGCCGGTCGGCGCCAGGTGCCGGCTGTAAATCTGGGTGACGCGCCGGGCCGCACCGCGCACGCGAAAGCAGGTGCACTCGGCGGGCGACAGGCGGCTCGGGGCGGTGCCGGACATGCTGCCAAGACTATCGCCATCGCTTGCCTTGGCAAAGGCGTAAAGTGTATATGCACCTAAATAGACCAAGGAGAGAGCCGTGACTGCAGATGCCGGGTTTGGCGTGGTGCCGCTGGAACAGGCGCGCACCATGGACGGGCTCACCCTGTTCCAGGGTCTGCTGGAGGGCCGCTTCCCGGCGCCGCCGATCTCGCGGATGCTGGGCATGAGCTTGTCCGAGATCGAGTTCGGCCGCGTCGTGTTCGCCTATACGCCGGTCTACGATCACTACAATCCGCTCGGCAGTGTGCACGGCGGCATCGCCGCCACGCTGCTCGATTCGGTGATGGGCTGCTGCATCCACACCACGCTGAAGGCCGGCGTCGGCTACACGACGGTCGAGATCAAGGTGAACTACTTCCGCGCCATGACCGACAAGACCGGCCCGGTCCGGGCGGAAGGCAAGGTCATCAACGTCGGCTCGCGCATCGGCACGTCCGAAGGACGGCTGGTCGACGCGTCCGGCAAGTTGCTGGCGCACGGCACAACCACCTGCCTGATCTTCCCGATTTGATCGCCCGCCCTTGGAAGCGACCGGCAGGCCAGCCGCTGTACGAACTTCTCAATGACGAGCAGGCTTGGACAGGTTTGACCTTTCGGCCGGAACATCCCATGTCAGGGAGGCCTAGGGGAGACCCGCCGTCCGATGTATACAGCCACAACCCGTGCCATCGCCGTCACCGTCAGGCCGCAATATCTGCCCGATCAGTCCGATCCGGCCAAATCGAAGTATGTCTGGGCGTATCAAGTCCGCATTGAAAACAAGGGTGATGCCACGGTGCAGCTGCGCAGCCGCCATTGGAAAATCACCGATGGGCTTGGCCGCCAGCAGGAAGTGAAGGGGCCCGGCGTGGTCGGCGAGACGCCGATGCTGCGGCCCGGCGACGTGTTCGAGTACACTTCCGGCACGCCGCTTTCGACGCCATCCGGCATCATGGGCGGCACGTATCAGATGGTGACCGAGTCGGGCGAGAATTTCGACATCGAGATTCCAGTTTTCTCGCTCGACACGCCCACGGCAAAGCGCAACCTCAACTGAGCCTTCATTCGAGGGAAAGACGATGAACAGGATGCTGAAGAAGGGCGACATGGTCTCGCTCGCCACCGGCCTCACCCGTCCCTCGCGCGAGGAGGCCGAGGCCGCCGTCCGCACCTTGATCCGCTGGTCCGGCGACGACCCTGATCGCGAGGGCCTGACCGGCACGCCTGACCGTGTCGTGCGCTCCTACGAGGAATTCTTTGCCGGCTACGACCAGGACCCGCGCGACATGCTGCAGCGGACCTTCGAGGAGGTCGAAGGCTACGACGAGGTCGTGGTGCTGCGCGACATCCGCCTCGAATCGCACTGCGAGCACCACATGGTGCCGATCATCGGCAAGGTCCACGTCGGCTACCTGCCCGACAAGCGCGTCGTCGGCATCAGCAAGCTCGCCCGCGTCGTGGATGCCTTCGCTCACCGCCTGCAGATTCAGGAGAAGCTGACGGCGCAGATCGCCAACACGCTGCAGGACGTGCTGCAGCCGCGCGGTGTCGCCGTCGTGATCGAGGCGGCGCACCAGTGCATGACCACCAGAGGCGTCCACAAGTCCGACGTCACCATGGTGACCAGCCGCATGCTGGGTGCGTTCCGCGACAATGGCGAGACACGTCGCGAATTCCTGACCATGATCGGTCGTACGTCAGTCTGAGTTTGAAAAGGGCATCATGGCCGGAGAGATCGTCAATTCAGTCGAAATGCTGCGTCGTCTCGTGGCGTTCGACACCACCTCGCGCAATTCCAACCTGGCCTTGATCGAGTACGTCCAGGGATATCTCAAGGGACACGGCATCGACTCGAAGCTGGTGCCGAACGAAGACGGCACCAAGGCCAACATGTTCGCGACCGTCGGTCCCGACGTGAAGGACGGCGTCGTGCTCTCGGGCCACACCGACGTGGTGCCGGTCGACGGCCAGCCGTGGGTCACCGATCCGTGGACGCTGACGCTCAAGGACGGCAAGTATTACGGCCGCGGCACCTGCGACATGAAGGCCTTCTATGCCATCGCGCTCGCCATGGTCCCTGAGTTCAAGAAGGCCAAGCTCAAGAAGCCGATCCATTTCGCGCTCTCCTATGACGAGGAGATCGGCTGCTTCGGTGCCCATTCCCTGGCCGCCGCCATGGCGACCGAAGTGCCGCGCCCGCGCGCCATCATCATCGGCGAGCCCACGATGATGACGGTGGTCCATGCCCACAAGGGCAGCCAGTCCTACGTCACCAGGTTCACCGGCTTCGAGGCTCATTCCTCGATGACGCACCTCGGCGTCAGCGCCATCCACTTCGCCGGCGAGTTCGTCCATTACCTCAATACGGTGCAGGAGGAACTCGAGGCGGCCGCGCCGAAGAACAGCGAGTTCATGCCGGCGGCGGCGACCTTCAACGTCGGCACCATCATCGGCGGCACGGCCGGCAACATCCTGGCGCGCGAGTGCGAGGTGTTGTGGGGCTATCGCGAATTGCCGACCCGGCCGATCGAGGAGCTGGGCGAGCGCGCCAAGAAGTGGCTGGAAACGGAACTGCTGCCCAAGATGAAGGCCAAGCATCCGGCCGCCGCCATCGCCACCGAGCTGCGCGCCTCGACGCCGGCCTTCTCGCCCGAGGGAAACGACGAAGCCAAGACCCTGGCCGGCAGCTGGTCGGGCTCCAACACCGTGGGCAGCGTGGTCTATGCCACCGAAGCCGGCATCTTCCGCAAGATCATGGGTGTGCCGACGGTGCTGTGCGGCCCCGGCGACATCGCCCAGGCGCACCAGCCCAACGAATTCCTGATCGCGTCGCAGATCGAAGCCTGCGAGGCCTTCATGAAGCGCATGGTCGAGTGGTGCTGCCGGGACTGAGTCAAAGGTCCCGAGCGTAGCGAGGGACCTTTCGTTTCACCCCGTCGCCGCCAGTGCCTGTGTCAGATCGGCGATCAGGTCGTCGGGATGTTCTATGCCGACCGAGAGGCGGATCGTCGTGTCCAGCACGCCGATGCGGTCGCGGACCTCGACGGGAACGCCGGAATGCGTCATGGCGGCGGGATGGCTCGCCAGCGATTCGGTGCCGCCGAGGCTGACCGCCAGCTTGAAGATCTGCAGCGCATTCAGGAAGGCGAACGCCTCCTTCTCGCCGCCCTTGATGTCGAACGAGAAGGTCGAGCCGGCGCCCGTGCATTGCCGGGCAAAGACCTTCTGCGCCTGCGAGCCTTCCTCCAGGAATTTCAGGTAGTGAACCTTGTCGACCCGGGGATGGTCGCGCAGATACTCGGCAACGAGTCTCCCATTGGCCTCGGCCCGCTCCATCCTGATCCCGAGCGTTTCCAGCGAGCGGCCCAGCATCCAGCAGGAATGCGGATCGAGCTGCGTGCCGAGGCTGCCGCGCAGCGCCTTGATCGGCCCGATGGTCGCCTGCGCGCCCAGCGTCGCGCCGGCGATGAGATCGGAGTGGCCGCCGACATACTTGGTGAGCGAGTAGACCGAGACATCGGCGCCATGGTCGAGCGGACGCTGGAACACCGGACCCAGCAGGGTGTTGTCGCAGACCAGGATCGGCCTGAAACCCTGCGCGGCGCCAATCTCGTCGGCAATCCGTCGCAGCAGCGCGATATCGACCAGTGTTACGGTCGGGTTGGCCGGCGTTTCGATCATGATGACCGACAGGCGTCGCTTGTCGCGTCCCTGGCCGCATGCCTCGGCCGCGGCCGCGCGAACGGTGGCTTCGTCGACGCCGTCGACGAACCCGACCGAGCCGATGCCGAAGCCCGACATCGTGCGCGACAGCAGCGTTTCGGTGCCGCCGTAGAGCGGCTGGGAATGGAGGATGACGTCGCCGGGCCGGGCAAAAGCCAGGATCGTGGTGGCGATCGCCGACATGCCGGACGAGAACAGCACGCACGATTCCGCTCCTTCGTAGACCGCGAGGCGATCCTCGACGATCTCGCTGTTGGGATGGTTGAAGCGCGAATAGACGAGGCCGGCGCCGGTGCCGGCGGGTGGCTTGCGGCGCCCCGCGGCATAGTCGAAGAAGTCGCGCCCTTCCTCCGCCGTGGCGAACACGAAGGTGGAGGTGAGGAAGACGGGCGGCTTCACCGCGCCCTCCGACAGTTTCGGATCGTAGCCGTAGCTCAGCATCAGCGTCTCGGGCTTGAGCGCATGATTGCCGATATGGGTTTTGGAGGGACGTGGCGCGACCATGGCGTGTTCTCCTGTCGGCGGTTCCGGTGGGGCAGGATAGCCCAGGGCGGCGGCGTCCGCTGTCTATCGGGAATCGAAGTCGTTAGAGTGAACGCCGGAGGGAGCAGGACGTGCCGTCATTGATCGCCGTCGACTGGGGAACGAGTTCTTTGCGCGGCGCCCGTCTCGACGAAGCGGGCCGCGTGCTGGAGGAGAAGAGCGCTCCCCTCGGCATCCTCAACGTCTCCAACGGCGACTTCGCGGGCACCTTTGCCTCCTCGTTCTCGGACTGGATGAAGCCGGCCGGCAGTGTCTGCCTGATTTCCGGCATGGCCGGCAGCCGGCAGGGCTGGGCCGAGTCACCTTACGTTGCCTGTCCCGCCGGGCCCGACGAAGTCAGGCAACGCCTGCATTGGATCGAGCCCGGGCGGATCGCCCTTGTGCCCGGCCTCAGCGATGAGCAGCGCGACGTGCCCGACGTGATGCGCGGCGAGGAGGTACAGATCTTCGGCGCGATGCGGCTGGCTGGTCTCACGGACGGGCTGTTCGTTCTGCCCGGCACGCACAGCAAATGGGCCACGGTGCGGGGCGGCCGGATCATCGGCTTTCGCACCTTCATGACCGGCGAGTTCTATGGATTGCTGAGCCAGCATTCCATCTTGGCGCGCACGCTCGAAGCTGATGCGCCGCTCGACGAGGCGGCCTTCCTGCGTGGTGTCGCGCGCGCCGGCAATGGCGAAGGCCTGCTGCACAATGCCTTCGGCGTGCGCGCGCTCGCGCTGTTCGGCCGGCTGTCGCCGTCCGAGTCGGCCAGCTATCTCTCCGGCCTGCTGATCGGCGAGGAATTGTATCTGCAGAAGCTGCCGCCGGGGCATGAGGTGATCGCGATCGGCGCGGCGGCATTGACCGCGCGCTATGCCCTCGCGCTCGGAAAGATGGGCGCCCGCGTGCGCACCTTCGGCGCCGAAGCGACATGGTCTGGGCTGAGGGCATTGCTGCCCCCAGGTGGCTTATGATTACTTTTAGTAACTAGTACACAATAATACTCTGCTGAAAAAGATGGTCGCTTGATTACTTTTAGTAACTAGTACACAATAATACTCTGCTGAAAAAGATGGTCGCTAGACTTGTATTTTTGAGCACTCAAGATATATCTTGAATATGTTCAAACATAAAAGGATACAGTCAATGAGACCCTTTCATCATTCCAGGGGCGAAGAAGCCCATCGGCACCATTTCGGTCGGCGTGGCTTCAGCCGGCATGGTCACGGCTTCGAGGCCGAGCGCGGCGAGGGGCGCGGTCGCCGGCGCGTCTTCGACTCGGGCGAGCTGCGGCTCGTGCTGCTCAAGCTGATCGCCGACGAGCCGCGCCACGGCTACGAACTCATCCGCGCCATCGAGGAGCTGACGGGCGGCAGCTACGTGCCGAGCCCCGGCATGGTCTATCCGACGCTGACGATGCTGGACGAGATGGGCCACATCGCCGAGGTGAAGTCGGAGGGCGCGCGCAAGGCGTTCGCCGTCACCGACGATGGCACGTCACACCTCGTCGAGAAGAAGGAAGAAGTCGCGGCGCTGTTCGCGCGGCTGGCCGAGCTTGCCGATCTGCGCGAGCGCACCGATGCGATGCCGGTCCGCCGTGCCATGGGCAACCTGCGCGCGGTGCTGATCCATCGCCTGGGCCGGGACAGCGTGCAGGCTCAGACTGTTCACGACGCGGTCGCCATCATCGACGAGGCCGCGCAGAGGATCGAACGCCTATGACCGTCCACCGCAACGCGGCCGTGCCGACCGCGAACGGCAGCCGCTACCTCCAGCAGCTGTGCAAGCACTGGAGTCACAATCTGGCTGTCGAGTTCACGGCAGAGACAGGCAAAGTTGTCTTTCCTCGAAATGCCCGTGGTGCCGACGGGCCGGGCGATGCGACGCTCCTGCTCAGCGCAAAGGGCGACAGTCTCGAATGTCGGCTGGAAGCGAGCGTCGAGGGACAGCTCGAGGCACTGAAGGGTGCCGTCGCCCGCCATCTCGATCGCTTCGCCTTTCGTGAGGCGCCGCTCGCGTTCGACTGGCAAGACGTGTAGGCACTGCCTGCGCTCGCTCCTGCGAACGGAAGTTGCAAGTTCAGCAGGTTTATGCCTATATTTTCTATAGGTTGGCGCCTGGACTGCGCCGGCCTTTTCCATTCCGGCACGACCCCTCGCGGCACGCCCGCGGGACAGGCCCTGAGCCTCGGGTGCAGCCGCCCTGGGTCCTGACCCAGGGGTGAGAGCAGTCCATCTACGCCCAAAGGGTCTTGTGCTGGCAGTGCTGGCGCCAACAGGAAAAGAGCCACGCCTCGAACCGTGGACAGGCAATCGCGTGCAAGCCAGGGCACAGATCCGGGCCCACATTGGGGCACAACACACGGACGTTTCAGGTGTGCCCGATGAGCTGCGCAAAAGCCCGTCGCTATTGGCTTTCCGGCGTGCGGAGAGCCAAATATCTATGTGTCGAGTTGGGCCAGATTCGTCTACGCAGCGGACGCGTAGAGGCGGTCGAGATCGTCGTCGTCGTAGGCGTATTGGGTTGAGCAGAACTCGCAGGTGACGGCGACCAGGCCTTGCGGATCGCGCAGGTCGGCCAGCTCCTCGCGCTTGATCGATTTCAGCACGCCGTCGATGCGCTCGCGGCTGCAGCGGCAGCGGGCGGCGAAGGCGCGGGGCTCGAACAGGCGCGCGCCCTCGGCATGGAACAGGCGGAACAGCAGCATCTTGCCCGGAAGCGCAGGGTCGAGCATTTCCTTCTCGGTGGCCGAGGCCATCAGGATGACGGCCTTGCGCCAGTCGTCCTCGCGCTGGTCCTGGTCGATGTCGACGCGGCCGGCGTCGAACTCCGGCATCTGCTGGACGACCAGCGCCGATGCCCGCCAGTGATGGCCTTCCGTCGTCTCATCGCGGCGGGCCACGATCTTGATGCCGGTCGGCAACTGCTCGGACTGGCGGAAATAGGTGTGGGCGCAGTCGGCCAAAGTCGGACCTTCCAGCGGCACGACGCCCTGGTAGCGCTGGGTGTGCTGGCCCTGGTCGACGGTGAAGGCAAGGCGGCCCTGGCCGAACAGTTTGGGCACATAACCGTCGGGCGCATCGTGGTTGCCGGTACCGAGGGCCACGGCAAGCTTCCACGAATCGAACTGGGCATAGCCGCGCAACGCGCCCTCGCTGGTGAGGTCGGTGACGAGGAGGCGGATCGGGCCGTCGCCGCTGATCTGCAGGGTGAAGATGCCGTCGTATTTCAGCGACGTCGCCAGCGCCACGCACAGCACCATCGCCTCGGCCAGCGGCCGCGCCACGGCGAGCGGATAGCCGTGGCGTTCGATGATGGCGTCGAGCGAGGGCCCGAGCCGCACGAGGCGGCCGCGGACGCCCAGCGCGTCGAGCTGGAAGGGCAGGACGCGGTCCCAATCGTCGGAAGGGGTGAGGCCCTCCGACGCGAGACTCACGATAGACACCACGCCAAAATGCTCTTCTGAGCGTGCAGGCGGTTCTCGGCCTCGTCGAACACGACCGACTGCGGACCATCGATCACGTCCGCGGTCACTTCCTCGCCGCGATGTGCCGGCAGGCAGTGCATGAAGATCGCGTCCTTCTTGGCCTGCTTCATCAGGTGCTTGTCGACCTGATAGCCGCGCAGCAGATTGTGCCGCCTGGTGGCACTCGGGCTTTGCGGATCCTCGTCGCCCATCGACACCCAGGTGTCGGTGACGACGCAATCGGCGCCACTCACCAGCTTCTCGGGGTCGTGGCCGATGCGGATGCGGCCCTTGGACTTCTCCGCCCACTGCACGACGTCGGCGGGCGGCGTTAGTTCCGGCGGGCAGGCGATGCGCAGCTCGAAGTCGAACTGCACGGCGGCGTGGATCCAGGACGTGGCCATGTTGTTGCCGTCGCCCGACCAGGCGACCGACTTGCCCTTGATCGAGCCGCGATGCTCCTCATAGGTCATGACGTCGGCCATGAGCTGGCAGGGGTGCGTCTTGTCGGTGAGCCCGTTGATCACCGGCACGGTCGCGTACTTGGCCATCTCGAGGAGTTTCTCCTCGACGGTGGTGCGCATCATGATGATGTCGACGTAGCGGCTGAGCACGCGCGCGGTGTCGGCGATGGTCTCGCCGCGTCCCAACTGCGTGTCGGTGCGGCCGAGCATGATCGTGTCGCCGCCCAACTCGCGCATGCCGACCTCGAACGACACGCGCGTGCGGGTCGAGGGTTTCTCGAAGATCATGGCGAGCGTCTTGCCTGCGAGGGGCTTGTCGTGCCCCCCGTTCGAGCGCTGCTTCTTCATCGCCTTGCCCTGATCGAGAATCTGGCGAAGCGTCTTAGGGTCGACCTGGTCCAGGTCGAGGAAATGTTTGGGTGTCGACATCGGTCGTCACTTGGCCGCGGCTTCGAACGAGATCGCAGCCTGTTCGAGGATGGCCACGCCTTCGTCGAGGATCGCCTTGTCGGCGACCAGCGCCGGGAAGATACGAACGACGTTCTCGCCCGCCGGCGGGACCAGGAGGCCCAGCGACTGCAGCTTGTTCACCATGTCGCCGGCCGGCACCGCCGGGGCGCATTGCACGCCCTGGAGGAAGCCCATGCCACGCTGCTCGACGAAGACCTTGGGGTGCTTCTTGCACAGCTTCTCGAGCTCGCCCTTGAGATACTCGCCGCGCTCGCGCACACCCTCGATGAAGCCCGGCGCCAGCAGCACGTCGAGCACCGCGTTGGCCACGCCGGTGGCCAGCGGATTGCCGCCGTAGGTCGAGCCGTGCGTGCCCGGGACCATGCCGACCGCCGCCTTCTCGGTCGCCATGAAGGCGCCGATCGGGAAGCCGCCGCCCATGCCCTTGGCGATCGCGGCCACATCGGGCTTCACGCCCGACCAGTCGTAGCCCCACATCTTGCCGGTACGGCCGAAACCGGTGTGGATTTCGTCGTAGAACAGCAGCAGGCCGAACTCGTCGCAGATCGCGCGCAGGTCCTTCAGGAACTGCGTCGTGGTGGCGCGAATACCGCCCTCGCCCTGGATCGGCTCGACCAGGATGCCGGCAGTCTCGTCGTCGACCATGTCGCGCACGACATTGGTGTTGTTGAGCGGCGCGTGCAGATAACCTGGCGCCGGCGGGCCGAAGCCTTCGAGGTATTTCTCGTTGCCGGTGGCCGAGAGCGCGTTCAGCAGGCGGCCGTGGAACGCCGCCTGGAAGCAGATCAGCTTGTACCGCTGGGGCTGGCCGTTCATGAACTGATACTTGCGGATCAGCTTGATGCCGCCCTCGATCGCCTCGGCGCCCGAGTTGCAGAAGAACATGGTGTCGGCGAACGAGTTCTCGACCAGCCGCTTGGCCAGCTTCTCGCCGTTGCCGATGCGGAACAGGTTCGAGGTGTGCCACAGCTTCTGGCCCTGCTCG
>CAMDOT010000001.1 GCA_945903635.1 Rhizobium sp. Q54 | reverse complement strand
TCGGGCTGATGAAGATGACGACGCGAGAGCCTTGCTCCGCTACGGAGTGTATCCAAGAGACCTACGGTCTTCGCGTCGCCGGGGCGTGGCTGTTCGAGCAGCCACGACCCGGTCCGCGTTTACCTCATCTCAAAGACACAAGAGACCTTGTCTAGGCGCGCACGATTTGCTGACCTTCGGCATGGTCCGTCAGCCCGTTGTCTACATTCTCGCCAGCCCGAACGGGCGAGCATTGTACATCGGTGTCACCACCGATTTGGGGCGGCGCCTGGAAGAGCATCGGCGCGGGATGTCGATTCATACTGCGCAATACAATATTACTCGACTGGTCTACATCGAGTCCCATGAGACAGCGCCCGATGCCATAGCGCGAGAGAAGCAACTCAAAAAATGGCGGAGAGAGAAGAAGATTGCCTTGATCGGCGCAGCCAATCCAGAATGGCTCGATCTGTCTGCACAAATTATCTAACGGCCTTTCGTCAAGACAAGGTCTCTCCACTTCGCCTCGCTGCGCTCGGCTCCGGTCGAGACGACGGAAAAGCCTATTCCATCGTCTTGGCTCGTGCGGCGTAATCCCTGCACTGATGCGCTGAAGGCACGCAGCGGAGAAACTTTGCTTTGATCAGTCGAGGAACTCCACCTTTGGCCACAGTTCGCGCCAGCGCTTGGCCGCGATGCGTTCGTCGTACTCGGAGCGGCGCGCGTGGCCGAATGCCGTCGGTCGGCAGCGCAGGTTCAGGAGATCGTCGATGCCGAGGGGGGCGACGATCGTGAGGGAGTCGTCGGCCTCCAGCCGAACGCCGACCGGAGTCACGGTCTCCAGCCAGAAGGTCATGGCGTGGGCGGTGTCGCGGTGCGGCGGGAAACTCTTCTTCACGACGTGCATGCGCGCCTGGTTGCGGACTTCCCAGGGCAGGGGAAGCAGCGAGCCGAGTCTCGCCTCGAACTCGACTTCGCGCCCAGTGCTGGTGTCGCTCGGATCGAAATAAAGCACGTCGATATCCACAGGTAGTCGCGCCGGCACGATGCCGTGCAGGTGGTCCCAGACGCGATTGCGCACGAATCCCGCGGCAATACACCAGTCCGGCAACGCCAGCGTCCGCACGGCACGGAGCTGTTCCATACCCACAGGGTCCTGGGCGATGATGCGGGCGATCAGGGACATGGCTCAGTCTAGCCGGCCTCGATGGGGATAATGCCGAGCTTTCGATTCGAACTGCGCTGTGAGGGACGAGTGGCCGGCATCGACGAAGCCGGGCGCGGACCGCTGGCCGGGCCAGTCTATGCCGCCGCCGCCGTCATCGACCGCACGCGTGCGGCGCGGAAGCTCCTGCGCATGATCGATGATTCCAAGAAGCTCAGCCACCAGCAACGCGAGGAAGCCTATGAGGCGATGATCGTCTCCGGCGTCGTGCAGTTCGCCATCGCGGAAGCCAGCGTCGAGGAGATCGACCGCATCAACATTCTGCAGGCGACCTTCCTCGCCATGCGCCGTGCCCTGCAGGCGTTGGCCGAGCAGCCCGAGGTCGTCCTGGTCGACGGCAACCGCGCACCGCCGCAACTCGGCTGCCGCGCCGAGACCATCGTCGGCGGCGACGCGCACTCCTACTCGATCGCGGCCGCCTCGATCTTCGCCAAGGTGGCGCGCGACCGCTACATGACGAAACTCGCCGAGACGTTTCCCGGCTATGGTTGGGAGAGCAACCGCGGCTACGGCAGCGCCCAGCATCTCGATGCCCTCACGCTTCTAGGGCCGACCCCTCATCATCGTATGAGCTTCGCGCCTCTCCGGGCGATGTAATCATCGCCCTGCTCGGCTACTCTGATGGCATGGGCATCAATTCGATCCGAAATCTCGACTACGTGGTCCTCCTCTGCGAGGACCTGGTCCGCGCGCGGCAGTTCTATCTCGACGTCATGAAGTTCCGCATCGAGCGGGAGACGCCCCGATGGGTGAGCTTCCACGTCGGCTCGGGCCTCCTCTGCTTGCGGTCGCGCACCCTGGAGGGCGTCTTCCAGGACGGGCCGGGCGCTCCCGGCTCGGCGTCGGTGCAGCTCGCCTTTCGCGTCTCGCCGCCCGAGATCGACGAATGCCAGGCGGAGTTGAACGCCAAGGGCGTCGAGATGATGGGCCCGCCGCGCGACATCCCGTCCTGGGGCCACCGCGCGATCTTCTTTCGCGACTCTGAGCGCAACGTCATCGAAATCTACGCCGAAGTCTGACGAGACCGGGGAGACGATCCGTGCTGAAACTCTACTACGCCGCCCACACCTGCTCGCTCGCCACCCACATCGTGCTGGAAGAGGTCGGTGCCGACTATTCGACGGTGCGCGTCGACTTCGCCAAGGAGCAGCAGAAGTCGCTAGAATTTCTCAAGGTCAATCCCAAGGCGCGCGTGCCGGCGCTGGTTACCGACAGGGGCATCCTCACCGAGACGCCAGCGATGTTGGCGTTCGTGGCGCAGAGCTTCCCGGCGTCGCGGCTCGCGCTGATGGACGATCCCTTCGCCTTCGCCCAAGTCCAGGCTTTCAACTCCTATCTCTGCTCGCACCTGCACGTGGCGCACGCGCACCGCATGCGCGGCCATCGCTGGGTCGATGCCGACGACAAGGCCTCGATCGCCGCCATGCAGCGCAAGGTGCCCGAGTCGGTCGGCGGCGCCTTCGAGCTGATCGAGCGCGAGATGCTGAAGGGCCCGTGGGTGATGGGCGAGCACTACACGATCTGCGATCCCTATCTCTTCACGCTGGCGCAGTGGCTGGAGAAGGATGGCGTCGATCCGGCGCGCATCCCGCGTGTGGTCGATCACCGCCGTCGCATGGCCGCGCGACCGGGCGTGAAGAAGGCGATTGCCGCGGAACTGGCCTGAGGGCTCAAGGGAGCGCGCACTCCTAGGTCTGGTATGTCCCGCCCATCGCGCGACTCGATCTTGTGGATCGATCTCGTAAACAATTGAATCAATTGTAATTTCTTGACCAGGACTCGGTGGATGACTCATCTTCCACAGATGCCTGTGGAAAATATCGATCGCGTGCTCGTCGGCGACTGCATCGAATTGATGCGCGGCCTGCCCGAAGCCTCCGTCGACATGGTCTTCGCCGACCCGCCGTACAATCTTCAGCTCGGCGGCGAGTTGCTGCGGCCCGACCACAGCAAGGTCGATGCGGTCGACGACGACTGGGACAAGTTCGCCGACTTCGCGCGCTACGACCAGTTCACCAACGCCTGGCTCAAAGCGGCACGTCGTGCGCTAAAACCCGGCGGCACGCTGTGGGTGATCGGCAGCTACCACAACATCTTCCGCATCGGCACGGCGCTGCAGGACCAGGGCTTTTGGCTGCTGAACGACATCGTGTGGCGCAAGTCGAACCCGATGCCGAACTTCCGCGGCAAGCGCTTCACCAACGCCCACGAGACGCTGATCTGGGCGGCGCGCGATCGCGCCAACAAGAAGTACACTTTCAACTACGATTCGATGAAGGAGCTGAACGAGGGCATCCAGATGCGCTCCGACTGGGTGCTGCCGATCTGCACCGGCGGCGAACGCCTGAAGGGCGACGACGGCAAGAAGGTCCATCCGACGCAGAAGCCCGAGTCGCTGCTGTTCCGTTGCATCATGGCGGCGTCCAATCCGGGTGACGTCATCCTCGATCCCTTCTTCGGCACCGGCACGACCGGCGCCGTCGCGCGCCGTCTCGGCCGCCGCTTCATCGGCCTCGAGCGCGATCCCGACTACGCCGCCATCGCGCGCAAGCGCATCGCCGAGATCACGCCGCTGCAGGCCGAGGACGTCCTGCCCAAGCCCAGCAAACGCAGCGAACCGCGCATTCCCTTCGGCGTGCTGATCGAGGCGGGGCTGCTGCAGCCCGGCACTGTCTTGAGCGATCCCAGCGGCCGCCTGCATGCCCGCGTGCGCGCCGACGGCTCGCTGTCGGCGTCCAATGCGCTGGGCGATCATCGCGGTTCGATCCACCAGGTCGGTGCTGCGGTGCAGGGCGCGCCGGCCTGCAACGGCTGGACCTTCTGGCACATCGAGGTCGCGGGCGGCCGCCTGCCGATCGATCATCTGCGCCAGCAAGTGCGGGCAGGACTTTAGAGGGCACCTAAACGCTGTTTGTGCGTTGCCCATCCGACGGCATCTCAGAGTCTCTAGAGACCAAAAGGACGATAGAGACTTCGTCTCTCCCGACGGTTACGCGCTTGAAGATCGCTTCAATGATCGAGCGTTGCTCCTCCCGAAAGAGGGTCTGGCGGAGGCGGTGGCCAGGCCGCAAATGTCAGGGAGGGGCGCCTATACGAACCTAGCGGTAGTTCAAGTTGATGTTCAACTCGGGATCGGTGACGCGCTGGGTTGTGAAATATCTAAGCGTGTTTGGCGCACACTGAGAACCGCCGCCTCGGACTCGCGTGAACGGGCCAGGGAATTCCACACAGATCGGCGATGAACCACGCCATTCGTTTCTCCCGCCGACTTCGTTAGCATAAAATGAGAAGTCTCCCTTAAGGAATCGTTCGGGAGTGGAGCAATTGCCTGGCTGAAGACGTATCCAACCCTTGACGACCCGATCTCGGTCAGGTGGCGAGAAATACTCGACCGCGACTGCGACCGCGACCGGGGTGTGGTTGCATATCTTGAACATGAAGTACCGGGCCTCTTCGGCGCGACGTCGCTCTTCTGCTTCGTTCTGACGTCTTTCGGCTTCTTGGCGCCGGCGTTCGTCCTCGATCCGGCGTCTTTCCTCCGCCTCCTTTTGCTGTCGTTCAACAGCGGCTCGGCGCTGGCGCTCCTGTTCGATCTCAATTTCGATTCGCCGCCGATCAGCCTCAGCGGCGCGTCGACGCTCCTCTGCGGCAGCTTGTTCTGCTTCTCGCAAACGTTTCTCCGCTTCCTCGGCTGCTCGCTGCGCTGCTACCTTTCGCTGGTCTTGTTCTTCTTGTGCTCGCTGACGATCCCGCTCGCGCTGACGGTCTTGGTCGAAGGTTGTATCGGTTTTGCGCGGCGCGGGCGTTACGCCTTTTTCAATCACTTCTTTGGCCGCTTCCTGTATGAAGACTTTTGCGAAGGTACCGATGAATCCTCGGACACCGAAGACATCGAAGAGCAAGCCGATCAGTGCCGAGAAGATGGCAATTAAGATCAATCGGCCAAAATGCCAGTCCCCGCCATGGCTATCAGGCATGTCATTTCCCCCAGGACAAGCATCCTGCTAGTTGGTCAAATTTTCAATCGCTGATTGCATACGGTACAAAATGAAGGGATCTGACATAGCGGATCTACGCGCGGCCCCCTTAAAAAGCCCCCACATGGGCGGGATCTCGGGCTAGTTAGGCATCAGGTACTCGACGGCCTGATGCACATGGGTTGATGCCGCGAACATGTATTTGCTATTCAAGTCCAGCAATGGTTCTAGCTATAGGCGCCCCGTCGTCGAGATCCGAGGTGGGCCTGTCATTCCGGGCAATTGGCGTTCAGCGCCTCTAGCGCCGGTGCTTCAGGGAATACAGTCCCGCAAGGGCGGCGGCCTCGGCATTTTGATGCGTTCCAGTGCTCGGGTGTGGGATCGTAGCTGAGGCACGCCGTGGCTGGCCTGAACTGGGCTTCCCCGCGTTCCGTTCTGCCTTTCTCCTAGTTAGTCACCGCGTCGGCGGAAACGCCCATCGCCTCGGCGACTTTAGGCGCGGCGAAGGCCCTTGCCGTTGCGCGGCCTGTTTTTCAGCTTCAGGCCGATTTCCACGATCGCGCTTATGGCGGGCACGAGTTCGCGGCCCAATTCCGTCAGCGAATATTCGACGGACGGCGGTGATGTCGGAACGACAATTCTTTGAACGACACCTTTCGCTTCGAGAGCTTTCAGTCGCGCGCTCAGCATTTTGGGCGAGATCGGCGGGATGTCGATCCGCAGTTCGCCGAAGCGGCGTGGCCCGCCGCTGAGGTACCACACGACGTTGGGCGTCCACGCACCACCAAGAAGCGCCATGCATTCGCCGACCGGGCAGGTGGGCGGCGTGGCGGGTGACTTGTTCTTGCGTACCTTGAGCGCCATCGCCGTTCGCCGGTTACCGGGAGGTTATCTGAAAGTGAAGTAACACAAGGTTATGTCATATACAAAGGTTACCAATCGCGACTACCGTGCTCAGATGGATGCGAACTTCACTGCCGTCGCCGCCGTTCTCGGCCGGTATTTCGACGGGCTGTACCACAGCGACACGGCCCTGTTGCGTTCGGTGTTTCACGCCAAGGCACACTATGTCTGCGCGACGGAAGGCACGCTCACTCATCTCGATATGAACGAATACTTCCCGATCGTCGACGCGCGGCCGTCGCCGGCGAGCCGGAACGAGGTACGGGCGGACCGCATCGTCGCCATCGAGTTCGCCGGGCCGGTGACGGCCTTCGCCCAGGTCGAATGCGCCATCGGCGCCAAATTCTTCAGCGACCTCCTGACGCTCGTCTTCGTCGAGGGTCGCTGGCAGATCATTTCGAAGGTTTTCCACTTCGACCTTCGCCCGCACTCCTGAGCTCGCCTGGCTGGAGGAAATCGGCGAAAAGAGGGTCCAATGAGCGATATTCGCTTATGCGGGCGTTTGCCTGTATAGGCTGCCGCCATGACAACAGCAGCAATCGGCAAGCATATGGTCTGGGTGGAGAAGCCCAAGGGTGGCCGTCGCATCGGCATCGCCTACTCGACGCTCAAGGAAGCCCAGCTTCAGGCGGTTTCGCTCGAGCGGGACGGCTACTCGGTGATCGAGATCCTCCCCACCAGCCTGCCGAAACCCAACCTCGTCTAGAGGCGCCCGGAACCGGAGTGCTTGCACTGCCAGCATTCGTTCACGCATTTGTGTACTGCAGGTTCAGCAGGAAAATGCTATTGCTTCAGGCAGGCTGGGGTTGGACCGCCCCAGTCTTTCTGCTTCGGACAAGACCCTCCCGCGCACGCCGCGGGCAGACGCTCGAGGGCGAGGGTGTAGTCACACGGATGGTACGTCACGCCAGGCCGTAACGAGTCCGTTTCAGCCCGTCCCCACCGAGCACCTATAAAGAGCCGGAACGGACGCATCGCGCTACCTGTCACAGGAATACTGTCACAGGTGCGCCGGGCGGTGACACATGAAGAAGAAACGACCTCGTAAAAAGCCCGTGATTCCGGGCTCGGCCCGGACTCCGGGCAGATGCGTGTCACAACATTTGTCTCAACTTGGTGTGACACATTGGGTTGTGACACGTGACCAGGACCACGGCTCCCCGGCGTGCGGGGAGCCGGCCATTTTTAGACCGGTGCCGCCGGCGACCGGATACGGACGAGCGGCGGCGTGCAGGGGCGGAAGCGCTTCACGGCGAGGCGCCCCAGCGAGATGAAGACCGCCAAAACCACGAGTTGGGTGAGCAGGTACGGCGGGGCGAGCGCCTGCACCGTGGTGCTCTTGGCGAAGGCCTGCGCCACGCCGATGAGGACGTTGAGATAGAGCGCGGCCGTGGCGCCTGACGCGTAAACGCCGCGCCACGGTCCGGCGAGGCGATAGCCGTAGAGCGCCGTCAGCGTCGGCACCAGAACGATCAGCGACAGGCAGCCGACCACCTGGCCCAGCCCGACGCGGGTCGAGGGAAAGAGGCAGCCCGTCACGGTGGTGGCGAGCGTGGTCGCGAGGAAGACGGCGGTGAGCCCCGCCGCCTGCCGCGAGCGGAGCATGTCCCTGAGGACAAACGCACCGCTCGCGAGTCCGACCAGGCTGATGACCACATGCACGGCCGTGAAGGTCGACAGCGACATACCCAGTATCACGACACTCTCCTGCTAAATCGGCTGTCGACCCCGTCTGCGTCAGGCCTTCTTGGTGATCACCACTTCGAGATATTCGCTGGGGGCGACGAGCGTGCCGTCCTTGGCGACATTGACCTTGTCGAGCAGCGCGCGGAGATCCTTCTCGAGCCCCTCGCGGGCTTCGGCGTCGATCGCGGCGAAGGCCTTCAGCACCGGGCCGTAGTAGCCGCGGAAGATTTCCATCCAGTGGCTGGGCGACCTGTAGCGCATGACGAAGTGCCGGCTTTGCGCGTCGACGGTCGCCGTCGGGCCGAACAGCGCCTCGAGATGCGCCTTGGTGCCCCACAGCGCCGGCGACTTCACGCCGGGCGCCGGCGGGACGTACTTGCCGATGGTCTTGAAGACCTGCCCGATGAAGCTCTCCGGCGTCCAGTTGGCGAGGCCGATCTTTCCGCCCGGACGGCAGACGCGCAGCAGTTCGTGGGCGGCCTGCTCCTGGTTCGGCGTGAACATGACGCCGAAGGTCGAGAGCACCGTATCGAAGCTCGCGTCGGGAAAGGGGAGCGCCTCTGCGTCGGCTTCCTGGAAGGTGACGGCCAAGTGCTCGGCCGCGGCCCGCTCGCGGCCGCGCTCGAGCAGCGTGCCGACATAGTCGGTCGACACGACGTCGGCGAAGCGGCGGGCGGCGGCCAGCGTCGCGTTGCCGTTGCCGGCGGCGACGTCGAGGACGCGCTGGCCGCTGCGGAGATCGACGGCCTCGCAGAGGTTCTCGCCCACGATCTGCAGCGTCGTGCCGACGACGGCATAGTCGCCGGAGCCCCAGGCGACCTGCTGGCGGCCTTTTATGGTGGCGAGGTCGATCGTTGCGGGAACGATGGTGGCGGTGACGGGAGTCTGGACGTTCATGGTCTTAATTCCTCCTTGTTTAGCTCGCGTCCTACGGTGGTGGGGCGCGATGGAGGGCATCTAGGCCTTGTGGTGCCCGCTGCGAATGGCCGGGCGTCCGCGATGCTTGACACTTCGTCTGAAATTCCCACGTTTGTTGACAGGGCGTCCGGATCTCATGCTCCGGCGTCGGGGGAGACCAAATGGCCGCTGACGCACTGTCCGATCTTCTGAAAACGGTACGGCTGACCGGCGCCACGTTCTTCGACGTCGTGGCGAGGAACCCGTGGGCGGCCGAGCAACCGACGCGGGAAATGGTTCTGCCCAAGGTCCTGCCCGGCGCCGAGCACCTGATCTCGTATCACGTGGTCACCGAAGGCCGCTGCTATGCCGGCATGATCGGCGAGGAACCGGTGGCGATCGACGCGGGCGAGGTCGTGGTCTTCACACGCGGCGACCCGCATGTCGTCTCGAGCCATCCGGGCATGCGCGCCCAGCCCGTCACCGCGGCGGAAATGGCGTTCGCGACGGCTGGCCCTTTGCCGTTCTTCAAGAGCATGGGCGGCGAGGGCACACCCTCGGTCAAGATTGTCTGCGGCTTCCTCGCTTGCGATGCCCATCCGTTCAATCCGCTGCTCGACAACCTGCCGCCGATCATCAAGGCGGGAAATCCGGGAGGCGGCGATGCGAACTGGCTCGGCCAGTTCATGAGCTTGGCGCGGAGCGAATCGGCGAACAAGCGCGCCGGCGGCGAAAGCGTTCTCGCCAAGCTGAGCGAGCTCATGTTCATCGAGGTCGTTCGCCAGTACCTGGAGACGCTGCCGCCCGATCAGGCCGGATGGCTGGCCGGCCTGCGCGACCCGTTCGTCGGCAAGACCCTGGCGATGATGCACGCGAACCCGGCGCGCGACTGGACGATCGAGGAGCTGGCCAAGGATGTTGGCCTCTCGCGCTCGGTGCTGGCTGAGCGTTTCACCGATCTCGTCGGCATGCCGCCGATGCACTATCTCGCCAAGTGGCGGATGCAGATCGCGGCGGGCCTGCTGAGCGGCGGCAACACCAACATGGCGACCATTGCCGCCGAAATCGGCTACGGCTCCGAGGCAGCCTTCAGTCGGGCGTTCAAGAAGTCGGTGGGCGTGCCGCCGTCGGCGTGGCGCCGACGGTCCGCCGCCGCCTGATCGTCACATCTTTGACCAAGTATTAATTTTTTTCGCCACCCGCTAAGGTCAGGCGATGGGCGCAGGACATTCACACGGGCCGCCGGCGGGGGCGACGACGGGCACGACCGCGGGGGGACGACACAAGTCGAGACTCAAATGGGCCCTGGCGCTCACGGCATCGTTCGTGGGCGTCGAAGTCGCGGGTGGCCTGATCACGGGCAGCCTGGCGCTGCTCGCGGACGCGGCCCACATGCTCACCGACGTCGGTGGCCTCGCGCTGGCGTTGCTCGCCATCCGCTTTGCCGAACGGCCGGCAACCCCGAACAAGACCTACGGCTATGTCCGTACCGAAGTCCTGTCGGCATTGACCAACGCGGTCGTCCTGCTGCTGCTCACCGTCTACATCCTGTACGAGGCTTATCAGCGCTTCCAGAACCCGCCCGAGATCCTGAGTGGCCCGATGCTGGTGGTGGCGGTGGCCGGCCTCGTCGTCAACCTGATCAGCATGAAGCTGCTGACGGCAGGCTCGTCGGAAAGCCTGAACGTGAAGGGCGCCTATTTCGAGGCGATGAGCGACATGCTGGGCTCGCTCGGTGTCATCGTCGCTGCCCTGATCGTGATGTTCACCGGCTGGAAGCTGGCCGATCCGGTGATCGGTGCGGGCATCGGCCTCTTCATCGTGCCCCGGACCTGGATCCTGCTGAAGCAGGTGGTCCATATCCTGATGGAGGGCACGCCGCCCGAGGTCGATATCGCGCTGCTGGAACGCAAGCTGCTCGAGATCGACGGCGTGACGGCGGTGCACGATCTCCATGTCTGGACCATCACCTCCGGCCTCGATGCCATGAGCTGCCACCTCGTGGTGACGGACATGGCGCAGGCACGCGCGGTGCTGGAGAGCGCCCGCGAGGCGATGAAAACCGGCTTCGGCCTCGATCACACCACTATCCAGGTTGAGGACCAGGCGTTGCGCGACAGCGAACCGGCGAGGCCGATATGACGAAGTCCGTCACGATTTACGGGATCAAGAACTGCGACACGATGAAGAAGGCGAGGGCCTGGCTCGACGGCCACGGCGTCGCCTACAGCTTCCACGACTACAAGACCGAGGGCGTGGGACGTGCCGCGCTGCAGACGTGGTCGAAGGCTGTGGGCTGGGAGACGCTGCTCAACCGGGCAGGCACGACCTTTCGCAAGCTGCCGGACGCCGACAAGGCCGGGATCACCGAGGCCAAGGCGAGCGCGCTGATGATCGCCCAGCCGTCGATGATCAAGCGGCCGGTCCTCGACGTGAACGGCCGCCTGATCGTGGGGTTCAAGCCCGAGACCTACGCCCAGGCTTTCGGTTGAGGCCTACGCCGCCTGTCGGGAAACCAGACGGCAGGCGAGGCTGATGGCGGCGACATGGCGATGGTCGGTGCCGCAGCAGCCGCCCAGGACGTTGATCCCGGGATGCCGCTGCACGAGATCGCGGTACTGGCCACCCAGTTCGATCGGATTGCCGGCGTCGAGGTCGGGCGAATCGTTCAGCTCCTGATGGCTGCGCTTCGATGCATTGGCGCGAATGCCGCCGATGCGACGGGTCCAGGCGGCTTTGGTGTGGAGGACGCTGTCGAAGTGCGTCGGGTGCGCGCAGTTGATCATGTAGTAGGCGGGACCGCTCGACGTGGCGGCGTCCACTTCGCTGATCGCCTCGGGCAGCGTCTGGCCTGTCGGCAGGCGGCCGTCGGTTTCCACGGTAAAGGAAACGGCAACAGGCATGCCCGCCTTCGCAGCGGCCCGGGCCACGCCAATGGCCTCGTTCGCATTGGTCATCGTGACGGCGCTCACCATGTCCGCGCCGGCCTCGGCGAAGGCCGAGACCTGATGGGCATGGTAGGCCCAGGCCTCGTCGGCGCTCATGATCTCGCCGGGGACGTAGCCGTCGCCCCGCGGGCCGACGCAGCCGCTCACGATCATCGGCGTCCGAAGCGTCTCGTAGGCCTCCCGCAGGTCGTGCATCAGCCGGATCGAGGTACGGTTGACCGCGGCCATGTCGTCGGCGGAGTAGCCGAGCTTCTGGCCCCAGTCGGTGCTCGCGCGCCAGGTCGGGCTTTCGAGGATGAAGCCCACGCCGTCCGACTTGGCGATCTCGATATAGCGTTCGTAGTAGCGGACCAGTGCCCGGCGTCCCGGTGCATCTCGCAGGAGATGGAAGGCCGAGAAGTAGGGCAGGTCGAGTCCGTCCTGGAAGATCAGGCTGGTTTCGATCCCGCCGTCGGTGAGGTAAAGGCCGCCGCCGAGGTGGGGCAGTTTCTTGCGGTATTTGGCGTCGATACTCATCACGATATTCCCGGTTGTTGCCTTGCGGCGATGGCGAGAAAATAGAGTAACCGCGGCGCGGGCAAATGACCGCCCGTCCGGACCCGTTGACCGATCGGCCAAACCGGCCGGGGATGAAACCGACCGATGGACGCCCTATCGCAATTGCTGCGTTCGGTCCGCCTGACCGGCGGCATCTTTCTGGAGGCGCGATTCACGGCACCGTGGTGCGTGAGGTCGCAGCTCACGCCGGAGGATTGCACCGCCTACATGGCGCGGCCAGCACAGATCCTTGCCTATCATTTCGTCATCGGCGGCAGGCTGCTGTGTGAAATCGAGGGAGAGGATGCCATCGAGGTCGAGGCCGGCGAGGTCGTCCTGTTGCCCCGCAACGACAGCCACGATCTGGCCAGCGCGACCGGCCTGAAGCCGATCAAGGCCGGCAACCTGATCGAGCCGCCGGAGGGCGAGGGACTCTTGCGGATATCCCATGGCGGCGGTGGCGAGGAGACCCATCTCGTCTGCGGCTTCCTGGCCAGCGAGGACATCTACAATCCACTGATCGCCACGCTGCCCAGGATGCTGAAGCTCGACATTCGCCGTGGCGCGTCGCGCGATTGGGTGGAGGCCTCGGTGCGCTTTGCCGCCCGGGAACTGGCGGCCGGCAGGTTCGCCTCGTCCGATATCATGTCGCGCCTCTCGGAGCTGCTCCTGGTCGAGGCCGTCCGCGACTATGCGTCGAGCCTCGATGGCACGCAGTCGGGATGGCTTGCCGGCCTCAACGACAAGCAGATCGGCCAGGCGCTGGCGCTGCTGCATAACCGGGCCGAGGCGCCCTGGACGATCGACAAGCTCGCGAGCGAGGTCTCGATGTCGCGCAGCGCCTTCATCGACCGCTTCACCTCGCTGGTTGGCCTGCCGCCCATCAAGTACCTCACGCAGTGGCGCCTGAGCCTCGCCAGGGAGAAGCTGCGGAGCGGGCGAGGGAGCATTGCCCAGATCGCCCATGCCGTCGGCTACGATTCGGAGGTCGCCTTCAATCGCGCTTTCAAACGCGAATTCGGTCAGCCGCCGGCACGTTGGGGTGACAGCTAGAATGCGTCTCCGAAACTGGAAGCATACCAAAGCTCATCCTGAGGAGGCGCGTAGCGCCGTCTCGAAGGATGGGAGCCAGTCGTGTTGTTGCCACCCTTCGAGACGGCTGCTGCGCAGCCTTCTCAGGGTGAGGTTTGTGAATTTAATTGTTATATATCAATGGTGTAAGATTGATTCTTGACAATTTTAATTAACTACAAGAAGGTACATTCAAACGCCCGGTGGGCGACCAAGCATATTTTCCGCGGCCTGAACCGGCCGATTTCCCCTCAGAGGTTCACGTCATGCACACCAAGATCGCTTCCATTCTCTTGATTCCCCTGGCCCTGTCGGTGTCCGCCTGCGGCGATACATGGGGCGAGCGCGCGGTGACCGGCGGCGGCATCGGCGCCGGTGCAGGCCTTGCGGTGGGCGCGATTGCCGGCTGGCCGCTCGTCGCCCCGGCCCTCGTGGGCGCGGCGTTGGGCGCCGGCATCGGTGCCGCGACGACACCGGAAAAGGGCAAGTAAAGCGCGCCTATGCCGGCCGGAGTCTAACTAAGCAGCAGCCGAAGCTTGCGGTCGAAGACGGCGAGGACGTCTTCGAGCGAATCGCCGTGCGCCAGCTTGCGTGGGCCATTGTAGACCACATAGCCGCCCTGGGTCCCATTGGGCACCTTGGCTATGGCGAACAGCGGCTGTTCCGACGTGTGGCGGAAGATCGAGAAGATCGCCATGCCGGGCCGGAAGTCGATGGCATAGTCCCGCCATTCTCCCGAGGCG
Source organism: Rhizobium sp. Q54 (assembly GCA_945903635.1). Taxonomy (GTDB): domain Bacteria; phylum Pseudomonadota; class Alphaproteobacteria; order Reyranellales; family Reyranellaceae; genus Reyranella. The sequence goes on along the minus strand of CAMDOT010000001.1, from coordinate 74,813 downwards.
ACCCGCATGCTGTAGAGACCGAGCAGGCGGGACAGTTCGCGCCGATCGAATGAGACAATCCGACGCCGGGCCCGTTGGTCGGCCAAACGGTAGAGAGTGCTCATGTGATCGCGGCTCGAACCATGTCGTTGGGGCGAATTGTTACAGAAGCGCCGGGGTCGGTAAAGCGCCTGAAACGTATCCCCGCCAAGGTTTGCCAAAACCAGGGTGGGGGGCTATGAACCGCCGCTGAAGCTGTTGATATTTCGCGATAATCTTGAATCTTGCTTGGGAGCCATGTGTGTCCGACTCCGCCGCCTTTCAGGAAGTTGACGAGGCCGTCCGCAAGGATGAACTCAGGGAGTGGTGGGACCGTTACGGGACTTTGGTGGTGGCGGGCGCCGTTGCCGCGGTGGTCGTTGTGGCGGGCATGGTCGGCTGGCGTCATTACGATGCCGGCCAACGCGCTGCGGCCAGTACCGCCTATTCGACGGCCGTGGCCAAGATCGGGCCGGATACGCCGGCGGCCCGCGCCGAACTCGAAAAGCAGGCGACCGATGCGCGCGAACCCTACCGGTCGCTGGCCGCGATGATCGTCGCCCAGTTGCAGAATACGCCTGAAGAGCAGGTCGCTGCCCTGACGGCCGTCGGTCCCAAGCTGTCGGCCCCGGAACTCGCCGACCTGGCCAAGGTGATCGCTGCCCTGAAGAGCGTCGATACGCCCAAGGCCGACGAGATGGCGGCCAAGCTGGAGCCGCTCGCCGGACCGGACCGGCCGTTCCGGATCAGTGTGCGCGAAGTTGAGGCGCTCGCCGCCGCCCGCAAGGGCGACACCAAGCGGGCGCGCGAACTGTGGGGCGAGATCGCCAAGGATCCCGGCACGCCACAGGGCGCCGCGCAACGTGCGTCGGCGATGCTCAACCTCTACGCTGCTGCCGAGGCCAAATAGTCATGCTGGGCGTAATGCGTATGCGCAATTTCCGAGTGTTTCTCACCGCCGGTCTGATGGCTGCCTCGCTGGGCGGCTGCGATGGGGTCACCGACGTGTTGGACGGCGTCTTCGGCAAGTCGAAGGTTCCGCTGCCGGGTGAGCGCGTCGCGGTCTTCGGCGACCGCAACGACATCGAGCCCGACAAGGACGTGGCGAACGTGCAGATCGTTCTGCCAGCGCCCGTGGCCAACGACTCATGGCCGCAATCCGGCGGCTTTAGCAACAATGCCATGCACCATCTCGCGGTCAGCGATTCGCCGAAGATGATCTGGACGGCCGACGTGGGCTCCGGCTCGTCGTCGTCGCGCATTCTCACGACGCCGCCGGTCATGGCCAACGGCATGGTGTTCGCCAAGGACGCCCAGAGCCAGGTCTCCGCCTTCGACGCCGACACCGGCAAGCTGATCTGGCGGGTGACGCTCGAGCCCGACAAGGCGCGCGATACGGACGAGTTCGGCGGCGGTCTCGCCTACTATGGCGGGCGACTGTACGTGACGACGGGCTTCGCGGGGGTCTTCGCGCTCGATCCCTCCAACGGCAAGGAGATCTGGACGTCGTCGGTGAGCGCGCCCGTGCGCGGCGCGCCGCTGGTGTTCAGCGACCGGGTGTTCGTCATCGCCATCGACAACAAGCTTCAGTCCATGGCGGCCGTCGATGGCTCGGATCTCTGGCAGTACACGGCCCTGCAGGAGGTCGCGGGCTACGTCGGCGGCAACAGCCCCGCCGGTTCGGGAGAGTATGTCGTGGCGCCCTTCAGTTCCGGTGAGCTGGTGGGCCTCCGTGTCGACAACGGTCGGGCGATCTGGAACGAATCCCTGATCGGGGCGCGCAGCGAAGTCCGCGCGTTCGGCAACCTGGCCGATATCCGCGGTCGGCCGGTGATCGATCGCGGCGTCGTGTACGCGATGGGCTCGGCGGGTCAGCTCGCCGCTGTCGAACTGCGCAGCGGCCAACGCGTCTGGGAGCGTGGCATCGGTGGCAGCCAGACGCCGTGGGTGGCGGGGCGCTTCCTGTTCGTCATCAGCAGCACGGCCGACGTTGTGGCCGTCGATCGCGACAACGGCAAGGTCAAGTGGGTGACGCCGCTCACGCAGTATTCCGACGAAAAGCGCCGCAAGCCGGTCCTGTGGGGCGGGCCTGTCCTGGCCGGCGACCGCCTGCTGGTGGTGGGTTCGCTCGGGCAGATGCTGGCCCTCTCGCCCTACACCGGAGAAATCCTCGGCAAGCTCGACGTGCGCGATCCGGTACGGCTCGCGCCGATCGTCGCCAATCGCACGATCTACGTCTTGACCGATTCAGGCCGACTCATTGCCTACCGCTGACGACAAGCCCCGGGTCGCCGCCAGAGTTGCCATCGTCGGGCGGCCCAACGTCGGAAAATCGACAATGTTCAACCGGCTGGTCGGGCGTCGCCATGCGCTCGTCGACGACCAGCCCGGCGTCACCCGCGATATCCGCGAGGCGCCGGCGCAGCTCGGCGATCTCGCCTTCACGCTGCTCGATACCGCCGGCTGGGAGACCGCGGGCGGCGAGGTGCTGGAAGCCCGCATGCGGCGCTTCACCGAGCGCGCCATCGAAGCCTCCGACGTCGTGCTGTTCCTGATCGATGCCCGTGCCGGCGTCTTGCCGCTCGACCAAAGCTTCGCCAACTGGCTGCGCAAGCGTGCCGCCAAGGTGATCCTGGTCGCCAACAAGTGCGAGGGACGGGCGGGGCAGAATGGCCTGGCTGAAGCCCATGCGCTGGGCCTGGGCGAGCCCATCCCGGTCTCGGCCGAGCATGGCGAGGGGCTGGGCGATCTTCACGAGGCGCTGGCCCGGCACGTGGCGCCAATGCCCGACGACGATGAAGATAGCGAAAAGGCCGACGCCGAAGTCGGCAAGCGGCCGATGCTGCTCACCATCGTCGGGCGGCCCAACGTCGGCAAGTCGACCCTGCTCAACCGGCTCGTCGGCCAGGAACGCGTGCTCACCGGCCCCGAGGCCGGCATCACGCGCGATTCGATTCGCGTCGAATGGCAGTGGCGGGGCCGGGCGATCCGTCTGGTCGATACCGCCGGCATGCGCCGCCGCAGCCGCATCGAAAAGCGGCTCGAGGCGGCCTCCGTCGCCGATACGCTGGATGCCATCCGCCTGGCCGACGTCGTCGTCGTCGTGCTCGACGCCGGTGACATGCTGGAGAAGCAGGATCTCGCCGTCGCCGGTCGGGTCATCGACGAAGGCCGTGCGCTGGTGATCGCCGTCAACAAGACCGATCTGCTGGCCGACGATCAGGCCAAGTCGACCAAGGCGTGGAAGAAGCTGCGCGACCGGCTCGAAACCTCGTTCGCCCAGGTGAAGGATGTGCCGATCGTCGGCTTCTCGGCGCTGACCGGGCGCGGTGTCGAGCGGCTGATGCCCAAGGTGTTCGAGACCTACGATATCTGGAACAAGCGGATCACCACGCCGATCCTCAATCGCTGGCTGCGCGAGATGGAGACCCTTCATCCGCCGCCGCTCGCCAAGGGCCGGCGCATCCGCCTGCGCTTCATCACGCAGACCAAGATCCGTCCGCCGACCTACATGATCTCGGTCAGCCAGCCCGAAGAGCTGGGCGACGACTATCTGCGTTTCCTGATGAACCGCCTGCGCGACGACTTCAGCATGCCGGGCGTCCCGATCCGCGTCACCATGCGCAAGCCCGACAATCCCTACGCGAGCCGCGCCAAGCCTCAGCGCTGAATATCCGGGGATGCTCTCGTGGACTCTTCCGATGCAGCCGATCTGCTCAGGGATAGACTGAAACTTCCGGAGTGGGCGGGCTCTGTCGCGGCCTGGGAGCTGGACGGTTCGGAAACGATCGTAATCCGCGTCGAGCAGCGCTACGCCCGGATGCTGCAGAATGTGCCGAAGATCTTCGAAGGCTACCCGGTCGTCGTTCAGATCCACTCGACGACGGTCGCCCATTGAAAGCGCGATGGTCCACGAATGGTCCCCTTCGGGCTGACGGGCCGGCACACGCATTTGGCCGAGGGTCTTCGGAAATTCCGTGGCAGTGGCCGCGCTGATTTCGATTGGCGATCAACAGGTTGGATGCGGATTCGGGACACCGATCGCGAACAAACAAACCCCGTTCAGGTGTGGCCTGAAATGGTCCACTCAGCGCCGTAGCGCCTCGTCACCGGCGACCCACTCGCCGTTCATCGTGCAGGAGGGCATGGCCAGCCGGATCAGGCCCTCGGCATGGGCTTCGAGCGGCGGCAGCGTGGCCTGGTCCTCGCCGGGGAAGGCCTGGCTGCGCAGGCCGGTGGGCATCGGGCCGGGATTGTAGAGATTGGCCCGCACCTGGGTGTGGGCGATTTCGGCGGCGTAGACGCCCACCATCATGTCGAGGGCGGCCTTGCTGGCGGCATAGGCGCTCCAGTAGGCCACGGGACGGCGGGAGATGCCCGAGGTGACGAAGATCGCGCGGCCGGCGTCGGAGCGGCGCAGCAGCGGATCGAGCGAGCGGATCAGCCGCCAGTTGGCGGTGACGTTCACCGCCATGATCTGCTCGAACAGCTTGGGCTCGATGTGGCCGATCGGCGACAGCCCGCCCAGGACGCCGGCGTTGCCGAGGAGGACATCGAGACGGCCGAAGCGCTCGTGCAGGGCCGCACCCAGCCGGTCGATGCCGGGACTGTCGGTGACGTCGAGCGGGACCAGGGTGGCCGTGCCGCCCAGCGCCTTGATCTTGTCGTCGACCGCTTCGAGGCCTCCCACGGTGCGGGCCACCAGCACGCAGTGTGCGCCTTCGGCGGCAAAGGCCAGCGCTGCGGCGGCGCCCAGGCCGCGCGAGGCGCCGGTGATCAGCGCAAGGCGGCCGGCAAGACGGCCAGCAGGAGCTTCTGTCATGGCAGTGAACTCAGGCGGTTTCGGCGAGGAAGGAGAGCTGGCGATCCTCTATGCCGACCTGGTCGTCGAGCGGGATCGGATAGTCGCCGGTGAAGCAGGCGTCGCAGAAAGCTGGCTGCGCGGGATCGCGGCCGCCGGGCAGGCCCATAGCGCGGTAGAGGCCGTCGATCGACACGAAGGCCAACGAATCGACACCGATGAACTTGGCCATGCCGGCGACGTCGTAGCGCGAGGCCAGCAGCTTGTCGCGCTCGGGCGTATCGATGCCGTAGAAGCAGGGATTGGTCGTCGGCGGGGCGGCGATGCGCATGTGCACTTCGCGGGCGCCGGCCTGCCGCACCATCTCGACGATCTTCTTCGAGGTCGTGCCGCGCACGATCGAATCGTCGACCAGGATGACGCGCTTGCCCTGGATCAGGGCGCGGTTGGCGTTGTGCTTGAGGCGTACGCCGAGATGGCGGATATGGTCGGCCGGCTCGATGAAGGTGCGGCCGACATAGTGATTGCGGATGATGCCGAGCTCGAACGGCAGGCCGGAACCGTGGGCATAGCCGATCGCCGCCGGCACGCCCGAATCGGGGACGGGGACGATGACATCGGCCGGCACCGGGCTTTCCTTGGCCAGCTCCATGCCGATGCGCTTGCGCGCCTCGTAGACGCCGACGCCTTCGAGGCGCGAATCGGGACGGGCGAAATAGATGTGCTCGAAGACGCAGAAGCGCCGCGGCTGTTTGGTGAAGGGCTTGATCGAGCGTGGGCCGTTGCCGTCGATGATGACGATCTCGCCGGGCTCGACGTCGCGCTCGAAACGGGCGCCGATGATGTCGAGGGCACAGGTCTCCGAGGTCAGGATCCACGAATCCTCGAGCTTGCCAAGGACCAGCGGCCGCACGCCCAGCGGATCGCGCACGCCGATCAGCGCCTCGTTGGTCAGCATCAGCAGCGAGTAGGCGCCCTTGACCTTGCCGAGCGCGTCGATCAGCCGGTCCTGCACTGTCGAAAAGTCGGAGCGGGCGATCAGGTGGTTGATGACTTCGGTGTCGGTCGTCGACTGGAACAGGCAGCCGATGCGGACCAGCTCCTTGCGCAGGAGGTAGGCGTTGGTGAGGTTGCCGTTGTGGGCAAGTGCCAGGCCGCCGAAATCGAAGTCGGCGAAGATCGGCTGGATGTTGCGGTCCGAGGCGCCGCCGGTTGTGGCGTAGCGGTTGTGGCCGATCGCCGAATAGCCTTTCAGGCGGGCCATGACCGGCTGCTCGCCGAATATTTCGCCGACCAGGCCAGGTGCACGATGGTCGTGGAAGTGGCGGCCGTCGAAAGTGACGATGCCGGAGGCTTCCTGGCCGCGATGCTGGAGGGCGTGGAGGCCGAGGGCCGTATGGGCGGCGGCATCCGAAGTGCCGTAGATGCCGAACAACGCACATTCCTCGTGAAACTTGTCGAGGTCGTGGTTGGGGCGCATCGGTTTGTCTGGCACGGCGGGGTTATATCTGGGCGCTGCCGGTTGCGCCATCAAGGATAACTCACTGCGGCGGTTTGGTATCCTCGGTGGCCGGAGCCTGGGTCGGGGCCGTCGGAGCGATCGGGGCCGCGGGCGAGGGAGGCGAAACCGCGCCGGTACCCATTTCCATGCCCGGACGCTGCAGGCGGTTGCGGAAGCCCGTGGGAAGGTAGGGTTCGACGAAAGTGGCCATTTCCTTGATCATTGGGAAGCTGGCGGCGGCCTCGACGGCCGGCGGCAGCGTCCGCGGGCCGAGATACCCGTAAAACAAAAAGGCCACGCCGAGCGCGGCCCAGGCGCACAGGACGCCGAAACCCGCCCCCAGGATGCGGTCCGGCCTGCCCAGCGGGCTCGACCGGATCGAGCGGGACAGGGCATTCGTCAGCATCACCAGCACGATCAGGGCGGCGACGAAGACCGCTAGCATCGAGATGAAATAGGCCAGTTCGGTGCTGCCTACCACCTGCTCGACCTCGGGCTGGACCACCTTGGCGAAACGCCAGGCGAGCCATCCGGCGCCGATCCACGAGCCGATGAACATCACGGCATGGGCAAAGCCGCTCGACATGCCGATAACGGCCCCGAAAACGGCCACGGCAATGACGGCGACGTCGAAAACGGTAATTCCAAGCTGTTCCATCGACTCCGCCAGTACGCCCAGTGACCTGTAGTGAGCTGCTCGTGACCTATTCGCGCCGACGGTCAGGGGCGCCCTCGCGCCGCGGACGCTTGGGGGCCCTGTCGGCCGGCTGAAAGCGAGCCACAAGGTCGGTCAGATGCTCGATTTCGTCAATGGCGATGGCCTCGGGTGCCCGCGGCACAGGCGCCGAGCCGGGCCGGCCGCGTGGCACCAGGGCACTGCGAAAGCCGAGCTTGGCCGCCTCGCGCAGCCGCGCCTCGCGCTGGCCCACCGGACGGACTTCGCCGCCAAGTCCGATCTCGCCGAACACCACCATTTCCGGCGGGACTGGTTCGTCGGCCAGCGAGGAGACGACGGCGGCGGCCACGGCCAAGTCAGCGGCCGGCTCGCCGATCTTCAGGCCGCCGGCGACATTGAGATAGACGTCGTTGGCGCCGATGGCGACGCCGCAACGCGCCTCGAGCACGGCCAGCACCATGGCGAGCCGGTTGGAATCCCAGCCGACCACGGCATGGCGCGGCGTACCGAAGGAGGAGGGCGACACCAGCGCCTGGATCTCGACCAGCAGCGGCCGGGTGCCCTCGATACCGGCAAAGACGCAGGCGCCCGAGACGTTGCCGCGGCGCTCGCCCAGGAACAGCGCCGACGGATTGGCGACGTCGGAGAGGCCACGGTCCGACATCTCGAACACGCCGATCTCGTCGGTCGGGCCGAAGCGGTTCTTGACCGTGCGCAGGATGCGGAACTGATGGCCGCGCTCGCCTTCGAAATAGAGCACCGTATCGACCATGTGCTCGAGCACGCGAGGACCGGCGATGGCGCCGTCCTTGGTGACGTGGCCGACCAGGAGCACCGCGATGCCGCGGCGCTTGGCGAGTTCGACCAGCGCCTGCGAGGAGGCGCGGACCTGCGTGACGGTGCCCGGCGTGCTGTCGACGGTGTCGAGCCACATGGTCTGGATCGAATCGATCACCGCGACCTTGGGTGCGTCGGGCCGCTCCAGCGTCGCCACGATGTCGCGCACCGAGGTGGCGGCGGTGAGCTGCACCGGTGCATCGCCGAGGCCCAGCCGCTCGGCCCGCAGCCGGACCTGGTCGAGCGCCTCTTCGCCCGAGATATAGGCGCAGGACGTGTTCTGGCGGGCGAGTGCCGCCGCCACCTGCAGCAGCAGCGTCGACTTGCCGATGCCGGGATCGCCGCCGATCAGCAGCGCCGACCCCACGACGAGGCCGCCGCCGCACACCCGGTCGAATTCGGCGATGCCGCTCTTGTAGCGCGGCGGTTGCGGTGTCGTGCCCGTGAGGCCGGCGAATTCGAGGAGACGGCCTTTGCCGCCGCGCGCCAGCCCGCCGCCGGCCGGGCCTGGTGCCGGCGCCGATTCCTCGACGATGGTGTTCCACTCGCCGCAGGATTCGCAGCGGCCGTTCCACTTGGTGGTGACGGAGCCGCACGACTGGCAGACGAAGCGCTTCAGCGGGCGAGCCATGTCAATGCAGCTCCCGCTTGGAGAGACACCAGCCCTTGCCGTGTAGCCAGCAGGTCTTGGCCGGCCTGTGGGCGTCGCGGCGGAGCGTCTTGATCTCGCGTTGACCTGCTGGATCGGCCAGGGCGCGCGTGAGTGCCGCTGCCTCGGCATCGTCGCGCGCGCCGGCACAAGGGAAGAAGCCAACGCGTCCGGCGGAGCGGGCGCCGATGCCGGTGGCGCTACGATCGAGGCGCAACATGAAGCCCCAGCGCTCGCTGCCGGTGAGCGGGATGAGCGCGCGGCCTCCTTGAGCGAGTGCGTCAATCCATGCGGCGGGCGGTGCACTTGCGCCGGCGAAGGCAATCACGGCGTCCCAGCGCCCCGTGACGGGCACGACGCCTTCGACGAGGCGCACCGATGCCTGCGGCCAGTCCGCGAGGTTCCGTTTGGCTGCGGTCGCCAGAGAGGCATCGACCTCGAGGCCAAGCACTCGTCCCGAAGGCCCTACGAGTTCGGCCAGGATGGCGGTGAAGTAGCCCGAGCCCGTGCCGACCTGCAGGACGCGGTCGCCCGCTTTGATGCCAAGGCGATCAAAATAGTAGGCCCACAACGACGGCTCGCCGGTATTCAGCCCGCTGCTCTCGTCGAGGGCCACCAGGACATTGTGATAGAGCCGCCGCGGATCGGCGTCCGGCGTCGTCCAGTAGCCCTCTGCCAGATGCAGGACGCGCCACGGCCCGGGCCCGACGAAGCGCTCACGCGGCACGGTGGCGAAAGCCTCGACGATGCGCTCGTCGCCGAGATGGCAAATCGCGCGCAGTTCCTCGGCGAACCAGCGGCGTGCCTCGGCCAGGCTGGGTGCGCGAGCCATGGTCAGAGCTTCCGGACCTGCATCTGGATCGGCCCCTCGGCCCGACCATGGATGAACTGGTCGACGTGGGCGTTGCCGGAGCGATCGATGTCGGCCACCGGTCCTTGCCAGATCAGCCTGCCCTCGTAGAGCATCCCGATGCGGTGGCCGATCTTGCGCGCGCTCGCCATGTCGTGGGTGATCGAGACGGCCGTGGCGCCGAGATCGCTCACGCACTTCACGATCAGGTCGTTGATGACGTCGGCCATGATCGGGTCGAGGCCGGTGGTCGGTTCGTCGAAGAAGATGATCTCGGGTTCGCGGGCGATGGCGCGGGCCAGTGCCACGCGCTTCTGCATGCCGCCGGAGAGTTCGGAGGGGAACAGTTCGCCAATCTCGGGTCCGAGGCCCACGGCGCCCAGCTTGGCGACGGCGACCTCGCGGGCCTCCTCGGCCTTCATGCCGTCGCTCTGGATCGGGCCGAACGCGACATTCTCCCAGACACGCAGCGAATCGAACAGGGCGCCGCCCTGAAACAGCATGCCGAACTTGCGCATGACGCGTGCGCGACTGCGGTCGTTGAAGCCGACAGTCTCCTCGCCATCGACGGAAATCGAGCCGCGATCGGGTGTCATCAATCCGAGAATGCACTTCAGTAGTACCGACTTGCCGGTACCTGAGCCCCCGATCACCACCATCGATTCGCCCGGCGCCACGTCGAGATCGATGCCCTGCAGCACCTTCTTGGGGCCGAAGGACTTGGTGACGCCGCGCAAAGCGATCTTGGCAGTGGCGCTCATCGGGCGAAGAACGCTTCGGTGATGAAGTAGTTGAAGGTGAAGATCAGGATCGATGCGGAGACCACGGCGTTGGTCGTCGCCATGCCGACCCCTTGGGCGCCGCCTTTCGAGGTGTAGCCGTGATAGCAGCCCATCAGCGTGATCAGGAACCCGAACACGGCGGCCTTCACCAGGCCGGAAAACACGTCCTGGAATTGCAGGAAGTCGATCGTGTTGCGCAAATAGGCTGCGTCGTTGAAGTCGAGCTTGTACACGCCCACGAGGAAGCCGCCGAGAATACCGATGATGTCGGCGACAAAAACCAGGATCGGCAGGGTGACGATTCCCGCAATCAGGCGCGGCGCCACCAGATACTTGAAGGGATCGGTCGACAGCGTGGTGAGCGCGTCGATCTGCTCGGTGACGCGCATGGTGCCGATCTCGGCGGCAATGGCTGCACCGATGCGGCCCGCCACCATGAGGCTGGCAAGGACCGGGCCCAGTTCGCGGGTCAGCGACACGACGACGACGTTGGGGATGGCGCTTTCGGCCGAGAAGCGGGCAAAGCCGGTGTAGCTCTGCAGCGCCAAGACCATGCCTGTGAAGATCGCGGTCAGGCCGACGACCGGCAGGGAGTAGTAGCCGATCTCCAGTATCTGGCTGACGATCTGCCGGCGGTAGTAGGGCGGCTGGACAGCCTGACGCACGGCATGGAAGGCGAACGCCGTGACGGCCCCGGTGGCTTGCAGGAATGCCAGGAACATCCGGCCGAGAACCGTCAACAGCGGAATATTCACGTTTCTTCTCCCGCCTCGTCTTCGCCTGTCACGTCGCCTTGGCCTTCGACATATACGCGATGATAGCGCCGGCCGAGGTCCGTCATGATCTCGTATCCGTTGGTGCGCGCCCGTTCGGCGAGGTCGTCGGGAGTCAGATTGGGCCCCAGCACCTCGACCGCCGCGCCCGGCTGGGAGAAGTCTTCGGGCACTTCGGTCACATCGATCGTCACGAGATCCATCGAGATTCGGCCGATCACGGGCACAGGCTGCTGGCCGATGTACACGACGCTGCGATTCATCAGGCCGCGAAAATAGCCGTCGGCATATCCGAGACCGATGGTGGCAACACGCGTGGGTCTCGCTGCGCGCCAGGCGCCGCCGTATCCGACGGTCTGCAGAGCGTCGACGCGACGGGTCTGCAGGATACGTGCGTGCAGGGTTACGGTCGGCAGCATCGGATTGGCCTGCCCCGGCAGGGGATTGATGCCGTAGAGAGCGGCGCCCGGCCGCATCAGGTCGAAGTGATAGTCGGGCCCGAGAAAAATGCCGGAGGAATTCGCCAGCGAGGCCGGCGCGCCGGGCATCGCCCTGACGAATGCCCGGAAGCGGGAGAGTTGCTCGCCGTTGATCGGATTGGCGGGCTCCTCGGACGCCACCAGATGGCTCATGAACAAAGCCAGCCGCAGTCCGCGTAGGCGGCCGCGCTCGTTGATCAGCACCTGCGCGTCGTCGGGGCCGAAGCCCAGGCGGTTCATCCCGGTGTCGAGATGGATGACGGCATCGAGCGTCTGGTTGAAGCGTTGCGCCGCGGCACGCCAGGCATTGAGCTGAGCGAGATGGTTGAGCACGGGCGTGAGACCGTGCTCGACGAAATCGCCTTCGGTGCCGGCCAGCAGGCCGTTCAGGACATAGATCGGATGCCCGGACAGCACACGCCGCAGCTCTATGCCTTCGTCGATATGCGCCACGAAGAAATGCCGGCAGCCTTCCGCCGCCAGCCTGGGCCCCACGATCGCGAGGCCGGTGCCGTAGGCGTCGGCCTTGAGCACGGCGGCGCAATCGACGGGACGGCCGTCGGCACGACCGGCGTCGCGCAGGCCACGCCAGTTGGCGGCGATCGCGGCCAGATCGATCGTCAGGATCGCGCCGGCGCGGCGAGTGGCATCTTCGGTAGGAGAGGACATCGAAGGCGCTAGAAGGCCGGGCCGCCCGGCCGTTCCTCGTCGGCGGGCAGGTTGTCGAACTTCGTGAACTGGCCTTCGAACGCCAGGCGCACGAGGCCGGTGGGGCCATGGCGCTGCTTGGCCACGATCACCTCGGCCTTGCCGTAGGTCTGCTCGCAGCGTTGCTTCCAGGCATCGTGACGCTCGTTGAAGCGCTGGTCGTTCTCTTCGGCGCGTCGGGTCGGCTCGCCGCGCTGCAAATAGTACTCTTCGCGATAGACGAACATGACGACGTCGGCATCCTGCTCGATCGAGCCCGATTCGCGCAAATCGGAGAGCTGCGGCCGCTTGTCCTCGCGCTGCTCGACCGCGCGACTGAGCTGCGAAAGCGCCAGGACCGGGACGTCGAGTTCCTTGGCCAAGGTCTTCAAGCCGCGTGTGATTTCGGAGACTTCCTGTACGCGGTTTTCCTGGCGCGACTTGCCGGAGGGATTGAGAAGCTGAAGATAGTCCACCACCAGTAGCCCGAGACCGTGGGTGCGCTTCAGCCGGCGTGCCCGGGTGCGCAGCGCCGCGATACTGAGGGCCGGGGTGTCATCGATGAAGAAATTGAGGTGTTCGAGCTCCTGGCTGACCGACAGAACCTTGTCGAAATCGCTGCTGATCAGCTCGCCCTTGCGGATCTTCTCGGACGGCACCTCCGCCTGTTCGGCGAGCATGCGGGTGGCAAGCTGCTCGGAGGACATTTCCAGCGAAAAGAAGCCGACGACGGCGCCATCGACCGCCTTGGGCTTGCCGTCCTCGCCATGCTCCTCGCGGTAGGCTCGCGCGGCGTTGAAGGCGATGTTGGTCGCCAGGGCCGTCTTCCCCATCGAGGGGCGACCGGCGAGGATGATGAGATCCGAACGGTGCAGACCGCCCAGGAGCTGGTCGAGCTGGAACAGGCCCGACGCCACGCCGGTGAGCTGACCGACCCGGTGGTAGGCGGCTTCGGCCGCGACGGTTGCTTCAGTGAGTGCCGCGCGGAACGGCTTGAAGCCGCCTTCGGTCTGGCCGGTGGTAGCCAGCTCGAAAAGCTTCTTCTCGGCCATCTCGATCTGATGCAGCGCTGTCTCGTCGACATCGCCGCCGAAGGCGCCGTTGACGACCTCCTCGCCGAGATCGACGAGCTGCCGGCGCAGGTAGAGATCGTGCACGGTGCGTCCGAAGGCGGCGGCGTCGATCACATGTACCGACGCGGCGGCCAGGCGGGCGAGATAGGAGGCTGCACCGCCCGCGGCCTTCATCGCCTCGTCCTGCTCGACGTAGGTTTTTAGGGTGACGGCACTCACCACTTGGCCGCGTTCGATCAGCCGCGATAGCGAATCGAAGAGCTTGCCGTGCAGCGGATCTGCGAAGTGCTCGGGGCGCAGGAATTCGGCTATGCGCTGGTAGGCGGCGTTGTTGACGAGGATGGCGCCCAGCAGCGCCTGCTCCGCCTCGAAATTATGCGGCGGCTCGCGCAGCCTTGCATCTTCGGCGCCGGGCAGCCGCGTGACGTTCGATGAGTCTTTTTGTGGCTCCATGTAGAGCCCTTTTATGGAGATGGGGGGACAACCACCATCTCAAAAGGCGCCGGCGTGATCAAGAACGTCGCCAAATGGATGCATAGCGGGGACAACCCCGGGCTATTCCGCCGCTATTGAAGGTGCCGCCGTTTCGCGCCGTTCGGCCTCCACCATGTAGTCACGCGTGAGCGGTACGGCGTCCTGGCGCTTGGCGATCTGGATCTGGAAAACCATCTGATTCATGTACCGAAAGGAGACTTCGCAGCCGGCGAGGTAAAATTCCCACATCCGGCAGAAGCGCTCGTCGTAGCCGGCGGTCTGCTTGACCTTTTTCCGGTTGGCCTGGAAACGCTGCCGCCAATGACGGATGGTTTCTGCATAGTGCAGGCGAAGCACCTCGATATCGGTTACCCACAGCCCGACCTTTTCGATCGCCGCCAGGACCTCCGACAGAGCCGGCGTATAGCCGCCCGGGAAGATGTACTTGCGCAGCCACGTGTTGGTCCCGCCCGGCGGTTCCATGCGGCCGATCGCGTGCAGCAGCATGACGCCGTCGTCGGCCAGCAGTTCCTTTACCTTGGTGAAGTATTCGACATAGTGGGCGGCGCCGACATGCTCGAACATGCCGACCGAGACGATGCGGTCGTAGCGGCCGGGTTCTTGCCTGTAGTCGAGAAGCTTGAAGCGGACCCGGTCGGCTACGCCCCCCTCGAGCGCGCGCCGGCTTGAGACGGTGTGCTGCTCCTTGGAGAGCGTGACGCCGGTGACGTCGACGCCGAACTGCCGGGAGAGGAACAGGCCCATGCCACCCCAGCCCGAGCCGATGTCGAGTATGCGTTGACCCTGTTTCAGCAGAAGCTTGGCCGCGATATGGCGCTTCTTGTCGATCTGGGCCTGCTCCAGGCTTTCGCCGGGCGTCGTGAAGTAGGCACAGGAGTACTGGCGGTCGCGATCGAGGAAGAAGTCGTAAAGCTGGTCATTGAGGTCGTAGTGATGGGCGACGTTACGCTGCGCCCGCCAGATCGGATTGTACTGCTCGAGCAGTCGCAGGAATTTCTGGAGAGCGAACGACCAGCGCACCAGGGGGGTGGCCTCGACGGCGGCGATATTGCGGCCGAGGAGGTCGAGCAGGTCGTAGATGTCACCCTCTTCGACCGTGAGCTTGCCGTCCATGTAGGACTCGCCGAACGCCAGCCGCGGACGGAGGGCCAGGCGAATGCCGGTCCACCAAGTGTGAATACGCAAGGTGACGGCGGGCCCCGGCCGGGCGCCAACAAGGCGGTGCGAGCGGCCGGCGGCGTCGATGATCGTCAATTGGCCTTCGCCCAGAACGCGGGCGAGTACTTTGGCTAGCAACATCGTCGTTCCCCCCGGGGCAACGAACTCCACGTGGCTACTAGGTGAAATGTTAAGCCAAATGGCTATTTCAAGGCAAAGGGTGGAGCCATGCAAATTTACTGCAAACGATTTGCAGTCGCTCTGAGGGGGTGCTAATTCGCCTAGTGATTGAAACTCACTCGCACTGGGGAGGCTAATGTGAAGCGACGGGTCCTGATGGCTGCCGGACTATCCACCGGCGTCAGCTTTCTAGTATCGCGCCATTCTCAGGCGCAGACCGGGACGCTCAACCTCTACTCGGCGCGGCACTACAACACGGACGAGGCGCTGTACGGCAATTTCGCCGATCTGAGCGGCATCAAGATCAACCGCGTCGACGCCGAGCCCGATCCGCTGATCGAGCGGCTCAAGGCCGAGGGCGACAAGAGCCCGTGTGATGTGCTGATCACCACCGATGCCGGCCGGATCGAGCGGGCGCGCCAGATGGGCCTGCTGCAGCCGGTGACGTCGGCGGTGCTCGCCAAGGCGGTGCCGGCGCATCTGCGCGATCCCGACAACAACTGGTTCGGCTTCTCCAAGCGCGCGCGTGTGATCCTGTTCAACAAGGAAAAGCTCACGGCCGCCACGGCGCCGCAGAACTACGAGGACCTCGCCGACCCGAAGTGGAAGGGCAAGATCCTGATCCGCTCCTCGGGCCACATCTACAATCAGTCGCTGGTCGGCTCGCTCATCGCCGCGATCGGCGTGGAGAAGACCGAAGCCTGGGCCAAGGGAATGGCCGCCAACCTCGCACGCCCGTCGCGCGGCGGCGACACCGACCAGATCAAGGGCGTCGCCGCAGGCGAGGCCGAGCTCTGCGTCTCGAACACCTACTACTCCGTCAACCTGATGCGCTCGAAGAAGCCCGAAGACCGCGAGATCGCGGCCAAGGTCGGCATCGTGTTCCCGAACCAGTCGAACCGCGGCACGCATGTGAACATCAGCGGCGGTGCCGTGGCCAAGTACGCGCCGAACAAGGAAGCGGCGGTGAAGTTCATGGAGTACCTGGTGTCGCCGCCGGCGCAGAAGTACTTCGCCGAGGGCAACTCGGAGTTCCCGGTCGTGGCCGGCGTTCCGCTATCGGCGGAACTGGCGTCGCTCGGCGCCTTCAAGGAAGATCAGCTCAACGCCCGCGTCTACGCGCAGAACAACGCCGAAGCGCTCAAGATCATGGACCGGGCGGGCTGGAAGTAGCCCCGCCCGAGAAGGGCGGCGGGGCCGCGATCGCGCGGCTGAGCAGGATCACCGGGATAAGGGAGACGGCGACGATCACGATGGCGCCTACCGCCGCTTGGGCGAGACGCTCGTCGGACGCGAAGCGGTAGACGCCGACCGCCAGCGTGTCGAAGTTGAAGGGCCGGATCAGCAGGGTGGCCGGCAGTTCCTTCAGCACCTCGACGAAGGCGATCACGCCTGCCGTCAAGGCAGGACCGCGCAGCATAGGCAAATGGATGTACCGCAGCACCTGGCGCGGCTGGGCGCCTAACACGCGCGCGCTGGAATCCATCGCCGGATCGATGGCGGCGAGGCCGGGCGCGATGCTGGCCATGCCGACGGCGAGGAAGCGCACGACGTAAGCCACCACAAGGGCGAAGGCGGTGCCGCTCAGCAGCAGGCCGCTCGGCAGGCCGAACAGGTCCTGTGTCAGCCGATTGATGCCATGGTCGGTCGCCGCCAGCGGCAGCAGCACGCCGACGGCGATCACGGCGCCGGGAATGGCGTAGCCCAGCGACGCGAACTCGATCACGCGGGAGAGGCCGCGGCGGCGGACCAGGCGGGCGGCGTAACTCAGGAACAGCGCGAGGGCCACGATGAGCGCGGCGGCGATCGTCGCCAGGATGAGGCTGTTGGTGGCATTGCCCACGAAGCGCGGGTCGCCTAGCGCCACGCCCGATGTCAGGGCAAGGCGCGCCAGATGAAGCGTCGGCAGGAGAAAGCCCAGCAGCACGGGCAGAGCGCAAGCAAGCGCCGCCAGGGTCGCCGCCAGCGGCGCCAGGGTGACGGGCTCGGCCGGGTTGCGCAGGTTGGAGGCGATGTGGAAGCGGGCCCGCCCGCGCGACCGGCGTTCGATCAGGATCAGCAGCACGGCGATGGCGATCAGGATCAGCGAGATCTGGGCCGCGCCCTCGCGATTGCCCATGCCGTACCAGGTCCGGTAGACCGCCGTCGTGAAGGTGTGGATGCCGTAATATTGCACCGTGCCGAAATCGGCGAGTGTCTCGAGGAGCGCCAGCGTCACGCCCGCGGCGATCGCCGGCCGCGCCAGCGGCAGGGCAACGCGCAGGAAGGTGGGCCACGGGCCATGTCCCAGGATGCGGCTCGCCTCGAGCAGCGCTTGCGACTGCGTGAGGAATGCCGCGCGTGCGGCGAGGTAGACGTAAGGGTAGAGGACCAGCGTGAACAGCAGCGCCACGCCACCCGCCGAGCCGAGGTCGGGGAACCAGTAGTCGCCGCGGTTCCAGCCAGTCACTCCGCGCAGCGCCATCTGCAGTGGGCCGGCGAAGGTCAGGAGGTCGGCGTAGGCATAGCCGATGATGTAGGTCGGCAGCACGAGGGGCAGCAGCAGCGCCCACTGCAGCATCTTGCTGCCGGGAAAGCGGCACATGGTGACCAGCCAAGCGGTGCCGGTGCCGATGACCGTCGTGCCGAGGCCGACGCCCACCAGTAGAACGAGGGTGTTGCCGACGATGTCGGCGAGTTGGGTTTCTGCGATGTGCCGCCACAGGTCGCCCTGCCACGAGAGCAGGCTCGACGCGACGCCGAGCAGTGGCATAGCCACGACCGCGGCCACCGCCAGCGCGCCCAGCCGCCAGATCACGGCCAGATCCCTAATAGTCTGGCCAAAAGAAAACGCATGCCACCGCGGAGCGATGGCATGCGTTCTATTGAAGATACGGTGCCGGACGGCACGCGTTCTACTTCTCTTCGGCCGGCGCTTCCTCGGTGGCGGCCGGAGCCTCGGCAGCCTCGTCCTCGGCCGGCTTGGCCTCGAACAACGCGGCCGCCTGTTCGGCGGCGCGATTGGCGGCGTCCGCCGCTTCGAGTGCCGCGCGCTCGTTCTCGGCGACCAGCGCACCACCCTTGGCGAGGAACTCGGCCTCGTCGGGCGAACGCGCCACCACGGCAGTGATCTCGATCGTGACCTCCGGATGGAGGTGGACCTTGATCTTGTGGGCTCCCAGGCTCTTGATCGGCTTGTCCAGTTCGACCTGGCTGCGCTCGATCTTGACGCCAGCGGCGACGGCGCCGTCGGCGATGTCGCGCGAGGTCACCGACCCGTAGAGTTGCAGGGCTTCCGACGCCTGGCGGATGAGGATGACCTTGAGGTCACTCATCTTGGCGCCGACGGCTTCGGCTTCGCCGCGCCGCTCGAGGTTCTGGGCCTCGAGCGTCTTACGCTGCGATTCGAAGTAGGTGATGTTGTCCTTGGTGGCGCGCAGGGCCTTCTTCTGCGGCAGCAGGAAGTTGCGAGCGAAGCCGGGCTTCACTTTCACAACATCGCCCATCTGACCGAGCTTCGGCACACGCTCCAGCAGGATGACGTTCATCGGCATGATTTCGGTCTCCTGGCTAGGCGATGAGGTAGGGCAGGAGTGCCAGGAACCGCGCACGCTTGATCGCCTGGGCGAGTTCGCGCTGCTTCTTCGACGACACTGCCGAGATGCGGCTCGGCACGATCTTGCCGCGCTCGGAAACGAAGCGCTGCAGAAGGCGCACGTCCTTGTAGTCGATCACGGGCGCGTTGGCGCCGGAGAACGGGCAGCTCTTGCGGCGGCGCGTGAAGGGGCGGCGTTGGGCGCTCATTCTTCTTCTCCCGTGCTGATGGGTGCAGACGGCATGCCGCCTTCCTCGCCGAAGCGGGGACGTTCACGACGGGGCGGACGATCGCCCCAGCGGTCGCCGCGATCGCCACCCGGACGGTCGGACTTCTCAGCGCTGCGCACCATGATGGCCGACGGGGCTTCCTCGAGCGCATCGACGCGCACGGTCAGGAAGCGGATGATGTCTTCGTTGATCGACATCGTGCGTTCCATCTCCTTCACCGCGGCGGAGGGAGCGTCGATGTTGAGCAGGGTGTAGTGACCCTTGCGGTTCTTCTTGATGCGGTAGGTAAGCGAACGGAGGCCCCAGTACTCTTTCTTGGAGACGGTGCCGCCCAGACCGGTGACGATGTCGGCGAACTGGGCGGTAAGTGCCTCCACCTGCGTCTGCGGGACATCCTGACGCGCAATGAAGACGTTTTCGTAGAGTGCCATGTAGATTTGGCTCCTTATGGCTGTTGGTGACCCGGAGTTCGTCGCGTCCACCGCCGTAGTGACGAGGGATCGACCGGCAACCGCCCGGATCTAGCCGGCCCTTCGCGGAACGCTTGGACCAGCAAGGAGATCGGGGCCGATTTAGGCCCCGAAGAGGGCGGGTTATACAGGCCTGCAGTCCGAAATCAAGCTGTTCCCATGCGGCTTGACTGCGTCCAGTACCCCGGTATGACTGCGCCAATTCGTGTCAAAAACGGGGGAAAATGCGCATGAGTCGGGCTTTCGTCTTTCCGGGCCAGGGATCGCAGGCCATCGGCATGGGCGCCGACCTGGCAGCGGCATTTGCTACCGCCCGGGACGTCTTCGGCGATGTCGACGAAGCGCTGAAGCAGAACCTGTCCAAGCTGATGCGGGAAGGTCCGGAAAGCGACCTGATCCTGACCGAAAACGCCCAGCCGGCCCTGATGGCCGTCAGCCTGGCGGTGGTGCGCATCCTGGAAAAGGATGGCGGCAAACCACTGCCGGCGATGGCGTCCCATGTTGCCGGCCATTCCCTCGGTGAATACTCGGCCCTGGCTGCCGCCGGATCTCTGAAAGTCGCAGATGCCGCGCGTCTTCTGAAGCTGCGCGGACAATCGATGCAGAAGGCTGTGCCGGTCGGTGTCGGTGCGATGGCAGCTCTGCTCGGCATCGAGCTTGAACCGGCGATGGCTGCCTGCGCCGAGGCCGCGCAAGGTGAAGTGGTCGCGGTAGCCAACGACAACGGCGGTGGCCAGGTCGTCATCAGCGGTCACAAGGATGCCGTCGAGCGCGCGATCGAGGCAGCCAAGGTCCGGGGATGCAAGCGCGGCATGTTGCTGCCGGTAAGTGCGCCATTCCATTGCTCGCTCATGCAGCCGGCTGCCGATGCGATGAAGATGGCACTCGAGGAAATCACGTTGATGCCACCGCGGGTGCCTCTGGTCGCCAATGTGTTGGCCTCCGAGATCAGCGATCCGGCGGCCATCAAACAGCGTCTGGTGGAACAGGTGACTGGGCTCGTGCGTTGGCGCGAGAGTGTGCAATACATGAAATCGAAGGGAGTCGAGGCGCTGATCGAATGCGGCACCGGAAAGGTGCTGTCCGGACTCGTGAAGCGCATCGACAAGGAGATGACGGGCCAGGCGCTGAATACGCCGGCCGACATCGAAGCCTTTCTGAAGACCGTCTGAGGGAGAGCGGCCATGTTCGATCTGAATGGCAAG
The DNA here is from genome assembly GCA_945903635.1 of Rhizobium sp. Q54. Lineage (GTDB taxonomy): Bacteria > Pseudomonadota > Alphaproteobacteria > Reyranellales > Reyranellaceae > Reyranella. The sequence continues at coordinate 54,375 of CAMDOT010000001.1, read as the reverse complement.
ACGGCGCTCGTTACCGGCGCGTCTGGCGGCATTGGCGGCGCGATTGCCCGCGCGCTGCACCGGCAGGGCGCTACGGTCACCCTGTCCGGCACGCGCGCCGAGGCGTTGGATCAGCTCAAGGTCTCGCTCGGCGAGCGGGCTCATGTCGTTGCCGCCAGGATGGACGATGCGGCCGATATCGACCGCCTCGCCAAGGAAGCCGAAGCGGCGATGGGAAAACTCGACATCCTGGTGAACAACGCAGGCATCACGCGCGACAACATTTCGATGCGGATGAAGGACGAGGAATGGGAGAAGGTGCTCCAGGTCAACCTCACCGGTACCTTCCGCCTCACGCGCGCGGTCATGCGCGGCATGATGAAGCGGCGTTTCGGCCGGGTGGTCAGCATCACGTCGATCGTGGGCGTGACCGGAAATCCCGGCCAGGCGAACTATGCCGCCGCCAAGGCCGGCCTCATCGGCATGTCGAAGTCGCTGGCCCAGGAACTGGCCTCGCGCGGCATCACCGTCAATTGCGTGGCGCCCGGCTTCATCGCCACGCCAATGACCGACGGACTGACGGACGACCAGAAGAAGGGCATTCTCGCCCGGGTACCCGCCGACCGGCTGGGGACGCCCGATGAGATCGCGGCCGGCGTGGTTTATCTCGCGAGCGAGGAGGCGGCCTACGTCACCGGCCAGACGCTGCACATCAACGGCGGTATGGCGATGATTTGACGGACCCGGTCTTGGATAAGGGCTACAAGTGCCTGATTCTGTGGGCTTTTCGACCCTAGCCAATGACCGGGGTGCTATGTTAGGAACGCCGGAAATCGCCCGCCCCCTACGGCGAAATGGTATTTGAGACACGGGAAGGACAAGAAAATGAGTGATATTGCCGAGCGCGTTAAGAAGATCGTGGTGGAGCATCTCGGCGTCGAAGCGGCGCAGGTGAAGGAAGATGCGAAGTTCATCGACGATCTCGGCGCCGACAGCCTCGATACCGTCGAACTGGTAATGGCCTTCGAGGAAGAATTCGCCATCGAGATCCCCGACGACGCTGCCGAGAAGATCCAGACGGTTGGCGACGCGATCGGCTTCATCACGAGCAACGCGAAGTCCTGATCTTCGCCGGTTCCTGCGGCAGGAAAGGCGGACGATGAGGCGAGTTGTCGTTACGGGCATGGGCATGGTGTCGCCACTGGGCGACGGCGTGGACACCAACTGGCGGCGGTTGCTTGCGGCCGAGTCGGGAATACGCTCGATCCAGGCTTTCGACACGTCGGATCTTGCCACCAAGATCGCGGGCGAAGTGCCCCAGGGCGACAAGGCCAACGGACACTTCAATGTCGACGCCTACATCGTGCCGAAGGACCAGCGCAAACTCGACAAGTTCATCGTCTTCGGCCTGGCCGCCGCACAACAGGCCGTCGAGGATTCGGGCTGGAAGCCGCAGGACGAAGAGGGGCTCACCCGCACCGGCGTGATGATCGGCTCCGGCATCGGCGGCCTCCAGACCATCTACGAGACGTCGCTGGTGCTGAAGGAGCGGGGGCCACGGCGCGTCAGTCCGTTCTTCATCCCGTCGGCCCTGATCAACCTCGTCTCGGGCCAGGTCTCGATCAAGTACGGTTTCAAGGGGCCGAATCACTCCGTCGTCACCGCCTGTGCTACCGGCGCGCACGCGCTGGGCGATGCGGCGCGCCTCATCCAGCTCGAGGATGCCGAGGTCATGGTGGCCGGAGGGGCAGAGGCCGCGATCTGCCGCATCGGTATCGCCGGCTTCAATGCCTGCAAGGCGCTGTCGACGGACTTCAACGATACGCCGACACAGGCATCGCGGCCATGGGACAAGCGGCGCGACGGCTTTGTGATGGGTGAGGGCGCGGGCTGCGTGGTGCTCGAGGAATACGAGCATGCCAAGAAGCGCGGTGCCAAGATCTACGGTGAAATCGTCGGCTACGGCCTTTCTGGCGACGCCCACCACATCACGGCGCCGTCCGAGGACGGCGACGGCGCGGTGCGGGCCATACGGGCCGCACTGAAACGCGGCAAGCTCAATACCGACCAGATCGACTATGTGAATGCGCATGGCACGTCGACCATGGCCGATACCATCGAACTCGGTGCGGTGAAGCGCGTCTTCGGTGGCGATGCGTACAAGCTTTCCATGTCGTCGACCAAGTCGGCCACCGGTCATCTGTTGGGTGCTGCCGGAGCGATCGAGGCGATCTATGCGATCAAGTCGATCACGGATCAGGTCGTTCCGCCGACACTCAATCTCGACGAACCGGACGAGGGCTGCGACATCGATCTGGTGCCCAAGCAAGCCAAGCAACGCAAGGTCCGCTATTCCCTCAGCAACTCGTTCGGTTTCGGCGGCACCAACGCGTCGTTGATTTTCGGTCCCGTCTGATAGCCGGGGGCTGAGGGTGCTCAGCTACTTCCGTTGGGTTCTCTTCTTCATCGCCTTGTTCGCGACGCTGATGGGCGGCGCGTTGTACATCGGCCACTCGCTGCTCGTCGCCGAGGGGCCGCTTCAGACGACCAAGACCGTGGTGATTCCGCGCGGCGCCGGCCCGGTGACAATGGCGAAGGTGCTGCAGGAAGAAGGCGTCATCGCCCACACGCGGCTGTTTCGCATCGCACTGATGATCGACCCCACCCCCAAGCCGATCAAGGCCGGCGAATATGAGATCCCGGCCCGCACCTCGATGCAGGCCTTGGTGGAGATCCTGCAGTCCGGCAAGGTCGTGCAGCGCCGCCTCACCGTACCCGAGGGAGTGACGACAGCCGAGGTGCTCGAACTGGTCCGCAAGACCGAGGCGCTGACGGGTGAAATCACGCTCGACGTCAAAGAGGGCGATCTGCTGCCTGAAACCTATTTCTACTCGCGCGACGACACTCGGGACGGCCTGCTGTTGCGCATGAAGGAGGCGATGGAGAAGACCCTCGACGCCGCGTGGCGCAAGCGTGCGCCAGGCCTGCCGTTGGCCAATCGGCGCGAGGCTTTGGTGCTGGCTTCGATCATCGAGAAGGAGACCGCTCTTCCGGCCGAGCGCGCCAGGGTGGCCGCGGTCTTCATCAACAGGCTCCGGCGTCGAATGAAGCTCGAAAGCGATCCGACCACAATCTATGGCCTCACCGGAGGCAAGGGAGCTCTCAACCGGGAGCTTACGCGCGCCGATCTGCAGTCGACCTCCCCATACAACACGTATGTGGTCACTGGCCTGCCGCCGGGACCGATCTGCAATCCGGGCCGGGCATCGATCGTTGCTGCCACCAATCCGGCACGCGACCGCTCCCTCTATTTCGTCGCCGATGGCCAGGGCGGGCACGCGTTCGCCCTGACGCTGTTCGAGCACAACCGCAATGTCGCGCGCTGGCGTGAGGTACAGCGCGAGCGCCTGGAACAATTGCAGTCGCAGCCACCGACGCCAGGACAGCCGGCGGCGCCCGCCGCACCGGCGTCGGTCCCCTCCCGGCAGTGAGCCATGCCGGCGGTCGTCCTGGCGCTCGTCGTGCTGGCTGTCATGGCCTTCGGCGTTGCCTGGTTCCTCCGCGCCAATCCGTCCACGCTCGCCCGCCTGTTGCGGCCGGTCCTCGTGATCGTGGGCATGATCGGCGTCGGTGGAATGCTGATATTCGGCATGCGGTTTCTGCCCGGCCTGCTGCCCGAGCTGTCCGGACTGGCCGGTGTCGTGATCGCCGCCCTGATCGCCCGGGCAGTGCGGCGCCGGCCGTCCGGCGGCTTCAGTTCGCCGGGGACGGGGCAGCGGACGGAAGTACGTACCGCGTTTCTGCAGGCGTGGATCGACCACGGCACCGGAGATGTGGGGGGCACGGTCCTGTCGGGCCGCTTCGCCGGTCGCGTTCTGGATTCGCTGGCCGATGGCGATCTGCTCGATCTACATGTCGAGTGCGCTGCCGATCCCGACTCACTCAAGGTCCTCGAGGCCTATCTCGATCGGCGACTCGGCGCCGATTGGCGTGCCGCCCGTCGGCCGCCGCCTTCAGGGTCACGCACGGGCATGTCGCGCGACGAGGCACTGGCCGTCCTGGGATTGGCCGAAGGCGCCACGTCGGACGAAATCCGGGCCGCCCATCGCCGCCTGATACAGCGTATGCACCCCGACGTCGGTGGCAGCGCCGACCTTGCGGCCCGCATCAATCAGGCCAAGGACGTCTTGCTGAGGGGATGACCTTGCCGTGACTTTGGCACCATGGCATCAACCGCAATCTTTCGCGTCGCGGCCCGGTGGCTCCTGTAAAACTGCCGGATTGCCCATACAATACGTAACTGCTGAATGAGGTCGATGAGCATGGTGCAGCGTGTCCGCAAAGCCATTTTGCCGGTCGCCGGACTGGGTACCCGCTTTCTGCCCGCCACCAAGGCGATGCCGAAGGAAATGCTGACCGTCGTCGATCGGCCGCTCATCCAGTATGCGGTCGAGGAATGCCTGCAAGCGGGCATCGACGAGTTCGTGTTCGTCAGTGGCCGTAACAAGGTCGCCTTGGAAGATCACTTCGATCACGCCTACGAACTCGAGATGACGCTGGAGCAGCGCAGGAAGGCACCCGAGCTCGCGGAGACTCAGGGTGCCACCATCAAGCCGGGCAATGCGATCTTCACGCGCCAGCAGAAGCCACTCGGCCTGGGCCATGCGGTGTGGTGCGCGCGCCACTGGATCGGTCGCGAGCCATTTGCGGTTCTGCTGCCGGACGAGCTCACGCTCGATACGCCGAGCTGCATTGGCCAACTGGCCCAGGCCCATGAGAAGACCGGCGGCAGCGTGGTCGCCGTGATGGATGTGCCGCGCGAGCAGACCAAGAGCTACGGCATTGCCGCGGTAAAGGCCGAAAGGGATGGGCTGGCCGAGATAACCGGAATGGTCGAGAAGCCCAAGCCCGAGGAGGCGCCGTCGACCCTGGCGTTGATCGGACGTTACGTCCTGTTGCCTGAGGTGTTCGACCATCTCGATCGCCACGAGACCGGTGCCGGCGGCGAAATCCAGTTGACCGACGCCATGGCGAAGATGATCGGCCGTTCGCCGTTCCACGCCCTGCGCTACGCCGGACGCCGCTACGATTGCGGCAGCCGTCTCGGTTTCCTCGAGGCCAATGTCGCCATTTCGCTGAGCCGGACGGACACCAAGGTCGAGAGTCGCGCCTTGATCGAACGCTTGATGAAAGGCTGACGCAATGCGCATCGCCGTGATCGGCTCTGGCTATGTCGGCCTCGTATCTGGCGCCTGCTTCGCGCAGTTTGGCCATGACGTGGCGTGCGTCGACAAGGACGCCAAAAAGATCGCCCTCCTGCGCGCCGGGGAGATGCCGATCTATGAACCCGGGCTCGACAAGCTCGTGGCCGACAATGTACGGGCGGATCGTCTGACCTTCAGTACGAACCTCGGCGAAGCGGTGAGCAACGCCGACGCGGTGTTCATCGCTGTAGGTACGCCAACCCGGCGCGGCGACGGCCACGCCGACCTGAGCTATGTCTATGCTGCCGCCGCTGAAATCGCTGGAGCCATCCGTAGCTATGTCGTGGTGGTGACAAAATCCACGGTGCCGGTCGGCACCGGTCGCGAAGTGGCGCGCATCATCCGGGAGACGCAACCGGCGGCGGCATTCGACGTTGCCTCCAATCCGGAATTCCTGCGCGAAGGTGCGGCGATCGAGGATTTCATGAAGCCCGACCGGGTGGTGATCGGTGTCGAGAGTGAGCGCGCCCGGGACGTGATGGCGGCCGTTTATCGGCCCCTCAACCTCATCCAGACGCCAATGGTGTTTACCAACATCGAGACGGCTGAGGTCACCAAGTATGCCGGCAACGCCTTCCTGGCCACGAAGATCACCTTCATCAACGAGATCGCCGATCTTTGCGAAAAGGTCGGTGCGGACGTGCACGACGTGGCGCGCGGCATCGGGCTGGATGGCCGCATCGGGCGCAAGTTCCTTCATCCCGGTCCGGGCTTCGGCGGCTCGTGCTTTCCCAAGGATACGTTGGCACTGGCCTACACCGCGCGCGAAGCCGACGCGCCACAGACGATCGTGGAGCAGGTGATCGAGGTCAACAACGCGCGCAAGAAGCGTATGGCGCAGAAGGTCATCGACTTCTGCGGCGGCTCGGTGGCCGGGCTCACGATCGGCGTGCTTGGCGTCACCTTCAAAGCCAACACCGATGACATGCGCGACGCACCCTCGCTAGACATCGTGCCTGCCCTCCAGTCGGCCGGCGCGAATATCGTGGCGTTCGACCCGGAGGGAATGAAAGAGGCGGCCCCCATGCTGCCTGGTGTCGTCTTTGCCAAGACCGCCTACGAAGCGGTGACGGGAGCGGACGTGATGGTGGTCATCACCGAATGGCACGAATTCCGCGGCCTCGATCCACGGCGGATCAAGGAGGCGATGCGCCAGCCGCGCATTGTCGATCTTCGCAATATCTTCAACCCTGAAGAGATGCGCGGCTTCGGTTTTTCCTACGAGGGGATCGGCCGTCCCCGGCCGCGTCCCTAGATATCAACCTCCTTTTGGAGCCTTTGCATGAGCCAGACGGCGCACAAGTTCGATCCCACCATCCTGCGCGAGTACGACATTCGCGGAATTGTGGGCGGCACCGTGCATCCGGCAGACGCCCGCGCCATCGGCCGAACTCTTGGCACGCTCGTCCGTCGCAAGGGCGGCAAGCACGTGGCCCTGGGCTATGACGGCCGCCTCAGCTCGCCGGAACTCGCCGCAGCCTGCATAGAGGGCCTGACAGCGGCCGGGATCGATGTGACGAACATCGGCCTTGCCGCGACGCCGATGCTTTACTTTGCCGTCTATCACCTCGACGCCGACGGCGGCATCATGATCACGGGCTCGCACAATCCGCCGGACTACAACGGCTTCAAGATGATGATGGGCAAGAAGTCGTTCTTTGGCGCCGACATCCAGACCCTGGGCGCGATGGCCGCGGAGGCGGATTGGGAAAGTGGGCAGGGCAAGGCCGAGAAGAAGGATATCCTGGCCGACTATGCTGCGCGGCTGCTGAAGGACGTGAAACCCGGCAAGAATCTCAAGGTCGCCTGGGACACGGGCAACGGTGCGGTCGGCGTTTCGATCCGCGCCGTCGTCGGCAAGCTGCCGGGCGAGCATTTCATCTTGAACGAGAAGGTCGACGGCACATTTCCGTCGCATCATCCGGACCCGACGGTGCCGAAGAACCTCGAGCAGCTGATCGGCGAGGTCGCGAAGCATGGCTGTGATCTCGGCATCGCCTTCGACGGTGACGGCGACCGGATTGGCGCCGTCGACGGCAAGGGGCGCATCCTGTGGGGCGATCAGCTTCTCGTGCTGTGGTCTCGTGATGTCCTGAAGACGCATCCGGGCGCGACCATCATTGCCGACGTCAAGGCGAGCCAAGTGCTGTTCGACGAGATCGCCAAGGCAGGGGGCAAGCCCATGATGTTCAAGACCGGCCACTCGCTGATCAAGAGCAAGATGGCCGAGATCGGCGCGCCGCTCGCCGGCGAGATGAGCGGACACATCTTTTTTGCTGATACCTTCTACGGTTTCGACGACGCGCTCTATTGCGGGCTGCGCCTGCTGAACATCGTGGCCAACAGCAAGGAAAGCTTGGCGGATATGCGCGATGCCCTGCCGCAGCCCGTGAACACGCCGGAGCTGCGGTTCGACTGCGCCGACGATCGCAAGTTCGCAGTCGTCGAGGAGGTCAAGGCGCGGCTGCTCAAGGCCGGCGCCAAACTCTCCGACATCGACGGCGTGCGGGTGAGCACCAAGGACGGCTGGTGGCTGCTGCGCGCCTCGAATACCCAGCCGGTGCTGGTAGCGCGCTGCGAGGCGGCGGATGAAGCGGGCCTTCAGCGACTCATGGTCGACCTCAAGGCGGCGCTGGCGGCGAGCGGGGTCAGCCTGCCGGACGATGCGGCGGACGGTCATCATTGATGCGGTTCTTCGTCTACGGGACGCTTCTCGACCATGACGTCACCGCGCTCGTTCTCGGGCGGCGGCTGCCGCCGGGGGCCTATGTGCCGGCCAGTCTGTTGGGACATTCGAGGTTTCGAGCCAGGGGTGCCAGCTATCCCGTCGTCGTTGAAGATCCCCGCGGCGAGGTGCCTGGGGCGATCATCGGCGGCCTGAGCGCCCGCGACGTCGGCTATCTCACGGCCTACGAGGGGCCGGGCTACCGGATCGTGCCGCTGAAAGTCAGATCGGGAGGCAGGCTGGTAACGGTGTCGGTGTTCGAGCCAATCGTGGAGAGCAGCAAGGGCTATCGCGATAGCCGCCTGCAGCCGAGCTGGGAACTATGGAATCTCGCGACCTGGCAGCGCCGTCACAAGCGGCCCTTCGCGGCGCGCCTGCGCCGCGCCTTCAGCGGGCGCCCGGTGTATTCCAGGCAGTAATCTGCAGCGGCGAGCAGTAGATTTTCTGCTTCTCGAGACGCTTGCAGCCGTCGACTGCCTGCTCCTGCGAGAGATTGGTCAGCCGTGCCCGGTGGAAGACCTTGCTCGCCATCTGGATCTCGTCGACGGTCGCGGAGGCATTCGAGCGCATGGCGCTGGGCAGGGCGGCGGTGGCGCGCTCCAGGGCAAGCTGGGCGGCCTGCGGTTCGTTGAACGAGCCCACCTGAATCACCCAACTGCCGAGCGCCGGATTCTCCGGTTCGGCTGGCGCAGGAACGGCAGGGCCGGCGACGCGGGCCGGTGCAGCAGCTTGCGGCGTGGCTGCGGGTGGGGGAGACGGCTCGGCCTTCGCCACAACGGCGCGCGGAGTTTCCTGGATGGCCGCGCCCGGCACGAACTGGGCGGCGCTGTAGCGAGCCGATGGCGGCTTGCGGATCGACGTCCAGGGCGAGACGCCCATGGATTGGGCGCTGAGGAAGCCACGGTCCATCAGGTCCGCCATCTGGCGATCGCGGCCGCTGGCGCTCTGGCCACCCATCACGACGCCGATCAGGCGACGGTTGTCGCGCATGGCCGACATGACGAGATTGAAGCCCGATGCCACCGTGTATCCGGTCTTCAGGCCGTCAGCTCCCTCATAGTTGCCGAGCATGCGATTGTGATTGTCGAGCGGGCGTCCGCGGTAGGTGTAGCTCTGGATTGAGAACACCGCGTAGTAGTGCGGGAATTCGCGCAGCAGGGCGTTGGCGAGGCGGGCGAGATCGCGCGCCGTCGTGACCTGTTCGCGGTTGGGCAGGCCGGAGGCATTGCGGAACACGGTCGAACTCATGCCGAGTTGGCGTGCCTTCTGCGTCATCATGCGGGCAAAGCTCGGCTCGTCGCCGCCCAAAGCCTCGGCCAGCACGATGGCGGCATCGTTTGCCGAACGCGTGACGAGCGCCATCGTCGCATCGCGCACGCTGACCGAGCCGCCGGGCGGCAGTCCCATTTTTGTCGGCGGCGCGTTCAGCGCAGTCGACGACACCGGCAGAGAGTCACCCAGCGACAGTCGGCCGGAATCGAGGGCCGAGAAGGTGAGGTAGATCGTCATCAACTTGGTGAGGGAGGCCGGATGACGAAGTTCGTCGGCCTGGTCGGAGGAGATCTCCCGGCCGCTGGTCGCATCGACGATCAGGTAGGCCGTCTTGCCGGAAACCGACGGGTTGGGGACCCATGGCGAGGAGGGGTTGGTCGCGATGGTCTTGGCGGCTGCGCGTGCCTTGGAAGGTGGTACAGCGCGCTTTGTCGAGGCCGACTGGGCATCGGCAGTCGACGGAGCGGCTACCGCAGCAACAAAAAGAAAACCAACGGCAAGCCGGGACAGGCCGACCGCGATGCGCTCAAGGGGGAAAGTCATCGCTAGTTATGCCATTACTTATAAGTCAATATTCTTGTGCTCCCCCAAGATGTTAGGAGCAATTCCTCTGACAATACTAAAGTCGGTGAGCTTATGCAACTTTCGCCCGCCGTGCTGCTGCCCTAGTTGGTTCGGAAACTGCTTGGAACGATGTGGGGGACCGCGATGAAGTGGATGGTCACGGTAACGATCGGCTTGGCGCTGTTCAGTGCCACTACTGCTTCGGCTCAGCGGCCGGACCGCAACGTCGAGCCACCGATCTCGCGCAGTTACAACTGGTTCGCCTATGTCGGTGCCAACGATATTCGATCGGCCTGCCAGCCCGGCGGCCGAAACCGGGTCCGCCTGATCTACAATGCCCTCTACGAGGAGCAGGTCCGGACGTACGAGATCTTTCTGCAGCCGGACGGCGTCGCCGGAATGACAATCGGTGTGCTCGCCGATCAGGGCAATGTCGCCAATCTGACGATCGGCAGTGCCGCCGATGTGCTCGGCCCGTGGAGCATGAAGCGCGGCGAACGCATTCTGAGTGCCGACGAAACCCGGGAATTGGTAGGGTTGTTGGAGGCAAGTGCGGCTTTCGGCCCTCCGCGCGACGGTTTGAGGCTGCCGGACAACGACTTCTGGTGGACCGTCGCCTCCTGCCGCAACGGCATCTGGGGATTTCAGGCCTATCACTATCCGACCGACGGCTTCGCCAGCGTGAAATTCGCGGAGCGGCTTTTCGCCTGGGACAACGTGCCGGTTCCAGTGAACCGGCCGCGCAAGCTGGAGCCCTCCAATCTTCGTCGCGATTGGAACGCGCCGATGTATCACGCCGGCAGTGCCAACCGCTGGATGCTCGTCGTGGGGAAGGATGGGCTACGGCCGAGGTAGCGAAAGCGCCCAGGCTACCTATATAATTGAAAGATGTTCCCATCGGGAGTTTGAGCCGGAAGATGGTCTTTGCGCGTACCGCTAGCGAATGGCGCCTCGAGGGCAGCCGCCTGGGTGGGCCCAACGAGCCGCCGGGAGGGCCGCCGCAACAGCCGCCCCGTCGCGAGGACGGGGACGGCGACAACGACGGGCGGACCGGGGCGCTGACGCTCACGCGGACGCGGACCAAGAAGCCGTCGATGTACAAGGTGCTGCTGCTGAACGACGACTACACGCCGATGGAGTTTGTCGTCGACGTGCTGCAGCACATTTTTCAGAAGACGCGCGACGAAGCGACCGAGATCATGCTGCACGTCCATCAGAAGGGCGTCGGCATCTGCGGTGTCTACACCTACGAGATCGCCGAGACCAAGGTGACGCAAACGGTGGATTACGCCCGCAAAAACCAGCACCCTCTCCAGTGCACGTTGGAGAAAGAGTAGTTCGAAGAAGAGTAGTTCGTTTTTCCGTCGAGGTGGTCCGATGTCCATGCTGTCAAAGAACCTCGAGAAGTCCCTGCATCGCGCCTTCGGGCTTGCCGGCGAGCGCCGCCATGAATACGCGACGCTGGAGCACCTGCTTCTGGCAATGACGGAAGACGAGGATGCGACGCCCGTTCTCAAGTCGTGCGGGGTCGATATCGACCGTCTGCGGCACGATCTGGAGACCTTCGTCGACAATCGCCTGAAAGGCATTGTTACCCAGACGCCGAGCGAGCCACTGCCGACCGCCGGCTTCCAGCGTGTCGTCCAGAGGGCGGCCGTTCACGTCCAGTCTTCTGGGCGCAACGAAGTGACGGGTGCGAACGTCCTGGTCGCCCTGTTCTCCGAGCGCGACAGCCATGCTGTGTCGTTCCTCGAGAACCAGGGGATGACCCGCCTCGATGCGGTCGACTACATCAGCCATGGCAAGGCCAAGGTTCCGGGACGCGCCCGCGCCCGCCGCGTCAGCGGCTCCGAGGAGGAAGGCGAGGCCGCGGCCAAGCAGGGCAACGAGGCGCTGGCAGCTTATTGCGTCGATCTCAACCAGAAAGCCCGCGAGGGACGGGTGGACCCCCTGATCGGGCGCGAGCACGAGGTCGAGCGCACCATCCAGGTCCTGTGCCGGCGCACCAAGAACAACCCGCTCTACGTCGGGGAGCCCGGTGTCGGCAAGACGGCGATTGCCGAGGGTCTCGCCCGCAAGATCGTCGACGGCGAGGTGCCGGAGGTGCTGAGGGACTCCGTGATCTACTCGCTCGACATGGGCGCGCTGCTGGCGGGCACGCGCTATCGCGGCGACTTCGAGGAACGGCTGAAGGCGGTGCTGAGCGAGCTCAAGAAGAAGCCCAACTCGGTCCTGTTCATCGACGAGATCCATACCATCATCGGCGCCGGCGCGACCTCGGGCGGCTCGATGGATGCGTCGAACCTGCTGAAGCCGTCGCTGCAGTCGGGCGAGCTGCGTTGCATCGGCTCGACCACCTACAAGGAATACCGCAACCACTTCGAGAAGGATCGGGCGCTCGTCCGCCGCTTCCAGAAGATCGACGTACCGGAGCCTTCCGTCAGCGACGCCATCGAGATCATGATGGGCCTCAAGCCGGTCTACGAGAAGCACCACAACGTCTCCTACACCGACGATGCCATCAAGGCATCGGTCGAGCTGTCGGCGCGCTACATCCACGATCGCAAGCTGCCCGACAAGGCGATCGACGTGATCGACGAGGTCGGCGCCGCCCAGATGCTGCGCGCGCCCGAGCAGCGCAAGAAGACGATCGAGGTGACCGACATCGAGGAGATCGTCGCCAAGATTGCGCGCATCCCGCCCAAGAGCGTGTCGAAGGACGACGCGGAGCTGCTGCGCAACATCGATCGCGACCTCAAGACCGTCGTGTTCGGGCAGGACAAGGCGATCGAGCATCTCGCCGCCTCGATCAAGCTGGCACGTGCCGGCCTGCGGGCGCCCGAGAAGCCGATCGGCAGCTATCTGCTGGCCGGCCCGACCGGCGTCGGCAAGACCGAGGTGACGCGCCAGCTCGCGCGCCTGCTCGGCCTCGAGCTGATCCGCTTCGACATGTCGGAATACATGGAGCGCCACAGCGTCTCGCGCCTGATCGGCGCGCCGCCGGGCTATGTCGGCTTCGACCAGGGCGGCCTGCTGACCGACAAGGTCAACCAGCATCCGCATTGCGTCGTGCTGTTCGATGAGATCGAGAAGGCGCATCCCGACGTGTTCAACGTGCTGCTGCAGGTGATGGACTACGGCAAGCTCACCGACCACAACGGCCGGACGGTGGATTTCCGCAACGTCATCCTGTGCATGACGACCAATGCCGGCGCCGCCGACATCGCCAAGCCGGCACTGGGCTTCGGCCGAGAGCAGCGGCACGATGAGGACGACGATGCGATCAACCGGATGTTCGCGCCGGAGTTCCGCAACCGCCTCGATGCCATCATCAAGTTCTCGAGCCTTGGTCCCGAATCGATGGGCCGCGTCGTCGACAAGTTCGTGGCCGAGCTCGAGGTCCAACTCGCCGACCGCAAGGTGTTCATCGAACTGAGCGACGGCGCGCGGCGCTGGCTGGCGGAGCAGGGTTACGACAAGACGTTCGGCGCCCGGCCGCTTGGCCGCTTCATCCAAGAGCACATCAAGAAGCCGCTGGCCGAGGAGGTTCTGTTCGGCAAGCTCTCGAAGGGCGGCACCGTGCGGGTCGACGTCGACGGGCAGGGCGATACCGCCAAGCTCGTCTTCGAGTTCCTGCCACCTGAACGCGGTGCGTTGCCGCCGGCCAGCCAAGAGCCCGTGCTGGCCGAGTGAGCGCTTTCCGGCCGCTCTGGGTTGCGCTCCGCGCCGCGGTGCTTGCCACCGCGGTGTTTGGTGCCGTCCTTTTCATCATCGAACGAAGCGGATGGCGGGGACTAGCGTTCTCGTGGCTCGACACGACGGAGTATGTCGTCTTCTTTGTTGTCTTCTTCCTGGGCATCCTGATGAGCGGCAAGTAGGGCGTCAGCCCTCGTTCTCTTTCTTGAACGGCGAGTACTGCATCAACCCCTCGATCTCCTGCTCGACCGCCGGCCGCTCGCGGCTGAGATAGTCGGCGACGGCGCGGCGGAAGGACGGGTCGGGGATCCAGTGCGCCGAATAGGTCGGCACTGGAAGATAGCCACGCTGGATCTTGTGGTCGCCTTGGGCGCCGGCTTCGACGCGCTGGAGGCCGTGGGCGACGGCGTAGTCGATCGCCTGATAGTAGCAAGCCTCGAAATGCAGGAAGGCGTGACTTTCCAGGCAACCCCAATAACGGCCGTACAGCGTATCGTCGCCCTTGAGATTGAGCGCGCCGCCGACCGGCCGACCATCGGCCTCGGCCATCACCAGCACCACGCTGTCGGCCATGGTCGAGCCCAGGACATCGAAGAAGGCACGCGTCAGATAGGGCGTGCCCCACTTGCGGCCGCCGGTATCCATGTAGAAGGCGAAAAAGGCATCCCAGTGCTCCGGCCTGATCTCATCGCCGCTCAGCGCGCGGATAGTCAATCCCTCGCGCCGCACCGCCTCGCGCTCCTTGCGGATCGCCTTGCGCTTTCGGGAGGAGAGGGCGGCCAGGAAATCGTCGAATGTTCGGTAACCGTCGTTGCGCCAATGGAACTGTTGCCCCAGGCGCAGCAGCCAGCCGTGCTCGCCGAAGCGCTTCCACTCGGCTTCGGTGCAGAAAGTGGCGTGTACGGAGCTGATGCCGTTGTCGCCGGCGATCTTGGCCAGCATGTCGATCAGAGCATCGCGCACGCCGTCGGCGAGCGGGCCGGGGCGGGCGAACAGGCGCGGCCCCGGCACCGGCGTGAAGGGAATCGCGGCCTGGAGCTTGGGGTAGTAGCGGCCGCCGGCGCGCTCGAAAGCCTGGGCCCAGCCGTGGTCGAAGACATATTCGCCCTGAGAGTGACCCTTCACGTAGAGGGGCACGGCGCCCAGCAGCCCGTGTTCAAGGTCCTCCGCCAGCAGATATTGCGGCTGCCAGCCGGTGCGCCGGCCGACCGACTTCGAGTCCTCCAGCGCCTTCAGGAAGCGATAGCTCAGGAACGGATTGCCGCCCGATCCCGGGGCCAACGCGCAGGCGTCCCACTGGAGCGGATCGATCGCGGCGAGTGTTTCGACGACACGCAGGCCGATCGTCGGAGCGTCATCGGGCATAAATCAAGCATAGCGCGATTCGTGCCAGCACGAGCCTAAATCCGTGCCGGGCAGCTATTCCGCAGGCTTGTGCGTCCGCGCCAAGTCGTCGGCCGACCGGCTGAAGCGCTTCCGGCTCCAGGCGCCGACCCGGTCGATATAGACCAGGACCACTGGCACCACGACCAGGGTGAGCAGGGTCGAGCTGATCAGGCCGCCGATCACCGCATGCGCCATCGGCGCGCGCTGGCTGGCGCCTTCGCCCAGGCCGAGGGCCAGCGGCATCATGCCGAACACCATGGCGAGCGTGGTCATCAGGATCGGCCGCAGCCGGATCGTCCCGGCCTCGAGCAGGGCCTCGTTGACCGGCACGTCACGGGCGCGCGCCTGGTTGAAGAAATCGACCAGCAAGATGGCGTTCTTGGTGACGAGGCCCATCAGCATGATGAAGCCGATGGCGCTGAAGATGTTGAGCGTCGTGCCGGCGATCAGCAGCCCCAGGAATACGCCGATCAGCGACATCGGCAGCGACATCATGATCGCCAGCGGCTGCAGGAAGCTGCCGAACTGCGAGGCGAGGATCAGGTAGATCAGGATGACGGCGAGCAGGAGCGCCTGGCCGGCATAGGCGGCGCTTTCGGCCATGTCCTTGGTCGAGCCACCGAAGACGAAGCGATAGCCTGGCGGCAGTTTGGTGTCGGCCAGGATCTTCTGCAGATCGCTGCTGACTTCGCCGCTCGACCGGCCCGAGACGTTGGCGGTGATCTGGACCTCGCGGTTGAGGTCGCGGCGGTTGATCTGCGAGGCGCCGACATCGTCGACGATATCGGCAATCTGGGCGATGTGGACCATTCGCGGCAGGCCGTTCGGCTCGGTGCCGGCAGTGAACCAGATGCGTTGCAGGTCGGCGACGCCGGTGCGTTCGTCGATAGGCAGGCGGACCATGACGGTGTAGTTTTCGCCGTCGGGCGCGCGCCATAGGCTGGTTTCGTCGCCGGCGAACAGCGGCCGCAACGACTGCGCCACCTGGGCCGAGCCGAGGCCAAGGTCTGATGCCGCCTCGCGGCGCAGCCGTACCGACAGGACCGGCTTGGCGGCCTTCAGATTGCGGTCGAGGTCGACCATCCCCGGGATGGCGGCGGCGCGCAGCATCACCTCCTGGGACAGCCTGTCGAGGACGGCGGTGTCGGGGCCCTGCAGCGAGAGCTGGAGCTGCTTCTGCACGCCGCCGCCGGGGCCGCCGGGAATGTTGATCGACACCAGGACGCCGGGGATGCCGGCCAGCCGTTCGCGGATCGGCTGGGCAAGCTGCTCGGGCGAGCGCTTGCGGTCCTTGATGGGTTTTAGGCGGAGATAGAGGCTCGCCTGGTTCTTGCCGTTGGCATAGCCGGTATTGACCGTGCCGTAGGTGTAGTCGACCTCGGGAAATTCCCGCACCGCGGCGTCGACCTGATTGAGCTTGGCCGTGGTGTACTCGAGCGACGAGCCGACCGGCGTCTCGATGCTCACGACCTGCTCGCCGAGGTCGGCCTGAGGCACGAACTCGAAGCCGATGTATTTCGGTAGGGCGAAGCTCCCGAGGAAGGTGCCGAGCGCGATCAGCAGGGTGATCTTGGGCCAGCGCAGCGACCAGCCTAGGATCGAGCGATAGACCCGGTTGGCGTGGTCCTGGGCGCCGTTCACGATGCGGGCGAAACGGCCGGTGCCGTGGGCCTGCGGGTCGTACCAGATGCTCGACAGCATGGGGTCGAGCGTGAAGGACACGAACAGCGAGATCAGTACCGCCGCCGACACCATGACGCCGAACTGGAAGAAGAAGCGGCCGATGATGCCGCCCATGAAGGCAACCGGCAGGAAGACCGCGACGATGCAGAAGGTGGTCGCCAGCACCGCCAGCCCAATCTCGTTGGTGCCGTCGATTGCCGCCTGACGGTGTGTCTTGCCGAAGCCGATGTGGCGCATGATGTTCTCGCGCACCACGATGGCGTCGTCGATGAGGATGCCGATGGCGAGGCTGAGCGCCATCAGGGTCAGCACATTCAGGGTGAAACCGAACGCCGCCATCACCATGAAGGCGCCGAACACGGAGATCGGCAGTGCCAGGCCGGTGATCACCGTGCTGCGCCACGAGTGCAGGAACAGGAACACGATGGCGATCGTGAGCAGGCCGCCCTCGACCATCGTCTGCTGGACGTTGCTGACCGAATTCTGGATGCCGCGCGAGCTGTCACGGACGATCTCGAGCTTGACGTCGGGCGGCAGGGCGGGCTGCAGCTCGGCGACCGCCCGGCGGACGCCGCGGGCGACCTCGATGGTGTTGGAGCCCTGAGTCTTGACCACGTCGATGGCCAGCGCCCGTTCGCCGTTCAGCGTGGCGACGTTCTCCCGCTCCTGCTGCCCGTCGACCACCGTCGCGATTTGGCGCAGATAGACCGGCGCCAGGCCGCGCCGGGCCACGATCAGGTCGGCGAAATGCCCCGGTTCGCCGATGCGGCCGGTGACCTCGATGATGCGGTCGTCGTTGCCGCGCGCCACGTTGCCGGCGGGGAAGTTCTGGTTCTCGTCCTTGACCGCTCGCATGATGTCGTTGACGCCAACGCGCAGTGAATGCATCCGGCCGGGATCGATCTCGATGTTGATCTGGCGCTTGACGCCGCCGGCGATGGTGGCGCGGCCGACGTCGCGCACGGTCTGCAGGCGCTTGACGATGATCTGGTCGGCGAGCGTCGTCAGGTCGCGCACCGAGCGGATGTCGGAGCGCACGGCGATCGACACGATCGGCTGATCGTCGGGGTTGAAGCGCTGGATCAGCGGTTCCTTGACCTCGGGCTTGAAGGTGGCGCGGACCTGCTGGACCTTTTCGCGCACGTCCTGCAGGGCGACGGACGACTGAACCGACAGCTCGAACTCGGCGATGACGATCGAGCGGCCCTCGAGCGAGCGCGAGGTCAGTGTCTTGAGGCCGGCGATGGCGTTGACCGATTCCTCGATCTTGCGGCTGATCTCGGTCTCGACCGTCTCGGGTGATGCCCCGGGATACTCGGTGGTGACCACCACGATCGGGAAGTCGACGTTGGGGAACTGGTCGACGCCGAGCTGGCGGTAGGAGAACAGGCCCATCACCAGCAGCGCCACCATCATCATGGTGGCGAAGACCGGATTGTCGACCGCGATCTGGGTGAGCTTCATCGCCGTGGGCCTATCTCGTCTCGACGATCTTCACTCTCTGCCCCGCACGAAGGCCGGGCAGGGGCGCGGAGACGATCTGCATGCCCGCCTCGAGGCCCTTGACCTCGACCAGCTCGCCGCGCGACCAGGTGCGCACGACACCGACTGGCTTGCGCACCAGGACGGCGTTTTCGACGACGAGGACGAATTCGCCCTGATCGTCCTTGCGCATCGCCGAGACCGGCACGGCAAGCGCGTGGTCCTTTTCCTTGACGATGACGGTGCCGGTGCCGAACAGGCCGCCGCGCAGCGACTCGTGGCGATCGGTGATCTCGACATAGACCGGGATCGAACGCGATCCGGTCTGGGTCGTCGGGCTGATGCGGGTGATGCGACCGCTGAAAACGCGGCCGTCGAAACCCTCCAGGGTTGCGGTCACCGGCTGGCCGACTTTCAGGCGGACGACGTCGGCGGCCGGCATTTGGGCCGCGATTTCGACGTGGCTGGTATCGAGGAGTGTCAGGATCTTGCCGTCGATCGGCAGCGACTCGCCCTGGTTGGCGATGCGTTCGCCGACCACGGCGTCGAATGGGGCCACCACCTGGGCGTCGGCCAGGTTCCGCATCGCCACCTCGAGCTGGGCTTCGGCGACGGCGACCATCGAGGACCTGTTTTCGGCCGTGGACCGCGCCTGGTCGGCGGCGGACTGCGAGACGATGTTGCGTGAGGCCAGGGACTCCTTGTCCGAGCGGTCGCGCGCCGTCCACCGCGCGTCGGCACGGGCGGCCTCGACCGCGGAGCGGCGTTCGTTGACCTTCGACTGCAGCTCCGCGACCTCGAAGCGAGCCAGCACCTGGCCCTTGGTGACGTGGTCGCCCTCGCGCACCAGCACCTCGGCCAGGCGGCCGGCAACGCGCGCCTTGACGATGGTCTGGTCGACGGGCTGCGTCGTGCCGGTGAAGCGCACGACATCGACCAGGCCACGCGGCCTGATCGTATGCAGCTCGGCTGGGATCAGCTCGATCGCACGGTCGGCGGTCCGGGTGGTCTCCACGCCGGCGGCCGGCGCCGGCGCGCCCTTGCCGCTCTTCCATGCGACGGCACCGCCTGCGGCGGCGGCAAGGACGATGGCCGCAACGGCGCCGATCACGAGTTTGCGCCTGGCGCTCATGGATGGAGCCCCTTGAAAATGAAGTCGAGGTAGGCGGCGTAGAACTGGTCGCTATCGATCGTATTGGTCGGGTCGTAGGGGGCGAGGGAACGCTTCCAGACCGAGAACATGGCAAGTGGCTGGGCAATGATGATGGCGGTCGCGTCAACGTTCGCGAGCGAACGGAATTCACCGCGCCTGATGCCGCGTTGCAGAGCCCGAATGAACAGGTCGCGTCCGCGCAGATCGAAATGGGCGCAGTAGAACCGGGCCACGTCGGGGAAATTGCCAGCCTCGGCCAGGATCAATTTGATCACGCCGCCGGCCGGGCTTTCCTCGAAGGCGCGAAAACCGCGGACGAGTTCGCGCAGCAAGTCTTCGCTCGAGCCCTCGAAGCGGTCGATCATGTCCGTCGCCTCGGCCAATGGCCCGCCCACCGCCTCGGTGATGACCGCCTTGAAGAGTTCTTCCTTGTTCTTGAAGTAGAGGTAGGGGAGCCCCTTGCTGACCGATGCGGCCTTGGCGACATCCTCTAGCTTGGTGGCGGCAAAGCCCCGCGTGACGAACAGTTCGAGCGCCGCTCGGGCGATTTCGGAAGCACGATCCTCCGGCCGGCGGGTCCGGGACGCCGGAGGAGAGATATTGACTGAATGGTCAGTATTCATATTCCGCTATGTAAAGCGGAACCTAGTCCCCTTCAAGGCGTGGGCATTCAAAGCAGGCAAAAAAAGAGTCCGGCAGACCGAAGTCGCCGGACGCTTATCCAGTTTCGCCTTTCCACCTCCGCAAGCGGAGATGTCGCGTTGGCATTGAGCTCGTCTTCTGAAGGTGGCTTCCGGTGGGGCCCGTGAGGGCACCCACGCGGAAGCCGAAAGGCGTTTGGTTAGAGGGGCCAAGGTAAACCTTGGCCTACGCCCTTTCCTGTCTACTGCTTCTTCTTCTTATCAGCCTTCTTCTTAGCAGCCTTTTTCTTAGCAGCCATAACTGTCTCCTATGGTTAGCTGTGAGGTCCCCAACCGCGAGGGCCCCGGCTTACGCGGGTACGCTACGCCACACACGGTCAACTGCAGCCAGTGGTGCCGCCGCAGGTCGTGCATTTGAGGCACGTCCCGTTACGGACCATGGTGAAGTTGCCGCACTCCGGACAGGCATCCCCTTCGAAGCCCTTGAATTTCGCCTCGAGGGCGAGACCAAGGACAGAAGAGGGTGCCTCTCCGATCGCGACGCCGACGACGGCCGCCCTGGCGTTTGATGCCAAGGCGACGGCTGGGCCGTCTGTCAGTCCTGTGGGCACGAGGCCGGCGGCGATCACCTCGGAGGCGATCGCGACATTGCCGGCCGTTCGGCCATTCAACACGTAAAGATTGCTGCGCACGAAACCGACGCTGGCGATCCGGCTGACCGCCGCGGCCGCAGCCTGTGCGGCGTCGGTGCCGGGCGACGGCAGTTCGCCTTGAACCTCGCCGCGGCCGACGCCATCGGGCCGGAGGTCGGCCTGCTCGACGTGGGCGAGATCGTTGCGTCCGAGATAGGAGATCGCCAGTTCGCGGAAGATGTAGTCGAGCACCGATGTCGACATCTTGATCGCGTCGTTGCCTTCGACCATCCCGGACGGCTCGAAGCGTGTGAAGGTATAGGCCTCGACGAACTCCTCGAGCGGCACGCCATATTGCAAGCCGATCGAGATCGCGATGGCGAAGTTGTTCATCAGGCTGCGGAAGGCTGCACCTTCCTTGTGCATGTCGACGAATATCTCGCCGACCCGGCCATCTTCGTACTCGCCGGTGCGCAGATAGACTTTGTGCCCGCCGACATTGGCCTTTTGCGTATAACCCTTGCGGCGCTGCGGCAACCGCTCGCGGCCGGCGCGCACTTCGCGTTCGACAATCCGCTCGACGATGCGTTCGGCAATGATCGGCGCGCGTGCCGCGGGAGTCATTTCGGCAAGATCATCGTTGGCTGCCCTGTCATCGCCAATAGCCATGGCAGACAGAGGCTGCGAGAGCTTGGAGCCGTCACGATAGAGTGCGTTGGCTTTCAGACCGAGTCTCCACGACATCTCATAGGCCTTGCGGCAATCCTCGACCGTTGCTTCGTTGGGCATATTGATGGTCTTGGAAATCGCGCCCGATACGAACGGCTGAGCTGCAGCCATCATGCGTATATGACTCTCTGCAGACAAGCATCGCGTACCATCTCGTCCACAGGCATTCGCACAATCGAACACCGGAAGATGTTCGGGCTTGAGATCCGGCGCGCCCTCCACGCTCATCGTCCCGCAGGCATGAATGTTGGCTTGCGCGATGTCGCTCCTGGAGAATCCGAGGCAGGCGAGTATGTCGAGTTTGGGATCGGCGAGCGTGGCGTCGTCCAACCCCAGGGCCTGGCGGCAGAACGAGTCGCCCAGTGTGTAACGCGAGAAGGCGAAGCGGATGTCGAACGCGGTGACGATCGCTTTCTCGACTCGAGCCAGCGTCTCGGCGTCGAAACCGCGCGCGGTCAAGGTCTCGTGGTTGATCGCCGGCGCACCCTGGAGCGAACCGTTTCCGACGGCATAGGCCACGATCCGGGCGATGGCGTCGTCGGCGTAACCCAAGGTCTGCAGCGCCAGGGTGACTGTCTGGTTGATGATCTTGAAATAGCCGCCGCCCGCCAGCTTCTTGAACTTGACCAGAGAAAAGTCAGGCTCGATCCCGGTGGTGTCGCAATCCATCACCAGGCCGATCGTGCCGGTCGGCGCGATGACGGAGACCTGGGCATTGCGGAAGCCATGGCGCTCGCCGAGCTCCAGGGCTCGGTCCCATATCCGCCGGGCTGCCGCGACGAGGGGGGCGTCGGAGCAATTGGCGGCATCGAGAGCAACCGGCGCGATCGACAGGCCTTCGTATTGGGCCGTTTCGCCGCGCGCGGCATGACGGTGATTGCGGATGACCCGGAGCATGGCGTCGCGGTTGGCGGCGAAGCCGGGGAAGGGGCCCATGAGGCCGGCCATCTCGGCCGAGGTCGCGTAGGCAGCGCCGGTCATGACCGCGGTCACGGCACCGGCAATGGCCCGACCCCGGGCACTGTCGTAGCCCAGCCCGGCAGCCATCAGCAGGGCGCCGAGATTGGCGTAGCCGAGGCCGAGCGTGCGGTACTGATAGGAGAGTTCGGCAATCGTCCGCGATGGGTACTGCGCCATCATGACCGAGATCTCGAGCACCACCGTCCATAGTCTCGCGGCGTGTTCCAGCGCGCCCACGTCGAGCGAGCCGTCGGCCTGGCGGAACCGCATCAGGTTCAGCGAGGCCAGGTTGCACGCCGTATCGTCGAGGAACATGTACTCCGAGCACGGGTTGGAGGCGTTGATGCGCCCCGACTCCGGGCAGGTGTGCCAGTCGTTGATGGTGGTGTCGTACTGCACGCCCGGATCGGCGGAGTGCCACGCCGCCTCGGCGACACGATCCCACAGATCGCGCGCGCCCACCGTCTTGACGGTCTTGCCGGTCGTGCGCGCGGTCAGCGACCACTGGCGATCGGCTTCTACGGCGCGCAGGAAATCGTCGGTGACGCGAACCGAATTGTTGGCGTTCTGGCCCGACACCGAGAGGTAGGCTTCCGACTGCCAATCGGTGTCGAACGCCGGGAATTCGATATGGCGATAGCCCTGACGGGCGAACTGGATGACGCGCTGGATGTAGTTCTCGGGCAGCTCTGCCCGCCGGGCGGCCACGATCTCGCGGCGCAGCTTCGGATTCCGCTTGGGATCGAACGCCGCCTCGCCATCGGTCTCGCCGTCGAGGCAGGCGCGCATCACTGCGTTGAGGTGCCGGTCGGCGAGACGGGAGCCCGCGACGAGTGCGGCGACCTTCTGCTCTTCCAGCATCTTCCAGGCGATGAAGTCCTCGATATCGGGATGGTCGATATCGACGGTCACCATCTTGGCGGCGCGCCGGGTCGTGCCCCCCGATTTGATGGCACCCGCAGCGCGGTCGCCGATCTTGAGGAAGGACATCAGGCCGGACGACTGGCCGCCGCCGGACAGGCGTTCGCCTTCGCCGCGCAGGCGCGAGAAGTTGGAGCCGGTTCCTGAACCGTACTTGAAGAGGCGCGCCTCGCGGACCCACAGGTCCATGATGCCGCCTTCGCCCACCAGGTCATCGGAGACGCCCTGGATGAAACAGGCGTGTGGCTGCGGGCGTTCATAGGCCGAGTCGGACGGGTAGGCCGCACCATCGCGATGGTCGACGTACCAGTGACCCCGACCCGGGCCGTCGATGCCGTAGGCCCAGTGCAGGCCGGTGTTGAACCACTGCGGCGAGTTCGGCGCGCAGATCTGGGCGGCCAGCATGTAGCAATGTTCGTCGTGGAAGGCGCGGGCATCATCTTCGCTGTCGAAGTAGCCGCCCTTCCAGCCCCAGTAGGTCCAGGCGCCGGCCATGCGCTCGAATACCTGGCGGGCACTGCGCTCGCTGCCGTAGCGCTTGGCTTCGGGCAGCTCGACAAGGGCGACCTCGTCGGCCTGCGCGCGCCACAACCACTCGGGGACGTCGGTCTCGGCAACTTTCACGAGCCGGGCGGGGATCCCTGCGCGACGGAAATACTTCTGAGCAAGCACATCGGCGGCGACCTGCGACCAGGCGGCCGGCACATCGATGCCCTTCAACTGAAATACGATCGAGCCGTCGGGGTTGCGGATTTCGGAGTCGGCAGCACGAAACGCCATTCCCTCGAATGGTGATTTTCCTGCTTGCGTGTACCGACGCTCGAAGCGCATCGACGATCCCCCGTGCCCAGTTCCCGTCATTTGTTCCCTAGCGGGGTGTGCTCTCTTGAAATTGAGCACGCACATATAGGCACCGGGTGATAGTAAATTACAAAATCTTGTGTGCGCAACTACATTTTGTAGACCATGGTGTTGATGATACTAGATGATGCAAGCGTGCAACAGGTCATCCGATCGAGCGAATCGCATGTCGTCGAACGACTGCGAAGACACACGGATGGCGTTGCGTTGCGCGTCATCGAGCGCGCGCGTACAAGCGGCGCGGTCACATTTCGAGGCGTGGTTCCTTCATGACGATCGGTACTTGGCTCTTCACGAAGCTGCACGGCGCGCCTGTCGGCAGCGATGCTGAAGGCAACCGTTACTTCCAGGACAAGCGCGTGATCGCCGGGCGCCGGCGCAAACGCTGGGTCATCTACAACGGTATTGCCGAGGCTTCGCGCGTGCCGCCGGAGTGGCATGGCTGGCTGCACTACACGACCGATATGGTCCCGCCCGCGGGCGGCCCGCCGCGCAAGGCCTGGCAGAAGGATCACCAGGCCAACCTCACGGGCACCGATCATGCCTATCGTCCGCCAGGCCATGCGCTCGGCAGCGGCGACAAGCCGAAGCCTCACTACGAGGCATGGCGTCCGGGCTGAGACCCGTCGGCAGCAACGGAGGAATGGCGTGGGCCGTAATATCGTCGAGACGATCGTTGGTGCATTGGTTCTGGTGGTGGCCGGCGTCTTCGTGTTTTACGCCTTCGCCAAGTCGGACCGCACGGGACCGAGCGGTTATGAAGTCGTCGCACGCTTCGGCCGCATCGACGGACTGAAGCGCGGCGCCGACGTCACCCTGAGCGGCGTGAAGGTCGGTGCCGTCACGAGCATCACCCTCGATCCCAAGACCTACCAGGCCATCGTCCGTCTGTCGGTTTCGTCGAATGTCGATCTGCCGACCGACACCAACGCCAAGATCGTGAGCGAATCACTCCTCGGCGGCACTGTCGTGTCGCTCGAGCCCGGCGGCGACAAGAAGCTGATCCGCGCCGACGGCGAGATCCAGAACACGCAGGATTCCATCCCCCTCACCGAACTGATCGCCAAGTTCATGTTCGGTGGCACCGGATCCAAGTGATGAGTGCGGACACTCCCAAGGCGCCGCCGGTCTGGCGGCAGGCCGACGGCAAGCCGGTGTCGTGCCTCGAAAAGATCAAAGTCCTGAATCAGAATGTGCAGGAGATCGAAAGCCTCTGCGCCGACGCGCTCGAGGATGGAGTCCTGATGGGATGCGACGTCGATCAGATCAAGGCGGCCCTGCATGCTCTTATCGACGGGCTGACGCCCCCCGGCAAAAAAGACTGAGCATGCGCCTGCTGGTGACAGTGTTGGCGGGTATTCTGACCTTGGCCGTGGGCCTCGGCACGGCCGCCGCCCAGACTCCAGCTGCACCGGCACGGCCCAGCAATGCCAACCTGAGGCCGATCCCCGACGGGCCGGGCAAGCGCGTGGCCGAATTGCAGGGCCTGGATAAGGTGACGGCGCGCACTCAGCGCTTCTATGCACCCGTCGGCCAGACGACGCGCTTCGGGACGCTCGAAATTACCGTCGCGGATTGTCTGGTGAACGTGCCCGAGGCACCGCCGGAATCGGTGGCCTATCTCGCCATTGTCGACAACAAGCCGGGCCAGGCCCAGGAAAAGCTCTTTGCCGGCTGGATGTTCGCCTCCACACCGTCGCTCTCGGCACTCGATCACGGCGTCTACGACGTCCGTGTGTTGGCCTGCACGATGGCGCAAGGCTCGGCGCCGCCCAGCTCGCGCTGAAAAGTCGCCGGGCGGTCGATCGCATCGGCCAGCAGTGCCCGGAATGCCTCGCGCGGGATTTCGATGGCGCCGAAACTCCGCAGATGCTCGGTCATGAACTGGCAGTCGAGCAGGCGGAAGCCGCCCTGGATGAGGTGCGCCACGAGATGGACCATCGCCACCTTCGAGGCATCGCGCTCGCGGCTGAACATGCTTTCACCGAAGAACGCCGCGCCCACCGAGACGCCATAGAGTCCGCCGACCAGGCGGTCGCCGATGCGGCATTCGACGCTGTGGGCGTGGCCGCGCCGGTGCAACTCGGTATAGAGATCGACGATCGGCTCGTTGATCCAGCTCTCGGGGTGTCCAGGCCGCGGCTCGGCGCAGGCGCGCATCGTCTCGGCAAACGCAATGTCTGCGCTCACGTCGAACTTTCCGGCGCGGACCGTCCGGGCGAGCCGCTGGGACAGGTGGAAGCCGTCGAGCGGCAATACGGCACGCAGTCTGGGGTCGAGCCAGTGCAGCTTGGGATCGTCGCGCCGCTCGCCCATGGGAAAGACGCCGACGCAGTAGGCTTGCAGCAGGAGGTCGGCGGTGATCTCCGGCATGGCGGCGGCTACTTCTTGAGGCCGACCAGCTTCTCCAGCCAGTGGATGTCGTAATCGCCGTCGATGAAAGCCTGTTCGCCGATAATCCGCCGGTGCAGTGGGATGGTCGTGTCGATGCCGCCGATCACGAATTCCTCGAGGCAGCGGCGGAGCCGCATCAGGCACTCGTTGCGGCTACCGCCGTTTACGATCAGCTTGGCCACCATCGAATCATAGTAGGGCGGGATCGAGTAGCCAGCATAGAGCCCGGAGTCGACGCGCACGCCCAGCCCGCCCGGTGAGTGATAGTCCGTGACGAGGCCGGGGCACGGCACGAAAGTCTCGGGGTTCTCGGCGTTGATCCGGCACTCGATGGCATGGCCCTGGATCACGATATCCTTCTGGGTCATGCCGAGCGGCGCGCCGGAGGCGATGCGGATCTGTTCGCGGACAAGGTCGATGCCGGTCACCGCCTCGGTGATCGGATGCTCGACCTGGAGACGGGTGTTCATTTCGATGAAATAGAATTCACCGTCCTGGAACAGGAACTCCATCGTCCCGGCGCCGCGGTACTTGAGCTTGCGCACGGCGTCGGCGGCCAATTCACCGATCCGGTTGCGCTGCTCAGGATTGAGGGCAGGCGAGGGCGCCTCTTCCAGCACCTTCTGATGGCGGCGCTGCAATGAACAGTCGCGCTCGCCGAGATGCACGCCCGCGCCCAGACCGTCGCCCAGAACCTGGATCTCGATGTGGCGGGGCCGTGGCAGGTACTTCTCGAGATAGACCGAGTCGTTGCTGAACGCGGCTTTCGCCTCGGTGCGGGCCAGCGAAAAGGCCTCGGCCGCGCCCTCGGCATCGTCCACGACCTTCATGCCGCGACCACCGCCGCCCGCCACCGCCTTGATCAGCACAGGCCAGCCGATCTTGGTGCCCAGCGCCACGATCTCTTCGACCGTGTTGACCGGGCCGGGCGAGCCCGGCACCAGCGGCAGGCCAAGCTCCTTGGCGGTCTGCTTGGCCACGATCTTGTCGCCCATCATCGAGATGTGCTGCGGTGTCGGGCCGATGAAAGTGAAGCCGTGCGCCTCGACCGCCTCAGCGAAGCGCGCATTCTCCGACAGGAAGCCATATCCGGGATGGATGGCGTCGACGCCTGCAATGGTCGCCGCCGACAGGATCGCCGGGATGTTGAGGTAGCTGTCACGCGCTGGCGGAGGGCCGATACACACCGACTCGTCGGCCAGGCGAACATGCATGGCATCGCTGTCGGCCGTCGAGTGGACCGCCACGGTCTGGATTCCCATCTCACGGCAGGCGCGATGGATGCGAAGCGCGATTTCACCCCGGTTGGCGATCAGGACCTTGTCGAACATGGCGCCGGACCGCCCCTACTCGACGATCATCAGCGCTTCACCGAATTCCACCGGCTGGGCGTTGTCGATCACGATCTGTATCACAGTGCCGGCCTTGGGGGCCTTGATGGGGTTGAAGGTCTTCATCGCCTCGATGATGAGAAGCGTCTGACCGGCAGTGATCTTGTCGCCGACCGCCACGAAGTTGGGCTTGCCGGGCTCCGGCGCGAGATAGGCGGTGCCCACCATCGGCGACTTCACGGCACCGGGATGCTTGGCGAGGTC
Source organism: Rhizobium sp. Q54 (assembly GCA_945903635.1). Taxonomy (GTDB): domain Bacteria; phylum Pseudomonadota; class Alphaproteobacteria; order Reyranellales; family Reyranellaceae; genus Reyranella. Next base: position 26,438 of record CAMDOT010000001.1, on the reverse strand, counting down.
TCCGGCGCCGGCGGCGGCCGCGGCAGCGGGAGCAACTGCGACCGGAGCGGAGGCGCTGGGGGCGGGCATGGCGGCGGCGGCGTAGGTTACCGTCGGGCGGGCGATCCGGATCCGGCGGTCGCCATCGGCCAGCTCGATTTCACCGAGATCGTTCTCCTCGAGAATTTCCGCGAGCTTGCGGACGAACTCGGTATCCATCTCGAACTTTGCCATGGAGAATCGCTCCCGGATGAAAGTCAGCGAACCAGCAGGCGGGCCAGCGCCTGGAGGGCCAGAAGGTAGCCTTGCGTGCCGAGACCGGCGATCACGCCGATCGCTGCCGGGCTGATGTAGGAATGATGCCGAAAGCGCTCACGCTTGTAGATGTTGGAGAGGTGAACCTCGACAGTCGGCCGTTCGGCGGCATTCAGCGCATCCAGCAGGGCCACCGAGGTATGGGTGTAGGCGCCGGCGTTGATGATGATGCCGGCGTTCTTCTCGCGCGCAGCCTGAATGAGGTCGACCAGGACGCCCTCGTGGTTGCTCTGGGCGAACTCGACCGGCAGGCCCAGGCGCAGCCCCTCGGCCCGGCACGTCTTCTCGACGTCCGCCAGGGTTTCATGGCCATAGATCTCAGGCTGCCGCTTGCCCAGCATGTTGAGATTGGGCCCGTTGAGTATCAGCACCGGCTTGAGTGCCGGCCGACTCCGGGCAGCCTTTGCAGCCAAGCCTGCCTCCCTAATTCACAATCGCGGGCGTTATAGCATGGCGAGTCAGCGCCACAAGGCGGAGGCGGGGACGGTTCTAGCCCGTCTGGCGCAGGGTTTGGGCACGTGCAAACAGCCTGTCGGACAAGGTATCGAAGGTCCGTCTTTCATCGGGACTGAGCGCCTCGTGGAGGCGTTCCTGATAGGCAAGTGCCAACGGCACGATGCGCGCATGCACGGCGCGGCCGCGGACGCTCAGCTTCAACGAGGCCCGGCGGCGGTCGTGGCTGTCGGTCGCCCGTTCGATCAGGCCGTTTTTCATCAGGCCTGCGACGGCCCGGCTGACCGCCACCTTGTCCATGACGATTCGTTGCCCCACATCTGAAGCCGTGAGCGGCGCGAACCGCCCGAGGGCTGCCATGACGCGCCATTGGGTGACCGACAGGCCGAACGGCTGAGCATAAAGGTCATGCAGCGATTCGCTCACCAGCTGGGCCAGGACCGAAAGGCGGTAGGGGAGGAATTTCTCTAGTTCGAGGGCTTGCAAAGCGTTCGACATAATAGTTACATATGAAACTAATTTAGCCGGGAGGTCAAATATGGCCAGCAGCAGCGAGCGGACGGTTCTCGAGGCCGATCCGGTAAACCCGATGGGCACTGACGGCTTCGAATTCGTCGAATACACCGCCCCCGATCCGGCGGCGTTGGCAGCCTTGTTCGAGGAGATGGGCTTCGTGCGCGTTGCCCGGCACCGCTCCAAGGACGTCTCGCTATTTCGCCAGGGCGACGTCAACTTCATCGTCAACGGCGAGAAGGAGAGCTTCGCCCAGGGCTTCGCTCGCGTGCACGGTCCAAGTGTCTGCGCCATCGCCTTTCGCGTGAAGAACGCCGCCTTCGCCTACAAGCGTGCCCTGTCGCTCGGCGCCTGGGGCGTCGAGAACAAGGTCGGCCCGATGGAGCTCAACATCCCGGCCATCAAGGGCATCGGTGATTCGCTGATCTACCTGGTCGATCGCTACGGTGAGAAGGGCAGCATCTACGACGTCGACTTCGAGTTCCTGCCGGGCGTCGATCACAATCCCAAGGGCGTGGGCCTCACCTATATCGATCACCTGACCCACAACGTGCATCGCGGGCGCATGGACGAATGGTCGTCCTTCTACGAACGGCTCTTCAATTTCCGCGAGATCCGCTACTTCGATATCGAAGGCAAGCTCACTGGTCTCAAATCCAAGGCAATGACGAGCCCGTGCGGCAAGATCCGCATCCCGATCAACGAAAGCACCGACGACAAGTCGCAGATCCAGGAATATCTCTCGGCCTATCACGGCGAGGGCATCCAGCACATCGCGCTCGGCACCGGCGACATCTACGAGACCGTCGAGACGCTGAAGACCAAGGGCGTGCCGTTCCAGACCGTGCCCGACACCTATTACGAGCAGATCGACCAGCGCCTGCCCGGGCACGGCGAGGACCTGGCGCGGCTGGCGGCCGACCGCATCCTGATCGACGGCGCCCCGACCGAGGGCGGCGGGCTGCTGCTGCAGATCTTCACCCAGACGGTGATCGGCCCCATCTTTTTCGAGATCATCCAGCGCCGCGGCAACGAGGGCTTCGGCGAGGGCAATTTCCGCGCCCTGTTCGAGTCGATCGAACTCGACCAGATCCGCCGCGGCGTCCTGAAGGCATAAGGAGGAAACCATGGCCAAGAACTGGATTCCGCTGCGCCAGGTCGAGGGCACCGCTTCGCGCCAGGCCCATGTCCGCCTGCCTGAGGGCACGTTTGAGCGTGAGATCAGCAAGGAGGGCTTCTTTGGTCCCTCGGCGCAATTCCACCACAAACACAAGCCGACCGATTGGGTCGAGTTCGATGGGCCGATCCGCCCGCGGGCACTGGACCTCAACAAGATGTCGACACCCAAAGGCAACCCTTGGACGGCGCCGCTCGTCATGAGCAACGCCCATCTGCAAATGCGCATCTGGCGGCTCGACAAGGCGATGACCGAATTGGCGCGCAACAGTGACGGCGACCAGCTCCTGTTCGTCCATGCCGGCACCGGCGCCCTGTTCTGCGACTACGGCCGCCTCGACTACAACGAAGGCGACTATCTCGTGATCCCGCGCGGCACGATGTGGCGGCTGGAGCCTGCCGCGCTCACGGTGGCGTTGATGATCGAGGCGACCAACGATCATTTCACCTTGCCGGAGAAGGGGCTGGTCGGCCGGCATGCGATCTTCGATCCGGCGATGCTCGACACGCCACACATCGACGACGCCTTCCGCGCCCAGCAGGACGAGCGCACCTGGAAGGTGTCGGTGAAGCGCCGCAACCAGATCTCGACCGTGACCTATCCTTTCAATCCGCTCGACGCCGTGGGCTGGCACGGAGACCTGAGTGTCGTGCGCATCAACTGGCGCGACCTGCGACCGCTGATGAGCCATCGCGCCCACCTGCCGCCGTCGGCACACACCACTTTCGTGGCCGGCCGCTTCGTCGTCTGCACTTTCGTGCCGCGCCCGCTGGAAAGCGATCCGGAGGCGTTGCGCCTGCCGTTCTTCCATAACAACGACGATTTTGAGGAAGTGATCTTCTATCACAAGGGCAGCTTCTTCAGCCGCGACAACATCCATCCCGGCATGATGACGGTGCATCCGTCCGGCTTTACGCATGGCCCGCACCCCAAGGCGTTCAATGCGGCAACGAAGGGCGGCAAGACCGAGACCGACGAGGTCGCGGTGATGATCGACACGCGCGACGCGATAGATGTCGCCGACATGCCGGCCGGCGTGGAATTCGAGGGCTATGTGAAGTCCTGGCGACCGCCGGAAGTGAAGCAGGCAGCAGAGTAGGGAAGCCAGGACGATGAAGCTGGGAACGCTGAAGGAAGGCGGCCGCGACGGCACGCTGATCGTGGTCAATCGGGAGCTTACGCGCGCGGTGCGAGCCACCAACGTGGCGCCGACACTGCAACGGGCGCTGGACGACTGGGCCGACACCGCTCCCAGCCTGCGGGCGCTCGCCGAGCAGCTGGCCGCCGACAAGGCGCCAGGGTCGTTCGAGCTCGACAGCAGCGCGCTCGCGGCGCCGCTGCCGCGCGCTTACCAATGGGTCGACGGATCGGCCTATGTCGTTCACGTCGAACTGGTACGCAAGGCTCGCGGCGTGGAGATGCCGCCGTCGTTCTGGACCGATCCGCTGATGTATCAGGGCGGTTCCGACTCCTTCATCGGCTCGACTGACGGGATCGAGGCCGGCGACGAGGCCTGGGGCATCGACTTCGAGGGCGAGATCTCGGTCTACGTCGACGATGTGCCGATGGGAACCCCGGCCGCCGCTGCGCGAAAACATATCAAGCTCGTCACGATCCTGAACGACGTGTCGCTGCGCAACCTGATCCCGGCCGAGCTCAACAAGGGCTTCGGGTTCCTTCACGGCAAGCCGGCCACGGCCTTTGCGCCTGTTGCGGTGACGCCGGACGAACTGGGTGATGTCTGGGACGGCGCCAGGCTCAACCTGCCGCTGATTTCGACGCTGAACGGCAAGGAGTTCGGCCATCCCAATGCGGCGACCGATCTGACGTTCGATTTCGGCCAGCTGATCGCCCACGCCGCCAAGACGCGGCACCTCGAGGCAGGTACCGTCATCGGCTCTGGCACGGTCGCCAACCGGGATGCATCTGTCGGCTGCTCCTGCATCGCCGAGCGGCGCGTTCGCGAAACGCTGGACGGTGGCAAGCCGGTGACGCCGTTCATGAAGTTCGGCGACCGCATCCGCATAGAAATGTTCGATCGTGGCGGCCGAACGATTTTTGGCGCCATCGACCAGAAAGTGGTGCGCTACACGCCGCCGGCCTGAGCCGTGCTAGGGTGATGCCGGAGGCAGTCATGAAGCTCATCGGCTATTTTCGTTCGTCGGCGGCGTATCGCGTGCGGATCGCGCTCAATCTCAAGGGCATCGTCGTCGAGCACGCCTCGCGGCACCTGCGCAAAGGCGAGCAAAGGGCGCCGGACTATGCAGCCCTCAATCCGCAGATGCTGGTGCCAGCCCTGGTGCTCGATTCCGGCGAGGTGCTGACCCAGTCGCTCGCTATCCTCGAGTATCTGGAGGAGACCTGTCCTCAGCCGCCACTGCTGCCCAAGGATCCGGTGGGCCGCGCGCGCGTCCGGGCACTGGCCCTTATCCCCACCGCCGATATCCATCCCATCCAGAATCTGCGCGTGATGGGTTACCTGCGTGAAAAGTTCGGCCAGACCGAGGAAAGCGCCTTTGCCTGGTCGCGGCACTGGATCGAGACCGGCTTCGATGCCTACGAGGCGACGATCTCGAAAGACTCGAAGACTGGCACCTTCAGCCACGGCGATGCACCGACCATGGCCGATCTCTGCCTCATCCCGCAGGTGTTCAACGCCGCGCGCTTCAAGGTCGACATGAAGAAGTACCCGACCATCCAGCGCATCTACGGTGCCTGTATGCAACTTCCGGCCTTCGACGCCGCCCAGCCGGCAAAACAACCGGACGCCGAGGCGTGAAGAAAGGCATCATTGCCGCCATCGCCGTAATAGCCCTTGTGGGTGTCGTTGCGGCGGCGGCTCCGCTGGTGGAGGGATTTGCCGCGTCGCGTATCAAGGCCGAGATCGAGCGCGACGGGACGACGGCAGTGGGGCAGGTGGAGGTTGGCCTTCTGGCGCGCCGCGTGACGCTTGCCGATATCAAGTCGAGCCACGCCGCCGGGTTGTCCGTCGGCCGCTGGGAGGCCTCGGGACTGGGCTGGCCGCTCGCCGAGTTGCTGCAGGGGCGCACGCCTCTGGCCGGCTTCCACTGGGGAAGCCCGCTGCAGGCGGATCGCGTCGAACTGCAGCAAGTGCGATTCGGCGACCGTGGGACGACTGGAACATGGAGCGTTGAAAAGCTCGTCCTGGAGGGCCTCGACCTCGCGCGCTTCGATGCTTCGGAAGACGGACCTTATCGCGGCGTGGTTCTTCTTGCCCGCGCGATGGGCGCGCTGTCGGTCCGACGTTTCGAGCAGATCGGAACCGTCTTCACCTTGCCGGGAGGCGGCGATACCTTCGGCGTGTCGAAGATCGACGTCGACCGCTACGAGGGTGGCCAAATGGCGTCTGCCGCCGCCCTCGGAATCGAGGCCACGGCGGGGGAAGGCCGCGCCCCCCAGTACCGACTGGCCAACATCGACGTCCGTGGTCTCGATGCGCGTCGAATCCTGGCGGCGTTGTCGTCACCCGACTGGTATCCCGAGGCCCCGATTGGGCGGATCATGGTTGAACGTGCCGTCGCCGCCGGCTTCGGCGGCGAAATGTTCACCCGGTATGGCGCGTCGCTGGGCTCGGTGACCATCGAGACGCTTCGCGAAAGCGACAAGGTCAGTCGCTCACGGATGCGCATCGACGGATTTGTGCTGGCGCCGCCGCTGCGCAACATGGAGGCTCTGAAGTTGCGTGTGGCCTTGCAGGCGATGGGTCTGCGGGAACTCAAGCTGGGCTTCGACTGCGCCGGCATCGAGGACCGAGGACAGGCCGAGATCACCATCGATCGTTGCGCACTTTCGGCTCCTGATCTTGCCGAGATCAATTTCACCGCCCGGGTCGTGGGGGCCGACGAGGCCTTTTGGCTTGCCGTCGATGATGGCGATACGGCCGCGATCTATGATTCGAAGGCGGCCCTTGCCTCGGCCCGCCTGGTGCTGGCCGACGGCAGCCTGCTGGATCGTGGGCTCAAGGCGTTCGCCGCAACGACTGGCCAGACGGCGCCGGCAGTGCGGGCTAATCTCGCGCGCGACATCAGGCGCTTTCAGCCTGCTGGCTTGCTGATCACGCAGAGCCTGACGCAACTGCTCGAGGCCGTCGCGCGCTTCGTCGAGAAGGGCGGCACGCTCACGTTCGATGCCCGCCCCGAGCCCCCGCTGGCCCTTGACCGGATCGACTACCTGACGAGTCCCGGCGCCGATCTGGTCGACGCACTCGGCCTGACGGCGACGCAGTCGCGGTAGAGAACGCTAGCGCTTGCGGGCTTCGGCGATCAGCTGCTTCAGCGCATCGGCATCGACGGCGCCGGGGACGAACTGATCGCCGATGACGAAAGCCGGCGTACCCCGTACGCCCAATGCGCCGGCCAGGGCCATGTTGCGCTCGATAAGCTGTTTGAACTTCGGATCTTCCATGTCCTTCTGGAGCAGCGCCACATTGAGGCCGACCGACGCGGCGATCTCCATGATGCGGTCGCGGTCGAGTTTGCCGGGGGCCTCCATCAGCGCGTTATGCAGGGCAAGGTGCTTGCCTTGCTTGACTGAAGCCAATGCGGCGAGGGCGGCAATGCGCGACGGTTCACCCAGGATCGGCAAGTCCTTGTAGACGACCTTGACCTTGCCGTCGGCTGCCACCACCGACTTCAACGCCAGGTGGGCGCGCTTGCAGTACGGGCACTGATAGTCGTTGAAATCGACGATGACGACGTCGCCGCTGGCGTTGCCTTCGGACGGGGCTTCGGGGTCGGAGAGGAGCTCCGCTCTGTGTTGGGTGATCGCCTTCTGCGCCACCGAGTCGCGTTGGCTGTCCTGCTTGCGCTCGAATTCCTGCATCGCCTCGACCAGCACCTCGGGATTGGCGATCAGGTATTCCCTGATCTTCCGGCCGAACCCCGCTTTGTCACCGGTATCCAGGGTGGCAGCCGGTGCGGCGAGACGGGTCGGTGAGGTCGCGGCGATGGCGAGAAGCGCGCCGCCCACGATCAGGGCGGCACAAAGGGCGAGAAGCGAACGCATTGTCTTGAACTCCGGGGGAAGGGGTGAGAGGCCGGCCGCGCGGTCAGGGCTGGTCGCTAGCGGCGCGGCCGTGAATCGATGTAGGCCTTGATGTCCTGGGCGCGCTGCCATGCCGGCGTTCCCGGCGGCAGGCTGCGTTCCGCCGTCGCCGCGTGGGATTGAGCTTCCGCGCGCTGGCCGCGCAGGATTGCCATTTCGGCACGGGCCAGTGACGTCATGCCGGCGTTGTTCTGCTTGGAATAGCCGGCCGCCATCAACCGCCACAACTCGAACGAGCCGCTCTCCTGTTGTACCGCGAGTTCGAGATTGCGGAGGGCCTCGCGGTCGTTTTCGGCGTTGTTGGTATCGAGCAGGGCGCGCGCCAGGTCGATTTTCAGTAGTCCGCTTCCGGGCAGCAGCTGGACGGCACGGCGGTAGGAGACGACGGCCTCAGCAGCACGGCCGTTCTCGTACAGCATCTGGCCGCGCACCTCGTTGAAGTAGGGATCGTTGGGATATTCCTTCAGGAGCCCGTCGATGGTGAGCAACGCCGAGCCCAGTGAGCCCTTGCGATAGAGCGCAATGCCTCGGGCATATCGTGCCGGTACAGAGCGGTCGGCCTCGCTGAATCGCTGAAGGGCGACGTCGGGCGCCACGAAGCCATAGAGCTTGGCAACGATGCGGTGATGCATGGCCAGGTTCTGGGGCGTATCCGGCGTATTGACGTAGGGTGACCGTGCGGCAGCTTGTTCGAATGCGTCGATTCGGTCCGGCGTCAGAGGATGGGTCGTCAGATAGGGGTCGCGCTGCGTCATCGCCAGGCGCTCCTCCTTCTGCAGGGTGCGCAGGAATTCGATCGATCCCTTTGGCGATTGGCCAGTCTTCTGCAGATAGCTCATGGCCGCCTGGTCGGCGGCTGACTCCTGGGTCTGCGAATACTTCAGGAACGACATGATCGACCCCGGCGCCTTGTTCCCTCCGCCGGATGGACCGCCTCTACCGATACCGCCGGAGACCGAGCCGCCTGCCATGGCGCCGCCGGCGAGGATCGTCTCGATGATCTGCATGGTCGAGAGCGATCGCAGTTCCTCTTGCATGCGCGCCAGATGTCCGCCCGCGATATGGCCGCTTTCGTGCGCAAGCACGCCGATGAGCTGATTGGGCGTCTCGGTCCGCATGATCAGACCGGTATTTATGAATATCCGCTGGCCACCAGCCACGAAGGCGTTGAGCGAACCGTCCTGGACGATCATGATCTCGACGCCGTTGGGGTCGAGGCCGGCCGCCTTCCAGATCGGAATGACGAAGGTGCGGATAGTGTTCTCGATCTCGGCGTCGCGTATGAGATTGAGTCGCTGCGCGTGGGCGGCATGAAACGGCGCCAGCGCGAGCAGCGAGAGGCAAATGAGGATGGTGATGCGTTTGAACACGGGCGGCACGGGTTACAAGCAGGCTAGGAACGCGCGGCGGCCACGTCAATTGCGCAGCTTGGCGCTGATTGGCATTCTTTTGCTGTCGGCTTGTGGCAGAAGTGAGACCGACGTGGCGACTGAGGACGCCTCAAATGCCTCCAACCCGTCCGGCAAGGCTCCCGGCAAATCGGGTATCTCTCGGGTCTTCGGCAGCTCCACCTTTGCTGCCGTTTCGGCCGACGAGAGCCGGGCGGCGGAGGTGGGGCGTGAAATCCTGCTGAACGGCGGCAATGCCGTCGACGCTGCAATTGCCATGTATTTCACCCTCGCCGTCACCTTGCCGTCGGCCGCCGGATTGGGTGCTTCGGGCGCGTGCATCGTCCACAACAGCAAGACCATGGCGGCCGAATCATTCATATTCGCGCCCGTCGCGGCGCCCGGCGCGGTCAATGGCGTGTCGTTCTCGATACCGACTGGCGTGCGTGCCATGACCCTCATGCATGTCCGCCACGGTCAGGGTCGCTGGGAGCAGTCCGTCGCGCTCGCTGAGCGTATGGCCCGGTCTGGCGTCCCGGTATCGCGGGCCTTGGCGCGCGACCTTCAGGCCGGCGGTGCACTCCTGGGGTCGGATCGCGAAGCGCAGCGCATCTTCGGCGGCGCGTCGGCGGAGGGCAGCAACCTGGTGCAGGCCGAACTGGCTGGAACGCTGGGCGTGATCCGCTCGCGCGGCGGAGTCGATTTTTTCCAGGGAACATTTGCGCGAACCCTGTCCGACCAGATCTCACAGATGGGCGGCAGCCTGCCCCTCGACGCGCTGCGCCGCGCGGTGCCGCAGGCAGGGCCGCCGGCAGGCGAGAATTTCGGCATGTTCGGCCGCCAGCGTATCTACGTCGCGCCGTCGCCGATGGCGGGTGGCGCGGCTTTGGCGGGTTGGCGCGGCCAGCCACCGGGTGGAGGGACACCGACCGATTCGGGTGGTTTCGCCGGGTTGGTCGCGGTCGACAGCCAAGCCAATGCTGTCGCCTGCAGCCTGTCCATGGGTCAATTGTTCGGCGCCCGCCTGGTCGTGCCGGGAACCGGCATCCTGCTCGGCGCGCCGACGCCGGAAGCGGCTTCCGTGAGCCCGGTGATCATTGCCTATCCTGGCAACGGCGAATTCGTCTTCGCCGGCGCCGGTGGTGGGGCGCCGACGGCGGCCCAGGCGACGGGCATCGTGGCGCGGGCGACGATCGAGGCGGGGCAGAATCTTGCCGCTGTATTGGCCCAGCGCCGGGGCCAAGGTGGCTTCGTCAACGCCATCGCCTGTCCGAGCGGATTGCGCGGCGGTGCGGCCACGTGCCAAGGCGCCATCGATCCAGCCGGCGCAGGGCTCGCGCTGAGCGCCGTTCGCTAGGGCGAGCGTCCATGTCGGGGAAGCTGTCGCGTCGGTCCGGCGCCGTCGATCCGTTCATCGTGATGGATGTCATGGCGGCGGCGGCCGAGAAGGAGGCCGCGGGCGACACTGTCATCCATCTAGAGGTCGGCCAGCCCAGCACGCCGGCGCCGAAGGGTGCGCTGGCAGCGGCCCGTACCGCGCTCGACTCGGATCGCATCGGCTACGTCGCGGCGCTGGGAATCCCGGCGCTGCGCGAACGCATCGCGCGTCATTATCGCGAGGTCTATGGCGCCAACGTGCCTGCAGAGCGTGTGATCGTGACGACCGGCTCGTCGGGCGGCTTTCCGCTGGTTTTTCTGGCGAGCTTCGATCCCGGCGACCGGGTGGCGCTGGCGGCGCCCGGCTATCCAGCCTACCGTAACATCCTGGCGGCGCTCAACCTCGAGGCTGTCGACCTGCCGACCTCGGCCGCCGATCGCTTCCAGCCGACCGTGGCGGCGCTGGAGAAGGCTGGAAAGATCGACGGCCTGATCCTGGCCAGCCCGTCCAATCCCACGGGCACGATGGTCGATCGCGCCGAGCTGAAGACGTTGGCGGACTGGTGCAACCGCAACGGCGTGCGCCTGATCTCCGACGAGATCTATCACGGCATCGTCTACGAGGGCGAAACGCACTCGGCGGTCGAGATGTCGGACAGCGCGATCGTGGTCAACAGCTTCTCCAAGTATTTCTCGATGACCGGCTGGCGGGTCGGCTGGCTGGTCGTGCCGTCCGACCTGGTCCGGCCGATCGAGCGGCTGACGCAGAACTTCTTCATCTCGGTGCCCACGCTTTCGCAGCATGCGGCACTTGCGGCCTTCGAGTGCCGTGACGAGCTCGACGGCCATGTCCGGCGCTATCGCACCAACCGCGATCTGCTGATGGCGGGCCTGCCGACGGCCGGCTTCGATCGCCTGACGCCGGCGCAGGGTGCTTTCTATATCTATGCCGACGTCTCGCACCTCACCAACGACAGCCGCGAATTCTGCAGCCGGATGCTACGAGAGACCGGCGTGGCGACGACGCCGGGGATGGACTTCGACCGCGCACGGGGCACCGGCACGCTGCGCATATCCTTCGCTGGATCGACCGTCGAAATGGAAGAGGCGGTGCGCCGTCTCAAGGCATGGCGGCGGACGTGAGTGCCCAGAAGCCGAACGACACGGCGAGCCCGATCGGTCAGTGAAGCTTGCGCCGGTCTCGCGTCGGCGCGGACGGGGTTGTCGGCGCCGGCTGCTGAGGCTCGACCGAGGGCACCGGGCCGGAATGATGGCCGATGATGCGCCAGCCGTCGCTGAGGCGGGTGAAGGTGTTGGTCGCCATCAGCTGCACGTCGGCCAGGATCTCGCGGCAGACCACGATGGCCAGGCCGGGGCGACCCACCACCCATTCCTGGGTGCAGCGCACGCGCGGCGCCTCGGGGTGGCGCATGATGGCGCGCCAACTCGCCATGATGTCGGCGCGATCATACAGGCCCGCTTGGCCGGGATGCAGGCAGACGACCGATCCGGTCGGCGACCAGAGCAGATCCATCGCGGCGGCGTCGCGATCGTTGAAGGCGCGATAGAACGCACGATTGGCCGCAATCACGGCGTCGCGTTCCTCGTCGTCGAATTCCGCCAGGAGTGGCGGCAGGCGGGGTGGGCGGCGCGGCATTCGACCCTCGAAACTCCCTGGTTGCGCCGTCTAGAATTAGCCGACACAGAAGAGGCATCCAACAGCAGAGAACGACGATGTCCATTCCCAAGCTCGAATTCCCGCCGTTCCACCTGCCGGCCGAAGCCGAGGCGTTGCGCGGAGAAGTTCGCCAGTTCCTCAAGGAAACGCTGCCCGGCCTCAAGAGCGAGGATCGCTTCTCGAGCTGGAATACGCGGTCCTCCGAGTTCAGCAAGGCGCTGGGCAAGCGTGGCTGGATCGGCATCACCTGGCCCACGCAATATGGCGGCAGCGAGCGCAGCTTCCTCGACCGCTATGTCGTCACCGAGGAGCTGTTGGGCAACGGCGCACCAGCCGGTGCGCATTGGGTGGCGGACCGCCAGTCCGGTCCGCTGTTGCTGCGTTTCGGCAGCGAGGAGCAGCGCCAGGCGATCCTGCCGAAGATCACCGCGGGTGAATGCTACTTCTCGATCGGCATGAGCGAGCCCGATTCGGGCTCCGATCTTGCCTCCGTACGCACCCGCGCCGAGCCGGTGCCGGGCGGCTTTCGCGTCAACGGCACCAAGGTCTGGACCTCGGGCGCGCATCACAATCACTACTGCATCACGCTCGTGCGCACGTCCGGCCAGCATGGCGATCGCCACAAGGGCCTGAGCCAGCTCCTGGTCGATCTCAAGACTCCGGGCGTCACCATCCGGCCGATCATCAATCTCGCCGGGCGTCACGACTGGAACGAGGTGACGTTCAGCGATTGCTTCATCCCCGAGGAATGCCTGATCGGCAACGAGGGCGATGGCTGGCTGCAGGTCACCAGCGAGCTCGCCTTCGAGCGCAGCGGCCCCGAGCGCTTCATGCAGAACTTCCACGTCCTGCGTGAGTTGGTGCGCGTGCTGGGACGCCAGCCGGCGGGGAGGGCGGCGTCGATCCTCGGCCGCATCGTCGCCCGGCTGTGGACGCTGCGACAGATGTCGGTTGCCGTGGCCGGCATGATGCAGGGCGGCAAGTCGCCGGCCATCGAGGCGGCGCTGGTGAAGGACCTCGGCACGATCTACCAGCAGGATCTGCCGGAAATCGCCCGCGTGCTGGCTGAATCCGATGCCACCACCGAAGACGACATGGCCGATTTCCTCGACGTCGCCCAGTACGCCACCATGATGGCGCCCTCGTACACGATCCAGGGCGGCACCACCCAGGTCCTGCGCGGCATCGTCGCCCGCGGCCTTGGCCTTCGTTAGGAGACCGGCGATGGATCACGATACACGCGAGATGCTGCTCGACACCGCCGGCCGGTTCTTCGCCGAGCGCTGCGGCAAGGACATCGTGAACGGAGTCGAGAAGGGCACGTGGCCCGCCGATTTCTGGAAGGAAATCGAGGAGATGGGCCTGCCGCTCACGGCCGTGCCCGAGGACAAGGGCGGCGTCGGCGGCACAATTGCCGACCTGATGGCCGTGTTGCGGCTGGCCGGCGAGAATGCGGTGCCGGTGCCGCTCGCCGAGACCGCGCTCGCCAACCTGCTGATCGCGGCAGCCGGTGGCACGCCCGGACCGGGACCGGCCACGATCGTGCTGGGCAACGTCTCATTCGATAATGGGCGGCTGTCCGGCAAGGTCGATCGCGTGCCGTTCGCGTCGGTCGCGGATCGCTTCGTCGCGGTCGCCAATTCAGGCGGCAAACCCGTCGTTGCCGTCGTCGACAAGGCCAACGCCAAGGTGACGGCGACGCCCAGTCACGCCGGCGAGCCCTACGGCACCGTGGCCTTCGACAAGGCCACCTGCGCCTTCTCCGGCGCCTCGGCCGTGAGCGCCGAGCGGGCGCTCGAGCTCGCAGCCCTGGCGCGTGCCATGCAGATGGCAGGTGCGGCCGACAAGGTGCTGGCCACGACCGTGGAATATTCCAAGCAGCGCGTACAATTCGGCCGCTCGATCTCGACCTTCCAGGCGATCCAGCACATGCTGGCCGAGCTTGCGAGCTGCGTGGCCGCCACCATCGCCTCGGCCGAGGCCGCGTCGCGCGACGCCGACGAGGGCGGACTGGCCGACGGTGGCAGCTTCTCGATCGCCGCCGCCAAGACCCAGGCCTCTGACTTCGCCCAGCGCATCTGCGCCATCTCGCATCAGTCGATGGGTGCGATGGGTTTTACCCACGAACACATCCTGCATCACTACACGCGCAGGCTCTGGGTATGGCGGCGCGACTTCGGCAGCGAGAGCTTCTGGGGCGAGAAGATCGGCGCCGCCGTGGCCAAGGCCGGCCCGCAGGCGCTGTGGCCGGCATTGACGTCGAGCAGGTACGCGGCTTAGCCGGTCTCGCCTTCACGCTTGGAGGAAAAGGGGGTAGACACTCCCAACAGGGCTACGCCCTGCTGGTGAGAGGAAACCCCATGTCTGCACTACGCTCGATCGTTCTGGCGATCAGCCTTTTGTGTATGCCGGTTGCGTCGGCATGGGCCCAGGCACCGGGGGCAGCGCCGCCCGGCATGACCCAGGAGCAGTTCAACGCGCTGGTCGATGCCATCAGCAATTCGGTCACCGAGAAGCTGAAGGCCGAGGGCGTCCCCTCGGCACCTGCACCTGCCGCCTCTGCTCCCGCCGCGCCGGCTGCTTCCGCGCCCCCGAGTTCCGCCGCGAAATCCAAGGCCAAGCCGCCCGCGCCCACCGTCGTGGTGACGCCAATCCCGGAAGGACCGGGTCCCTTCGCCGTCTTCTTCGAGCGCGCCGGCAAGGTCGTGCGCGCCATCCCCGTGCTCGGCACCCATCTCGCCTCCATTCCCAGGTTGCTCGACCAGAGTGCTTCGGGCGGCCGCGGCACGTCCGGCTTCCTGCTCCTGCTGGGCCTTGTCGCCGTGGCGGCGGTCGCGGCCGAAGCGGTCCTGCGCGCCCTCATGACCGGCTTGCGCCATCGCCTCGCCGGCGGCGCCCGCCCCGAGCAGGGCCTGCGCTCGCTCGGGCATCTCGGCCTGCTGGCGGTGCTCGACGGGTTGGGCGTCTTCGCCGTCTGGGTGATCTGCAATGCCGCGATCGGTGCCTGGTTCACCGGCCCGGTCGGCCAGGACAGGTTCGCCGCCGCGGTCCTCGACGGCATCTTCCACTGGCGCCTCTACGTCTTCCTGTTCCTGATCGTGCTGCGGCCCGCGCTGCCGCAGGCCAGGCTCTGCGACGCCACCGACCGCGACGCGCGCGCCATGTACGGGCGCATCGAGGCGGTGATGCTGCTGATCATCCTTGCCCGTATCCTGGGCCAGGTTCTGATGGCCATCGGCACGCCGCAGACCGCCCTGGCCGCCTACCAGTCGATCGGCGCCGTGATCTACGTCACGGCCTTCATCTGGCTGGTGCGCGGCTCGCGCGATGCCGCGGCCCAGTGGTTCGGCGGCCTCGGCAAGGCCGCCCCTCTGGCCGGCGCGCTCGGCCGCCACTGGGTGCCGGTCGGCGTCACCTTCTTCGCAGCACTTGGCCTCACTCAGATCTACGGCGCCGTCTCGGGCCTCACCCATGTCACGAGTGCCATGCTGCTGACCGTCGTCCTCGTGGTCGGCTTGCTGCTGTTCGAGACCTTCATGCAGGCCTTCGTGCGACGGCTCGATTCGCAGCTCGAGGGCCGGACGCCCGCCGCCGACGCCCCCAAGCTGCCCGACGTGGTGGCGCGCTGTATCCGCGTGGCCGTGCTGATCGGCGTTGCCGTCACCATCGCCGAGAGCTGGGTCGTCCAGGTCTTCGCGCTGGCCGACGAAGACCAATGGGCCACGATCACGCGCTCCTCGCGCACCGCGGGCTTCACCCTGTTCGTGGCCTTCGTGCTGTGGGAGCTCTTCAAGTACTCGACCGAGCCCTACATGGCGCGCAAGAACAAGGACGCGGCCGCCGCGATCGTCGACGGCGATGCGGCCGGGCCGCCGGCCTCGCGCATCAGCACCATGATGCCGCTGATGCGCATGACCGCCGCCGTCCTGATCGGCGTCGTTGCCGTCATGGTGGCGCTGGAATCCTTCGGCGTGAACATCACGCCGCTGATCGCCGGCGCCTCGGTCTTCGGCATCGCGATCTCCTTCGGCAGCCAGACGCTTGTGAAGGACATCGTCTCGGGCATCTTCTACCTGTCCGACGACGCCTTCCGCGTCGGCGAATACATCGACTGCGGCAAGGCCAAGGGCACGGTCGAGGGCTTCACGCTCCGCTCGATCAAGCTCCGCCACCAGAACGGGCAGGTACACACCATCCCGTTCGGCCAGCTCGGCCAGATCACCAACTTCAGCCGCGACTGGATCACGGTGAAGTTCAACATGCGCTTCGCCGGCAACACCGACATCGAGAAGCTGCGCAAGGCGGCCAAGAAGATCGGTACCGACATCGCCGAGATGCCGTTGTTCAAGGACGACCTCCTGGCGCCCTTCAAGATGCAGGGCGTGGCCGACATCGCCGAAAACGCGCTGCTCGTCCGCTTCAAGTTCACCGCCCGGCCGGGCAACCCCGCCGCCATCCAGCGCGAGGCGGTCAAGCGCATGTTCAGCAGCTTCCCGGGCATGGGCATCGAGTTCGCCAAGGAGGGCGCGGCCGTGGTCGTGCAGACCACCACGACCACGATGGCCGATCCGGCCGCGGCGGCAGCCACCCAGGCTGACCCGGTGCCGCCCAAGCCGGAGCCGGTCCCGGCACAGGCGGCGGCGAGCTGACGCGTCCGCGGTGTCACACTAAAAAGTGTCACACCAAGTTGAGACAAATGTTGTGACACAGGCTGAGCGCCCACCTGTGACATCGAGCGGAATCTGACCCTGTGGCCCCACCTCGGGCAGCCACAGTAGACCGTCGAAATTCAGCGCTGGAACGCGTTTTTCGCGCCTCGGTCCACCCCACTCCCGGACAGTCAATGCGGCGGGGCCGTCCTTGTGCTTGCTACTCACGGCTCAATATTCGGGTACGGACTACCCGGTACAGGTCGCGGGACCTCCCCTCATCCTCCAGGGATCTTACCCGGCGGGCGCGCCGGGCGGGGCTTGGCCAAAGGTTCTTGGTGGCGGGATGCCACCGGCCCACGAAAAAGGCCGCTCCGGACAAGAGACCCGGGCGGCCCGTGCATTACACATATCGTGGCAACGTATCAAAAATATAGCCTGAAGCCTGCTGAACCTGCAAATCTCGTATTGCAAGCCAGCACCGCGCATTTTGCTTGGCTGCTGGCAATGCTAGCAGTCGACTACTCATGAATCAGGAGACGCCCATGAACCCCGAAGCGATCAGGCAGAACGTCAAGGTTTGCATGTTCGATCAGTACGGGACGGTGGTCGACATGCAGGGCGGCCTCACCGACATCGCGACGCCGTTCCTTCAAAAGAAGGGCTGGAAGGGCAGTCCGAATTCCTTCGTGACGTGGTGGCGCCGCACGCACTACGAAAATTCGATGATCGACGCGCTGCTCCATCGCGAGCACACGCCCTACCGTGAGATCGGCCATCGTGCCGTCGCTCACGTCATGGATCGCGCCGGCATCAGCTACACGAAGGACGAGGTCCGATATCTCGTCGGGGAGATCGAGAAGCTGAAACCGTTTCCCGAGGTGCCGCAGGCACTCGATAAACTCCGCAGCAAATACAAGCTTGTCGTGCTCTCGAACGGCGATCGCGACATGCTCGAGACGGCGAAGCAATATCACAAGGTCCCGTTCGACAAGGTGATCTCGGTGGCTGAAGCCAACTCCTTCAAGCCGCACGTTGCCACTTACACCAAGGCGGCCGAGCTGTGCGGTGTCCAGCCCGACCAGATCCTCTTCGTCGCCAACCATGCGTTCGACTGCATCGGGGCAAAGTCGGCCGGCATGCGCACGGCCTTCATCGATCGACGGACCCGCCCGTTCGGCGAGACTCCCCATCAGCCGGACATTCTTGTCCCGACCATGAAAGACTTGGCTGAAGCGATCGTCTGAAACAGAGCCGCTTTCGGGCATCAAGGTCGCGGTCATCGACTCAATAGCCTAAGACCTGCGACCAGCAGGATCGTGGCCAGTACATACCTCGTGGCGCGTTCCGACATGAAGCGCTGGCCGATCATCGTGCCCACCACGGCGCCGGCCAGGGCCGCCAATGCATAGGGGCCGACATCGGCGGTTGGCCGCTGCCCGGCCATGAGGACTCCAGCAAGGCCGGTGATCGAATTGCCGAGGATGAACGGGGCGGACAGGTTGGCGGCCTGGCGAGCCGTTCCCCAGCCGAGCGCGACAATGGCAGGGGCCAGAAACACGCCGCCACCGACGCCCGTTATTCCGGAAGCGAACCCCGAGACGCTGCCGACAAATGCCGCGGGAACGACGCCCGGCGAACTGCTGGCGTGGGCTTTCCACCGGGTGACCATCATGGCGGCGGCAAAGAGCAGGACGCAGCCGGTCAGCACGAAGTAGAGACCGCTATCGAGCGCGACCATGCGGCCAAGAAATGACAAGGGCAGGGCGGGCATGCCGACACAGGCAAGCAAGCGCCAGTCGATCACCTGGGCGGCGCTCAATCGCCATGTCGCATATCCCGCAGCGACGATGTTGAGGATCAGGGCAGTGGGGCGCAGCTCATCCGCCGGCAGGCCCATCACGGCCATGATCGCCAGAAAGGCCGTGCCGCCAGCCTGTCCCACCGTCGAGTAGACGAGCGATACGGCTGCCAGCAGGATCGCAATGCTTAGAGCGGCCACTGAGTTCAGTTGGAACCGGGCTTGTGCGTATGACCGGGAGCCGAGCCTGCTCCCGCGTAGCCCCGCAGCTCGGCGTACCGGTGCAACTGCTGCGGCTGAAGGACTGAAGCGGTCGAGAGGTGATACTTCAGGTGAGTGTCGCGGAGCCGGGCCTGTGTCTCGCCGATGGCTGCCGTCGCGGTCTGCAGGGTCTCGGGCGTGACGGTGCGGCTTGCGAACAGTCGATCCAGGGTACTTTCCTGCTCGATAAGTTTCTCGCCCAGGGCAATCGCTTCCGCCTTCATCGCCTCGAACATTGCCTTCACGGCGGCACGCTGATCGGCCGTCAGCGCCAACTGGTCGGCCAGTTCCAGAAGGTGCATGGGACCGGGATATCCATTCAGTTCCGCCGCCAGCGCCAGTCCCATGCCGCGTCCGGCCTTGAGGTCGGCGATCTGCTGATCTGACAGGGCCTTGACCGGGCGCGACTGCATCCCGGCGTAGGGAGCGTGCATCTGTGCCGATGCGCCGCCCGCGAAGGCCGCAAGAACGATGACAACAGCGAGACTCTTCTTCATGGGTCGGCTCCGGTTTCTTCGGCCAGCCACGACTATACCGACTGACCTGTGGGGGAGCCATGCCCGCTAGAGCCGATTGCGATTGCCAGGAAGTCGATATATCTGATTAGATATAACGAAGAGCTGCAGGAGAGATCTGGAAATGCCGTTTTGCCGTCGTGCCTTGTTCGCCATGACAGCCGCCATCCTGTCGATGTCGGGAACACCCTGCTGGGCCCAGTCCAGGGATGTCGTGATCCTGGCAGCGGCGAGCCTGAAGAACGCGCTCGACGACGCCTCGGCCGGCTGGACGAAACAGACCGGCAAAGCCACCAGGATTTCGTATGCCGCAAGTTCGGCGCTGGCCAAGCAGGTCGAGGCGGGGATTCCCGCCGACCTGTTCATCTCGGCCGATGTGCCCTGGGTCGACTATCTGGCCGAGCGCAAGCTGATCAAGCCGGCGAGCCGCTCCGATTTTCTCGGCAACGAGATCGTGCTGATCGCGGCCAAGGACTCGAAGATCGATCTCAAGATCGACAAGGGCTTCCCGCTGCGCGCCGCCCTGGGCGACGGCCGCCTGGCGATGGCCAACATCGATGCGGTGCCGGCCGGCAAGTACGGCAAGGCCTCGCTCGAATCGCTGGGCGTCTGGTCGTCGGTCGCTGATCGCGTCGCCCAGGCCGAGAACGTCCGCATGGCGATGACCTTGGTGTCGCGTGGCGAGGCGCCCCTGGGCATCGTCTATCGCACTGACGCCGCGGCCGACCCCAACGTGAAGATCGTGGGCGTGTTCCCGGCAAGCAGCCATCCGCCGATCATCTATCCGATGGCGCTGCTCGCCAGTTCGACCAATCCCAACGCCGAGGCGTTCGTGGCCTACCTGAAGTCGCCCGCAGCGCGGCCGTTCTTCGAGAAGCAGGGTTTTGCGGTGTTGAAGTAAGTCTATCGCTACAGCATTCCCCCGTCGTCTCGGGCGGGGTAGTCCCCGCCCTGTAGCGGAGCGAAGCGTAGTCGAAGGACCTCTTTTCCTTTCGGTTGGCCGGCGAAAAGAGGTCCTTCGACTGCGCCGCCGCAGGCGCTGTAAACAGCGCCGATTCGGGCGGCTCCGCTCAGGACGACGGGGGCTGAAAGTTAGAGCACCTTCCGCGCCACC
The DNA here is from genome assembly GCA_945903635.1 of Rhizobium sp. Q54. Taxonomy (GTDB): domain Bacteria; phylum Pseudomonadota; class Alphaproteobacteria; order Reyranellales; family Reyranellaceae; genus Reyranella. Next base: position 6,154 of record CAMDOT010000001.1, on the reverse strand, counting down.
GGCGCGATCAACCGCGACAGCGCCCGGACGTCCGGGCTGGAAGCCTTGAAGGTCCGCCGCTCCATGTCGCGATAGAGCCGCACGACGGCCTTGCCGGTTTCCGTCACCACGGTGCCGCCACCGCCGCCGCCGCCGGTCTGGGCGCTGACGACTGGCTCCTTGAACATGTGATTGAGTTCGTCGACCAGCAGCCATGCCTGGCGGTAGGACATCTTGAGCGCGCGGCCAGCCGCGGAGATCGAGCCTGTTTCGTCGATCAGTTCGAGCAGGCGAATCTTGCCCGGTCCCAGCGAACGCTCGCCACCGAAGTCGAGGCGGAGGTGCAGCGAGGTCTTGTCGGCTGGCTTAGCCGACAATTTGGCCGATGACTTGGCAGGTCCGCGTCCCATGCTTCGATTATGCGGCGGGGCCGACGGCAAGACCAGATGGTTGCCGCAGTTGCTCGATCAGATGTTCGGCCACTTCCGCGGCCTGGAGGCGGATATCGGGGATGGCCACGATCTCCGTGTAGCGCCCGCGGGTCGGCGGCCCGAGCACATAGATATTGCGCGAGGCTCTGCCATTCCGCCCGATCAGCGCTTCGTTTTCGGCGACATCGAGACCCTGGCCGAGCGGATCGGCGCGCAGCAGGCCGTCCTTGGTCATCTGAGCATGCAGCGGCAAACGCTCGTCGACCTCGTTGCGCGGACCGCGGCAGTCGATGACGCGGTCGAAGTGGCGCTGCTCCCGGACGGTCGAGCCGCGCCGGACGATCGTGACGTCGACCGTTCGGTCGGTGGCGTGGCCGATCTCGATTTTCGCGGCGACGATCGAGAGTTGGCCGCGTGCCTTGGCATCCTCGATGATCTCACCGATGTGGGGCGCGACGCGATGGCGATGGATGTCCCACCACGGCCGCAGGTGGCGCAGGAAGCGCCGCCGCTGGTCCAGGTCGAGGCCATGCCAGAGCTCGTTGTTGTGCGGTCGCAGGACTTGCATGAGGCCGGCCCAGCCCACGCCGTTCCGCACCGTCGAGCGGAAGCGGGCGGCGCGTTGCGACAGGCTGCCGGCAAAGAATTCCCGCGTGTCGACGTCGGGCGAGGGGATCGGCGCCGGGGGATGGAACCGCGGCACCAGGCCACGCCGCGAGAGGGCCGTGATCGGGCCGGTGTGGCCGCGCTCCATCAGCGAGACCAGAACGTCGATCATGGTGAGGCTGGTGCCGATCAGCAGGATCGAGGCATCGGGGGCCAGGTCTTCGATGGCATCCTCGCGCCAGGGATTGCCGCGGTAGGCGCCCGAATCGACGGACGGCGGTCGATGGCCGGTCGCCAGCACGGCCTTTCGGGTAAGGAACGGCCCGTGCCCGTCCCCATGCCCATCGATGTCGATCTCGACTCCCGCGGCCTGCTCACGGATTGCGGTCACTTCGCCCGTGACGATCCGGAGGCGTCCCTCCGATCGCTGCACTGAGTCGGCCAGGAGATCTTTTAGATAGCGGCCGTAGTCGGCACGGGGCACGAAGTCGTTGTGTCCGAGGCCGCTGCCGTCGCGGGCGACCCATTGCGCGAAATGATCGGGTTCATCGTCCAGCGCACTCATGTCGCTGGCGCGCACGTTCAGGAGGTGGCCCCGGCATTGCGTCGAATAGGCGACGCCCAACGCTGGCGTGGAGCCGCGCTCGATCAGGACGACGCGAAGGGCGCTCTTGCGGATGAGTAGGGCGGCGAGCAGCACACCGCTGGCGCCACCGCCGACGATCGCAATGTCGGCAGGGAACGCGGCCGCTGGACTCATCATGCGGTGAGTATGGAGGCGCTCGACCGGCGATGCCAGCAAAGCAGGTGCGACGCCTTCGCGCTCCTGCGGGGCAATATCAGGATCATGCTCTTCCGGACCGCGAGCCTCTGGCTCGCTCTTTCATGAGCGCGCGAGGACGCGCGCGGTCCGGAAGAGCATGAAAGGAATGGAGGTGCTCGACTGGCGATGCCAGCGAGCGCCTCCACGATTCGTCAGGCGGCCTTGTAGCCGATGACGGCCTTGGTCTCGAGGAACTCTTCCATGCCCCACTTGCCGTACTCGCGGCCGTTGCCGGACTGCTTATAACCGCCGAACGGGGCGGCGGTGTCGCCCATGGGGTAGTTGATGTGGACGTTGCCGGCCCGCATCTGCGAGGCGACCTCGCGGGCGTGGTCGAGATTGGACGACTGCACGTAGGCGGCGAGCCCGTAGACCGTGTCGTTGGCCTGCTGGATCACCTCGGCCTCGTCCTTGTATGGCAGGATCACGATCACCGGCCCGAAGATCTCCTCGCGGGCGATGGTCATGTCGTTGCGCACGTTGGCGAACACGGTCGGACGGACGTAGTAGCCGCGGTTGAGGTTCTCCGGGCGGCCGACGCCGCCGGTCACCAGCTCGGCGCCTTCGTCGATGCCCTTCTGGATCAGGCCCTGGATCTTGTTGAACTGGGCCTCGTTCACGACGGGGCCGAGGCGCGTCTTCGGATCCTGCGGATTGCCGACGACGAATTTGTCGGCCGCCGCCTTGGCGATGGCCTTCACTTCGTCGTGCTTGGACTGCGGCACGAACATGCGGCTGGGGGCGGTGCAGGACTGGCCGCTGTTCACCATCATCGAGTTGATGCCCTTGGTGACGGCGGTCTGGAAGTCGACGTCGGGCAACAGGATGTTGGCCGACTTGCCGCCCAGCTCCTGGGCGACGCGCTTGACCGTGGTGGCCGCGGCCTGGGCCACGCGGATGCCGGCGCGGGTCGAGCCGGTGAAGGACATCATGTCGATGCCGGGGTGCGAGGACATGGCTTCGCCGACCTCGGCGCCGGTGCCCTGGATCATATTGTAGACGCCCCTAGGCGTGCCGGCGGCGTGCATGATCTCCGACCAGATGATGGCGTCGATCGGCGCCTCCTCGGACGGCTTCAGGATCATGGTGCAGCCCGCAGCAATGGCCGGGACGACCTTGCAGGCGATCTGGTTGACCGGCCAGTTCCACGGCGTGATCAGGCCGCAGACGCCGATCGGCTCGCGTGCAATGAGCGTCGTGCCTTCGACCGTTTCGAACGGATAGGTCTTCAGCACCTCGATCATGCGCTCGAGATGGGCCGTGCCTCGGCCGGCCTGGATGTCGCGGGCGAACTGCAGCGGCGCGCCCATCTCGCGCGAGATGGCGTCGCCCACGTCGTTACGGCGCTTGTTGTACTCGGCGAGGATCGACTGCAGGAGATCGATGCGCTCCTGGCGGGTCGAGCGGCCGAAGCTCACCAATGCCTTCTGGGCGGCGGCGACGGCGCGGTCGACGTCGGCGGCGCTGCCGATCGAGATCTGCGTATAGGCCTCCTCGGTCGAGGGATCGATCACATCGAGCAGGCGCGGGGTGATCGGGTCGACCCACTGGCCGTCGATGTAGAATTGCTTCTCGTGCGTCATGACTAGGAATCCTCGTGTTGAAACGGGCGTTACTTTCCGATGGCGCGTGGCGATTGCCCGTCCGCCCCGTCTGCGGCCTTCGTTATATACGATCAGATATATCGATCAAATGGGACTTAACGAAGGTTCTTTTGCAGGCCTATTCCGGCTCGATGCCGGCGATCTTCATCATATCCCGATAGAGCTGGATCTCGGCAATCTGGATTTGCCGCATCTCATCAGGCGTTGTCGGGGTAATCTCCGATCCGCCCTGGGCCTGGCGCTCGACATAGCCGGGCTCGGTGATCGCTTTCACGATAGCGTCACGCAGCTTGGTAAATGCGGCCTGCGGCACGCCCCGGGGCATCAGCACGCCCGTCCAGGTCATCAGCTCGAAATCGGGAATGCCCTGTTCGATCAGGGTCGGGATGTCGGGCGTGAGCTTGTAGCGGCCGCGGCTGCCGACGCCCAGGCAACGCACGGTGCCGGCCTTGACCTGGGGCAGGCTGGTCACCGGATCGGCGAAGCACATCTGGACGTGGCCGGACATGGTGTCGGTGAGGGCGAGCGGCGTGCTCTTGTAGGGCACGTGCACCATGTCGATGCCGGCCTTGGCCTTCAGGAGTTCGCCGGAAATGCGCGTCGAGGCACTGCCCGAGCCGAAGTTGATCTTGCCGGGCTGGCGCTTGCAGAGCGCCACGAACTCCTGCGCCGTATTGGCTTCGACTTTCGGGTTCACGATCATGAATACCGGCGCGCGGCCGATGAGTGTCATCGGATCGAAGTCTTTTAGCGGATCGTAGGGCAGGGACTTCATCAGCGCGACGTTCGACGCCGCCGCGGTGTTGGAACAGACGAAGATGGTCTGGCCGTCGGGCTTCGCCTTGGCCGCGATGTCGGCGGCAATGGCGCCGTTGGCGCCGGGCTTGTTCTCGACCACGGCTGGCACGCCGAAGAGTCGAGTCAGACCTTCTGCGATGTTGCGCGCACTCTGGTCGGTGGCCGAGCCCGGGCCGAACGGCACGAGAATGCGGAAGGGGCCATTAGGGAAACTGTCGGCGCGCACGACATTGGCTAGGGGCAACGTGGCGGCAGCGGCGAGAATCGAGCGACGATGGAGCATCACGGCATTGTAGCCGGTTTCCGCCCACGGGTGACATGCTAGTGTGCACGCCAACAATTTCGGAGGGCGGTACGAGATGAGCGTGCGTGCGGGACGTGAGTTTCTGGCGATTCCGGGGCCGACGACGGTGCCCGACGAAGTGCTGCGGGCGATGCATCGTCCAGCGGTGGACATCTATTCGGGCCCGTTGCTGGCGCTGACCGACAGCCTGCTGCGCGACGTCGCCCGCGTGTTCAACACCAAGGGCCACGCCTACATCTACATCGCCAACGGCCACGGCGCCTGGGAGGCCACGCTCACCAACGTGCTCAGCAAGGGCGACAAGATCCTCGTGCTGGAGAGCGGCCGCTTCGCGATCGGCTGGGGCGACAATGCCCGCCGCATGGGTGTCGACGTCGAGGTGCTGAAGGGCGACATGCGCCGGGCGGTTCGGCCGGCCGAAGTCGAGGCGCGCCTCAGAGCCGACAAGGAGGGCGCGATCAAGGCCGTGCTGGTGGCGCAGATCGATACTGCCTCAGGCGTGGTGAACGACATCGAAGCCATCGGCAAGGCGATGCGCGCGGCCAGGCACGACGCGCTGCTGATGGTCGACGCGGTGGCCTCGCTCGGCTGCATGCCGTTCGAGATGGATGCCTGGGGCGTCGACGTCGCAATGTCGGGCTCGCAGAAGGGCATGATGACGCCGCCGGGCCTGGGCTTCGTCGCCGCCAGCGACCGGGCGCGCGAAGTGCACAAGAAGGCCGAGTTGCGCACGCCCTACTGGGACTGGACCGAGCGCGAAGGCCCGCTGCACTACCAGAAATATGCCGGCACGCCGCCCGAGCATCTGCTGTTCGGCCTGCGCGCGGCACTCGACATGCTGTTCGAGGAGGGGCTCGACAACGTGCATCGCCGGCACCGGCTGCTGGCCGAGGCGGTGCGTCGCGCCGTCGGCGTGTGGTCGGAAGGCCAGGCGATCGGCTTCAACATCATCGAACCGGAGGAGCGTTCCGATTCGGTCACCTGCGTGCTGACCAACGGCCACGACCCCGAGGCGCTGCGCGCCTACTGCAACAAGCAATGCGGTGTGATCCTGGGCCACGGCATTGGCGATCTCTCCGGCAAGGCCTTCCGCGTGGCGCACATGGGCCACGTCAACGCACCGATGGTGCTGGGCACGCTCAGCGTGATCGAGATGAGCCTCAACGCGCTCCGCGTCCCGCATGGCAAGGGCGGCGCCCAGGCGGCGATCGACTGGCTGGGTGAGCAGGTGAAGGCTTAAGCGCACGACCGTCGCCCCGAGCGTAGCCGAGGGGCCTTTTCTCCAGCGGTGACAGCTTATCGAGGAGAGAAGGTCCCTCCACTACGCGCTTCGCGCTTCGGTGGGGACGACGGATAAAAAAGAGCGCCTCCGCGGAGGCGCTCTTTCTATTTCAAGGATGCGAAGTCCTCAGTCAGCGTCGCCACCAACCACGCTTGGGCTTCTCCGGCGGAACGTCCGCCACCGGGATCACCGGGATGATCGGTGCTGCCGGCGGTTCCGGTGCCTGCATGACGACAGGCTCGGGCGCCGGCGGCGGCACGAAGGCGGCTACCGGAGGCGGCGCCGGTGGTGGGGGTGGCGGGGCCGCTTCCACATTCACCGGAGGAC